>JAGAPK010000029.1 GCA_017623295.1 Lachnospiraceae bacterium | reverse complement strand
GAAATTTGTACAATACAATGAAGAAACCAGAAAGCGCATTATGTTGGAAAATCAGGTACAGCAAATGCAGAAGGAAGTTACAGAAATACAGGATATCTATGCTGATATGAGGGGACTTAGGCATGATATGAGAAGCCATTTGTCAAATATTTCATTGTATGTAAAAACTATAATCGGTACAGACAGTGAAGAATTGAAAAGCTACATCGGGAAAATGGAAGAAACGGTTAGCAGGCTGGATTTCATTTATCAGACAGGCAATCCGATTACGGATATTATCATTCATCAGAAAAGTCAGGAAGCACAGAAAAAGAAGATTCAATTTGATGTTGATTTTATATTTCCGTCAAAACAGAAAATAGATGCTTATGATGTAGGTGTTGTTTTGGATAACGCACTGGAGAATGCCATAGAGGCGTGCTGTGAGGTGGAGGGGGAAAAGAGTATTTATTTGCATGCTTTTGTAAAGGGCAATTTATTTTTTATAGAGATTGAAAACAGCTATTCGGGAAAAGTTGTATTTGATGTGGAAACCGGATTGCCTGTAAGTCATAAGAAGGACGCGAAGTTACATGGACTTGGCATTTCCAATATCCAAAGATGTGCAAAGAAGTATATGGGCGATATTGATATTGTGCTTAGCGATACAGGCAATAAAAAGAGATTTAATCTTACCATTATGATGTATGGAAAGATTTCACACCCATAAAATCGTTGTTCACACCATTTGAGTGAAATCATTGACAGGAAGTTTTGATAAACTATGTAGAAACTATAAATTGAATGGAAGGAATGGTGATTACTATGTCAATGGAGATTAATAATTATAGTAGTTATGCAACAAATTACACGGAGAGAATAAAAAAATCGGATAGTAAGGCGGCTACAGAAGTAAAGACAGGCACATCAGCAAACAGCAAGGACGGGGTACAGGAGTATTATGAGAAACTGTGTAAAAAGTTCCCGGAGATTACTTTTAATACGGGTAGCAGTCTTATGAGTGGAAATGAAAATAAAGTGGTAATAAATCTTTCTAGCGAATGTCTAAAGAAAATGGCAAATGATCTGGAATTTGCCAAGAAAGTAGAGTTTAATTTAACTGGTGCAGTACCGGGACAGAATAGAATGTTTGCACAAGCCAAAGCTGATAATGCAGTGATACATGGTGTTACAACTGTAATAGATGCCGATGGGAATGCTTCTGTTACTTGCGGAGGTATGACAAGAACCAGTGGTTCAAAACAAAATTCAACTACATTGAATGCGGAAAAGAAACAAAAAGAAAGATTAGAGAAAAAGCGTGAGGAAAGAAAAATCTCAGAAGAAAAGGCAGCTAAGAGACGGGCAGAGAAAAAGGCGCAGTTGGAGAAGCTGACAGAAGATGAAACGTTTACAATATCAGCTACTGGCACTGATGTAAAAAGTGTTACGCAGAACCTCTTAGCTGCGGTTTCTGGTACATCTGCGCCGACAGGGGCAAGTTTTGATATAAAGGCATAAGGAGAAATTGTTCATATTCCGCAAGGCGCATAAACCTTTGCTTTTGCGGACTGCTCGGACTTATTGCAAGGGGGCAGGGGCGGCAATATAAAAAATTGATGACAAGGGCAGTTATAGACCGTAAAGGTTTGTAGCTGCCCTTTTTGCGTTTACAGAACTTTTGGACAAAATGTCCAGAAGTGGAAGGAGAGCTTATGATGTATTTACTGCACAGGCTGTATGTTCCCCCATAGCGGAATTACAG
>JAGAPK010000028.1 GCA_017623295.1 Lachnospiraceae bacterium | reverse complement strand
GATACGAAGAGCGTTCATATCTGTACCTGCTGCAACACGTTCTGCTGTAGATGTCTTTGTAGCAAGTGTAGCACCCATAACGGAAGCTAAAGCTGAACCTTTTAATTTTACTACCGGAGGAATGGTAGGGTCTTTCATAATCCAGAAGATTGCGTTTACAGGAGCGTCAATCTTGTCTACACGGTTTGGAGACCATAATTTAGACTTGATAGCACGTCCGTTACCATTACGGATATCTTCTGTTACTAACTGGATCTTTCCATCCTCATCTAATGTACAAGAGCAGTTCTGAGCAGATAATAAGTATTCATTATCTGGACATCCTGTAGGATAATCTGCTGTCTTGTCGAAGTATGTAGGTTCAAGTGCTACGGAAGCACATGTATCTGTGTTAATAATGAAAGCATCGTCATGAAGAACTTTGATTTCATATTTTCCACCATGTTTTGCATGTGTTAATGTAGATTTACCAGATCCTGATAAACCGTAAACAGATGCAACGAATTTAGAACCATCAGCTAAGATATATTCTTTCTGACCACCGTGACAGGATGCATAACCATTTCTGTTTGCAAGAGCCCAAGCCATTGTCAGAGTACCTTTTTTGTGCTCACCAAAGTATCTCATACCAAGGATTGCTGCACAGTTCTCATTTGTATCGAAATAGCAAAGAGTAAGAGGATCACTTAAGCAGCTGTAATCAACGTCAGGAGCTTCGTGTGGTGCCCACTGAGGATCAGAGAAGATATAGATATCCGGCTCTTTACCATCTCCAACTGGTTTGGAGTTTTTGTACATTTTTACATATTCATCAGACATATACTGGAAGTTAATCATCCAGTTGTAAAGGATGTTTTCTTCTCCTTCTGGAATCAAAAGGTGAGCCTTTACCATGAATTCTGGATCAAGACCTACGAAACATTCTGCATGATACATTGTTTTCCAACGTGTTTCGTAAATAGCATCCATAACTACTTTATCAAGTTTTGTTTCATCAACACCAGGTTCGCCTTTGATACGACGAGCTGCTGCATAACGGCCTGTTACTGCACCATCATTGAATAACAGAACTTTTGCATCGCTGTCAAGACCAAATGTTTCACCATCTTTGATAGGCATATCTGTTACTACAGTACCTGGTGAATTTTTTGCTAAGTTGTAAGCTTCTTTCAGTGTGTTAACTTTTACTACGTTGTTTCCGTAGAAAGCTGCTTCGATAATGGAACGAGTCTTGGAAAATCCGACTTTACCTTTACCGATTTCGTCAATCTTGTAATTAGCCTTTGTTGACATGAGAAATCCTCCTTAAAAATTGTATTATTTAACGGAATCTCATTGGATTTCCGCTATATCGCATTGTATGCACTGTTTGTCCAGCACACCGCTTATATTATCTCAAACAAGCCCCTAAAAGTCAATATTTCTTAGCACAATTTTTACCGGTCTTGTTTCATCTGCCAGCCAATCCTTCTCTTCCTTTTCCAGATACGGAGAAATTTTCTCATATACCGCCCTGTGATAAGCATTCAAACGTTCTATGTCTTTGGGCTGCATATACTTCACATCAATCGCCTCCAGATCAATCGGCACATAAGTTAATGTATCAAAATACATGAACTGACCATCGCTATTCTTCTCACCGTTTCGTGCTACAATAATATTTTCCGTACGAATTCCGTGACTGCCTTCGATATAAACTCCGGGCTCATTGGAAATTACCATTCCCTCTTCCAACACAGCCTCTTTGGTACCTTCTGTATATCGCCAGCGAATGTTCTGCGGTCCTTCATGCACATTCAGAATATAGCCAATGCCGTGTCCTGTACCGCACTTATAATCAATTCCCATATCCCATAATGGCTGCCTTGCCAGAATGTCCAGATTTCTTCCGGTACAACCATGCAGGAAACGGGCATTCGTAAGATTTAACATTCCGATTGTCACAGCAGTAAAGTGTTTCTTAACTTCTTCACTGATTTTACCAAGTACAATCGTTCTAGTTACATCTGTTGTACCACCCAGATACTGCCCACCGGAATCCACAAGCAACATTCCTTCGGGCTTTAATTCTTTGTGACTTTCCGCCGTTGCTTCATAGTGCATCATAGCCGCATTTTCTTTGTAACCGCTTATTGTTGGAAAAGATAAATCCAAAAAGCCATCTGTCTTTCTTCTTAAATCATCCAGATACATAGCTGCGGAATATTCGGTAATCGGCATTTTACCAATATTCTTTTTCAACCAGTAAATAAATTTCGTCAGTGCCACGCTGTCTTTCAGATAAACTTCCTGCATATTGGCAAGTTCCACTGGATTTTTCTTCGCCTTTAAAAGTTCACTTGGATTTTCACCTGTCACAACCTCAACTTTTTCCTGCAAAATACGGTACAAAGAATAGTTTACATTTTGGTCATCCAGTAAAACACGATTGTCTTTTTTGTTTCCATTATAAAAATTTCGCAAGAATTCTTCAATATCATTATAATCCTTTAATGTTACGGACCACTTTGCTGCATGAGTTCTCAGTTCCTCATCAATTGCTTTTTCCTGTATAAAAAGATAACATTCATTCATCGTAAGGAATCCATAGGAAAGTGCTACCGGATTACATTCCACATCACTCCCCCGAATGTTAAGAAGCCACATCAAATCGTCTAACTTACTCAAAAGATGTGCACTACATTTTTCTTTCTGCATACCTTCTCTGACTCTGGCAAGCTTCTCTCCCACACTTTGTCCGCAAACATCATCCGGTAAAACTTTAACCGGATGAGCCGGCATATCAGGTCTTTCTTCCCACAGACTGCCCGCAAGATCTTTTTCATAGCAAATGGCTATCTGCTTGTTCTCCAATGCCTTTTCTAACTTCTTACCATAAGCGCAGCTGATTACCCTGCCGTCAAAGCCAAGTGTCTGACCTTCTTCCATCTGCTCCGTTAAATATTCCGGAATTGTAGGAACGCCCTCTTCCATCATCCGAAACAGGATAATATCACTTCCTGCAAGCTCCTTTTCGGCCTGAATAAAATATCTCCCATCCGTCCAGAGTCCGGCCTCTTCCTGACTGACTACAAGACTTCCGTTTGAACCGGTAAAACCAGAAAAATATTCCCGCACTTTGAAATAGTCACTGACATATTCTGAGTTATGATAATCTGCGGTGGGAATCAGATAAAAGTCGATATTTTCTTCTGCCATTTTCTCCCGCAACAATTTGATTCTGTCTTTTATATTCATGGTCTGCTCCATTATTATACATTTTTCAGTAATCCAACGGCTCTGGAAGTTCCGATTCTGTCACATCCCTCTGCCAGAAACGCTTCCATTTCCTCCAGGGTAGAGATTCCACCGGCTGCTTTGATTTTCACATCCGGTCCGATATGTTTCTTAAACAATTTGATGTCTTCTATTGTTGCTCCAGCTGTACCAAAACCGGTAGATGTTTTGATATAATCTGCCTTAGCATTGGTTACCGCCTTACACATAGCAATCTTTTCTTCTTCTGTCAGATAACAGGTTTCGATAATTACTTTCAGAATATTGTCCTGACAAGCCGCTTTAATTGCCTTAATTTCTTCTTCTACTTTGGCAAAAAGACCGTTTTTGACATCGGAAATATTCACTACCATGTCAATTTCTTTTGCTCCGTCTTTGACTGCCTGCTTGGTTTCTTCTACCTTTGCTTCAGTTACACTGTAACCAAGAGGAAAACCAATTACGGTACATATATTCACTTTATCACCATAGGTATCATGAATTCGTTTAATATAAGCTGGTGGCACACAAATAGATGCGGTCTGAAATTCAATCGCTTCCTCACACAATGTTTTAATATCTTCCCATGTTGCAAATGCCTTCAACTGGGTATGATCTACATGGCTTAACATTTCCTGTTTTGTCATATTTCCTCCATTCTCATATGATTCTATCGTCTTTTTATCAGAATCATAGAACCCTTCCTTTATATTCTGTTTTATTCTCTTCATATTTTAATACCATTCTCATTCCTTCGCAATAAAAAGCCGTCAAAATTCCTATACTGCTTTCATTGTCGCATAATATGTACAATCTGTTAAAACTTTCTAAACTTTTTATTCTTTCTTGTCTTGCACATTTTTTTCATGGTATGATAATAAAGTGACTCGCAGTATTTGAAAGGAGGCAATATTCATGGATCAAAACAGTTTTTCTGAAATTACACCAGAAATCGTCCGGCTTGCTAATATGAGCAAACAGGCAGATATCATAGATACAGAACTATTTACCAAATACGATGTTAAACGCGGTCTGAGAGACTTAAACGGAAAAGGTGTTTTAGCCGGTCTTACTCATATCTCCGATGTACGTGCCAGCAAAATCGTTGATGGTGTTCAGGTGCCAACTCACGGACGACTTTTTTATAGAGGTTATGATGTCAAAGACCTTGTAAACGGTTTTCCAAAAGATACCTGCTTTGGGTATGAAGAAGCTACTTATTTATTACTTTTTGACAAACTTCCAAATACAAAAGAATTAGAAGATTTTAAAGCACTTCTGTCCGGATATCGTTCTCTCCCTACCAGTTTTGTGCGTGATATTATCATGAAAGCACCAAGCAACGATATGATGAATACTCTGGCAAGAAGTGTGCTTACCTTATATTCTTATGATGACAGGGCAGATGACACTTCTCTCCCGAATGTACTTCGTCAGTGTTTACAGCTTATCAGTCTTTTCCCATTACTCTCTATTTATGGGTATCAGGCATACAGTCATTATCATGATGGAAAAAGTTTATTTATCCATCAGCCACAGCCGGAATTATCTACTGCAGAGAATATTTTACATATTCTTCGCCCGGATAGTCAGTACACCCCTTTAGAGGCTAAAATTCTTGATATCGCACTTGTTCTTCACATGGAACACGGTGGCGGTAACAATTCAACTTTTACCACTCACGTAGTAAGTTCTTCTCTAACAGATACTTATTCTGTTATTGCTGCTGCAATTGGTTCTTTGAAAGGTCCAAGACACGGTGGTGCTAATATTAAAGTTGTGAAAATGTTTGAAGAAATGAAACAAGAAATATCTGACTGGACAAATGAAGGTCAGGTTGCTGATTATCTTGCTAAATTATTACACAAAGATGCATTTGACCACGCCGGCTTGATTTACGGTGTCGGCCATGCCGTTTATTCTAAGTCTGACCCAAGAGCTGTTATTTTCAAATCCTTCGTTGAAAGATTATCCGAAGAAAAAGGATTGCACGAAGAATTTGCTCTCTACTCTCTCGTAGAACGACTTGCTCCTGAGGTAATTGCCAAGGAACGTCAGATGTACAAAGGTGTCAGCATTAACGTAGACTTCTACTCCGGTTTTGTATACCATATGTTAAATCTTCCGATGGAACTTTACACTCCGATTTTCGCGATTGCACGTATTGCAGGATGGAGCGCACACCGTATGGAAGAGCTTGCCAACAATGGTAAAATTATTCGTCCGGCATACAAACCGATTGGTAATGACAGAGTTTATCATCCAATTGAAGAAAGATAATTTAGACATTGTCTTATACGAAAATGTTACTATAAAAGGGATATCGCTCATCAAAACGATATCCCTTTTCCTTTATTCCACTATTCTTCCATGAATTTTCTCATTGCAATATTAGTGACAATTCCATATCCTATTACTGCTACAGCAAAAATACAGCATGTAACTATTGTTACTACCTTTGGTCCTGCCAGATAGGTATTTACAAGATTGATTATTCCACCTATTATCACCAGAATACCAACCAGCAAAACTTTTCCAAAAAGGAAGTTGATAAATCCATCTTTATCTTTCAGAGAACTCTCATCCATTCCTTTCTTTAGCAGCACATTGCTGATAATACGTCCTTGTGTCTTCATAACAATCGCTGCATAAACCAGATATGCACCACAACAGATACATAAAATATCAATAAAATCGTACATTTGTAATTCTCCTTATCTGTTTTGTCCCAGAACTTTCTGAATACTGTCTATAAGCGCCGAAGGCATAAATGGTTTTCGTATAAAATCAACGGCACCCAACTCTCTACCTTTCACTTCACTCTCAATATCCGATTCACCTGTCAGAAAAACTACCGGTACATCAGCTCCGTCTTTCTCTGCTTTGATGCGTTTTAAGACCTCGTATCCATCCATATCCGGCATACAGATATCCAGAAGAATCAAATCCGGCTTTTCTTCTTTTATCAGCTTCAAAGCCTCTTCTCCAGATTTTGCTGTTATAAAATGGTATTTATCTTTTAAACTTTTGCTGACACATTTTAAATTTGTGGCAACATCATCAACTAATAAAATCTTCTCCATAATACTACATAATTCCTAAAAAGCTTTTTACAACTTCTTTCATTTCGCTCTTATCGCAAACCGTATCATGTAATACCGGTGCTGTTCTGATTTCTTCAATTGCGTTTGGCACTGTCACATTTGCAATCTTAGATAATTCATCTACTAATTCAAAATCAGACATACTGTCATATTTTGCATCGATTGCATTCATTACGCTTCTTGTAAACTTAAACGGACTCGCTGTAGATGCAATAACAGTTTTTGTTGTATCCCCGCTTGCTGCTTTATATTTCTGATAAACAGCACTTGCTACCGCTGTATGGGTATCGATAACATATCCTGTCTTATCATATAAATCCTTGATTCTGTCCGCTGTTTCTTTTTCACTTGCGTAGTTACCATAGAAATCAGCCAGTTCTTTCTTCATCTCGTCTGTAATCTGATATTTACCTTCTTTGGATAATGCTGCCATAAAGTCTGCATTCTTCTTTGCATCATTTCCTGCGATACGATAAATCAGACGCTCTAAGTTACTGGAAATCAGAATATCCATAGATGGAGAGCTTGTCAGCATAAATTCACGATTACGGTCATAGCTTCCTGTTTCAAAGAAATCATATAATACTTTATTTTCATTGGAAGCACAGATTAACTTCGCAATCGGCACACCCATATTCTTTGCATAAAATGCCGCAAGAATATTACCAAAGTTTCCGGTAGGAACAACAACATTGATTGCTTCCCCATCTGTAATTTTTTCTTCTTTTAATAATTTTGCATAAGAATATACATAATATACAATCTGTGGAACCAGACGACCGATATTGATAGAGTTCGCAGAGGAGAACTGGAATCCTTTCTCTGCCATTTCTTTCTCTAATTCTTTATCTGCAAAAATCTGCTTCACACCAGTCTGTGCATCATCAAAGTTACCATGAATACCAACTACAAATGTATTGTCACCCTTCTGAGTAACCATCTGTTTCTCCTGAATCGGGCTTACACCATTCTTCGGATAAAATACAATGATTCTTGTGCCTTCAACGCCTGCAAAACCAGCCAGTGCTGCTTTACCGGTATCTCCGGAAGTTGCTGTTAAAATAACAATCTCATTCTCTACTTTATTCTTTCTTGCGGAAGTAATCATCAAATGAGGAAGAATGGACAACGCCATATCCTTAAATGCGATGGTTGCTCCGTGAAAAAGTTCCAGATAATATGTATTTTCAGCCTCAACAAGCGGTGCAATTACTTCTGTGTCAAATTTGGAGTCGTATGCTCTTTCGATACAGTTTTTCAATTCTTCTTCTGTAAAATCTGTCAGATACAATTTCATTACCTCATAAGCAATTTCCTTGTATTCCATTTCAGACAGTTCTTTAAGAGATTTCTCCAATGCAGGAATATGATCTGGTACAAACAAACCACCATCATCTGACAAGCCTTTTAAAATTGCCTGTGAAGCCTGTATTTTTTTCTCGCCATTTCTTGTACTACTATATAATACTTCCATTTCTTTAACCCTTTCTCTACCGTACAGATTTCAAGCAAATTATAGCACAAAGAAATTTATTGCGCAACTTACCATCAGAAAAAGAATTCGTGATTCCCATAGGAAAAAAGCTTGGTCAATTTTTGGTCAAACCACTGCATATTACTGGAATCTGCTTTTTCTCTGGCACAGAAATATAAAGCCCCCTGTGAAATATCTTCCCCATAAAGTGCCCTCTCCACTGCCGCATAAGTTTCTTCACTTACCGTCACACTCTCAAAACGCCCATCCACCGTCGGGCTAAACTGTGCTACTCCATCTTCTCTCTGCATAACAACTTCCGTCACTGTATCCGGAAATTTGTCACTATTAACCCTGTTTAGAACCACATTTGCAACCAGCAGCTTACCATCTTCATCTTCACCACCTGCTTCTGCCTCAACAATACGAAGTAACGAATCATAATCCTGCGCTGACAACTGGTATTTCATTTCCAGTTCCAACACTTCATAATCTACGACTCTTTGTCCAGATGAAACACAGGCAACAACTTCCAGAAAACTTTTCTTCTCTTCAGAAGCACTCGCTCCCAGATACTCTATCTGAAAAGCCTGTGTCGCCGCAACGCGATTGATTCTAAGTTCTTTCACACATAACCACGACGAGACAAACGTCATATTCATCAAAAACAACATTGTGATAAATTTCTTATACATAATTTCTCCTCATTCTGAAGCACAGCTTCTGTAATATTTTATACAGAACCTCGGAAAAATATGTTATACTTGTACCAATATTAAGAAATCTTTCTAGGAAATGGAGTTTGATTGATGTCGCAGTTACCCGGCGTTTATACGGCAAAAAAGAAAAATGGAACAATATACTTCCGCGCCTCATTAACTTATCGCGCAAAGCATATTAGTCTTGGAAGTTATGAGGATGAAGCTTCTGCTCACGCTGCCTACTTGCTTGCCGGTCAGATTTTGCAGAATCCGTCTATGGATATCTCACAATTTCCGTCTGATTCTGTTTTATCCTTTGAGAAATTCGTATCATTAATCAACTTTCGTGATAACGGAATATATATTTCGAACCCGATTTACATCCGTCCGAAATTTTTCTATTATTATTTTTCGCCATCCCATTTTTTCATTTTTGACCGGGATGATTTGTTTTATTACTCCTCTCACAAAATTTCCAGAAGAGGTGGGCACTATTTTGTTGCAGATTATGGAATGCAGGTCAATATTATGAGTCGTTACGGCATTAAAAATTATGCAGTATTAGACAAGGACTACCGTTTTATCAACGGCAACAAACATGATTTCCGTTATGAGAATATTGAAATATTAAATGCCTATCATGGTGTTTCATCCTTTTTTCAAGATGGAAAACTATATTACAAAGCTAAAATTCACTTAAAAGGTAATTATACTATCGGTGTCTACGAATCTGAAACCGAGGCAGCTATTGCCTATAACAAAGCTATTGATTATTTAAAAAAAGCCGGCGTAACCAAAGCTTACACCCCAAACTATATGGAAGGAATGTCTCCGCTTGCCTACGCCGACCTCTATTCTTCTATTAAAATTTCATCTAAAATTGAGCATTACCGGTCTGAATAGCTGACAAAACAGATATTCAGATTGGCATCTCCTTTGATGCCGTTTAACACTCCTGTAGTCGTATACTGCCACATGGTATACTGGTATGGATAATCCGGTATATCCTGCTCCTGAGAAAGCCACACATCATAATTCTGCAACTGTGTCATATCAACACTCTTAACCAGATATTCCTTATTGCCATATAACATCGGTACATAACCGGCTGCCTGAATGCCACTTAAAAAGGTATTGGCAAGTGTAGTCTTATCCTCTCTTGTAAGAGTGTCTGTCCTTGCTTGATCATTGGATATTTTTTCCATAGCAAAAGCTACCGGATACTTAATATTTGCTCTATAAGGCTCCAGATTCTGCACTACAAAATTTGCTTCCTGATTCGCCTCTTCCTGGCTGATTGCCTGGGAGTAAAAATAAACGCCAATATCCAGTCCCGCTTCTATCGCTGCCTCAATATTTTCTACAAAATACTCATCCAACGTAAGCTGACCGGTAGCATAACCTCTTGCGCCCAGACGAATCATAACATAATCCACACCGGCCGCTTTCATACTGTTAAAGTTGACTTCTCCGTCATGCTTGGAAATATCCGCTCCGACATAAGAAATTTTCTTTCCATTTTCTGTATATTTACGAATATTAGCCGATTCAGATAAATTGGTAAAATCATAAGTATTCTTCGTCAGATATGGATTGATTAAAACCCATTCTTCTGTACCATCTGCAAATTTTACCAATGTATGTTTTCCATCCGTAGACGGATCATTCTGTACGGTTTCTTCCTGTTTCGTATCGGAATCACTTTTTTTGCTGTCCGATTTCTTATCCTCCGCTTCCTCTTCATCTTCTGTTTTGGAAGCAGATGAACTTTTCTGTGTGTTTGTGCTACTATTGCTATCTTCTGATTCTTCTCCGTCCACAGGATACATATCCCAGAAATCCAAATCTTCTGCACGAAGCTTTTTCTCTGTTGTTACTTCTGTCGCCTCTGCCAAGGCCTGCTCTGCTTCTGCCTGTTCCTGTTGCTGCTGCAGTGTCTGTTGTACATACTCGCTTGCACCACTGTCTTTGTTATTACTCTTCATAACAACAAACAGCATAATTAGAACAAATGCTGATACACCGATTACTGTATATATTACAGAAAAACCCATTGGTCTCTGTTCATCTTCACCCGGTAATTTCATTCTTTTCTCCATTCTGTCATACAATACTTACATCTTACTATGTAGCATGTTATAATATATCACGAATCGGCGAAATTGACAACTTTCGCTCTATCTGAAAACAGATCAAAAGGATAACTCAAACAGGATATAACCAGATTATGAACAATATTTTTTATTCAAAAAATTCAATGCGGCATCTGCTATCTCTGCTTTGCCCAATACTGTTTCTGACAAGCACTCTTCTAGCAAGCCTTCTTTTGACAGGCTGTGCTTCCACCACTACGCCAATTTCCAAAACAGGGCTTTATTTTGATACCGTTATTACCATTACAATATATGATACTGAAAAAGAATCCTGTCTGGACGAATGCTTTGCATTAGCAGAAAAATATGAGAATCTGTTCAGTCCTACCATTGAAGGCTCCGATGTCTGGAATATCAATCACAGCAATGGTCAAAGTGTGGAAGTATCTGACGAAACAACTTATTTATTGGAAACAGCTTTATCCTACTGCGAACTGACTAATGGGCAAATCGATCTTACTGTTAATACGGTAAGTGAATTGTGGGATTTTCACGCAGCTGAAGCTGCATCTGTTGACAATACATCCCAAACTGTTATAAGCCGCATTCCTGACTCCGAAGCCATTACAAAGGCCGTAAGTCATGTCGATTATCATAATTTGATTATCGAAGGTAATACAGTTACTTTAACGGAGCCGGAAGCTTCCATTAGTCTTGGTTTTATTGCCAAAGGTTATATTGCAGATCAAATGAAAGAATATCTGATTTCTCAAAATGTGAAAAGTGCTATTATTAACTTGGGCGGCAATCTGTTAGCCGTTGGCTCTAAACCGGATGCCACTCCTTTTCAGTTCGGCATACAAAAGCCATTTGATGAGCAAGGTACGCCAATTACTACGGTATACGTTTCCGACAAATCCGTAGTTTCCTCCGGAGTCTACGAACGCTATTTTTATGAAGATGACATTCTCTATCATCATATATTAGATCCGAAAACCGGCTACCCGGTACAAAATGAATTACTTGGTGTCACTATTCTTTCGGATTCTTCTACAATGGGGGATGCTTTATCAACTACTTGCCTTGTGCTTGGACTTGAAAATGGTATGAAACTGATTGAATCTCTGGACGGCGTAGAAGCGATTTTTATTACAGATGATTATTCTTTACATTATACAACAGGCATAGAACCATAACGATTCTATGCCTGTTTTTTAAGAAACTGATACTTTTCCGGCTAAAACATTCTTATAGTCTTCCAGATTTCTCTGTAATAATGACGGTGTATCTAATCCATATGGACACTTATTCTTACATTGATTGCAGTGAATACAGTTTTCAATCTTCATCATTTTCTCCTGTCCCTCTTTGCTCAAATGGGAAGCAGACGGGGAACGGCGAAGTAAAAGTGACATTCTCGCACAATTATTGATTTCAATACCTGCCGGACAAGGCATACAATAACCACAGCCTCGACAAAATTCCCCAAGCAGTTCTTCTCTGTCTTTCTCAATTAATGCACTAATTTCCTCATTCATAACAGGAGGATTATCAATATAAGAAAGGAATTCATCCAGTTCTTTCTCTCTCTGTACGCCCCAGATAGGAAGTACATTATCATACTGTGCAAGATAAGCATATGCCGCAGCTGAATTCGTAATCAGTCCACCCGATAATGCTTTCATGGCAATAAAGCCCATATCTGCCTGTTTACATTTTTCTACCAGTTCTATGTCCTTCTCTGTTGCCAGATAACAGAATGGAAACTGTAAGGTTTCATATAATCCGCTGTCAATCGCTTCATGTGCTACTGCCAGTCTATGATTCGTAATACCAATGTGACGAATTTTACCCTGCTCTTTTGCTTTCAAAATCGCATCATAGAGCCCACTTTCATCACCCGGTTTCGGGCAAAACGCCGGATTATGGAACTGATAAATATCAATATAGTCCGTCTGTAAATTCGTCAGACTGGTCTCCAAATCTTTCCAGAAACCTTCTGCATTCTGTGCACCTGTTTTTGTCGCCAGAAATACTTTATCTCGCATCCCTTGAAAAGCAAGACCAACTTTGTGTTCACTATCGGTATACATTCTTGCTGTATCAAAAAATGTAATTCCATTATCATAAGCTTTATGCAAAAGATACACTGCATCTTCATCGGAAATTCTTTGAATCGGTAATGCACCGAAACCATTTTTATTTGTAACTATTTCTGTTTTACCAAGTCTTACTGTTTCCATGTTTTTTCTTTCCTCCTTAAGCTATATTGCATATGTTTTATTCCACGAATAAACTACACAATCGCTTTCTTCGGACATTTCTCTTTACATGTACCACAACCGGTACATTTTTCCTGATCGATTGTTGCATTGAAATTCTCAATAACAATAGCATCTGCCGGACAGTTCTTCTTGCATAACTGACAAGCAATACATCCAACTTCACAAGCTTTCATAGTATCCGGTCCTTTATCCTGAGAATTACATGCCACTACATGTTTCGCATCATATGGAATGAGCGAAATCAAATTCTTAGGGCAAACTGCGATGCATTTACCACAGGCTTTGCATTGTTCTTTATCAACAACTGCTACTCCATTGACAACATGAATCGCATCAAAAGGACAAACCTTCACACAGCTACCGAATCCAAGACAGCCATAGTTACAGGCTTTTGGTCCGCCATTTGGTACAAAAGAAAGCATTCTGCAATCTTCGATACCGGTATAATCATAGTCAAGTTTCGTTTTGTCACAGTCACCCTGACACTGTACAAACGCCACCTGTCTTACACTTTCTTCTGCTTCAACACCCATAATGTCTGCAATCAGCTTACCAACTTTTTCGCCACCGACAGGACAGGCATTGACCGGAGCCTCACCCTTGGCAATTGCTGCCGCCAGATTAGAACATCCGGCATAGCCACAACCACCACAGTTATTTCCCGGCAGTACTTCAAGCACTGCTTCTTCTTTTTCATCTACTTCTACTTTAAATTTAATTGCTGCAACACCAAGGAACAGACCTACAAAAAGTCCAACTACTCCTACAATCAATGTTGCAATCAAAATTCCTGTTATATTCATATCTGATAACCGCTCCTTTCTATAACAATCCTGAGAAGCCACAGAAGGCAATCGCCATCAGTCCTGCTGTAATCAAGACAATCGGCATACCTTTGAAGGATTCCGGTATATCATTATATTCCATTTTCTCGCGGATACCTGCCAGAATAATAATGGAAATCGTAAAACCAACAGCTGTTGCGAAACCATTTACAACACCGGTCAAGATTCCATAATTCTTCTGCACGTTTGTCAAAGCAATACCAAGTACCGCACAGTTTGTTGTAATAAGTGGTAAATACACACCTAACGACTCATAAAGCGATGGCATGAATTTCTTTAAAAACATTTCCACAAACTGTACCAGTGCCGCTATAACGAGAATGAATACAATCGTCTGTAAATAAGTAATGTCTAATGGAACGAGTACATATTTATAAATAACTCCGGCTACCGCAGATGCCAACGTAATAACGAAAATTACCGATACACCCATACCACTTGCCGTACTCGTTTTCTTGGACACACCAAGAAACGGACATAAACCAAGGAACTGGCTTAATACAACGTTATTTACCAGAGAGGAACTAATGAGAATAATCAATAACTCTTTAATCATTTGTCTTTTCCTCCTCTCCCTTTTTATCCTGTGCCTTTTCGTCATAGAAACGATTTTTGCATCCCATATCAGAACAGTTCATACAATCACTGCCACAACCGGACTGAATCTTAGACATATCCTTGCCCTTCTTCTCTCCCGCAATCTTAATTTTATTCTGGATTGCCGTTAAGCTAGCTAATACAAAGAATGCACCCGGTGCCATAATAAAAATACTACATGGAACATAGCTATCCGGCATTACATGAATGCCAAATAATGTACCTGCACCAATCAATTCTCTGACTGCACCTATGCAGGTAAGTGCAAAAGAGAAACCAAGTCCCATACCAACACCATCAAACAAAGATGGAATTACCGGATTCTTAGATGCATATGCCTCTGCACGACCAAGAATAATACAGTTAACAACAATAAGCGGAATATAAATTCCCAGTGCATCATATAAAGTCGGAATAAAGCCTTCAAGCAACAATTCCACAATCGTTACAAAAGATGCAATAATGACAATAAAGGCCGGAATTCTGACTTTGCCCGGAATAATGTTTCGAAGCAAAGAAATAAATGCATTACTAAGTGCCAGTACCACCATTGTTGTCAGTCCCATACCAAGACCATTGATGGCTGAAGTAGTAACCGCCAATGTCGGACACATACCAAGCATCAGAACAAAGGTTGGATTTTCTTTAATAAGTCCGTTTACAAGACGTTCTTTCACACTATTCATTTGTACTACCTCCCTTCAGTTCTGTCTGGAAATAGTATAAGCCAGCGTTTACACCATTGGTTACTGCATTGGTTGTAATCGTTGCTCCGGAAATGGCATCTATCTGATAATCAGACGTTGCTCCGGATTTTGTATATTCAAATTTTTCTACTGTTTTGTCAGTAAACTGAGGTTTCAACACCTCTTCTGCCCGCATACCAAGACCTGCTGTTTCTGCAATTTCCAAAAGCGAAATACCATTTACAGTTCCATCATTCTGAATACCAACTGTAAAACGGATATCTCCTGAGTAACCTTCTTTCGTAGTTACGGTAATAACATAACCAATGATTTCACCAGCATCATTCTGTGCCGCCATAACCTCATCAATGGTTTCTTCTGCATAGCCAGCTTCTGTCCATGCCTGTTCATCCGGTTCTACCACGTCTACGTTGCTAAAGGATGTGGCATCTGCGAAAACATCCTGACAAGCTTCCTGTTTTGCCTTCTCCTGCTGTACTGCAATAGGCTCTTTCGTAATCTGGTATACCAGACCAAGCAAAAGTCCCGCAATTAAAGTAATCGCAAGCAAAATTCCGGTATCTTTCATCATTCCGCTGATATCTGAATTTTTCTTTCCTACTACTTCGCCTTTTTTAATTTCTTCTTTCATTTCGTCCTTCTTGATGTCTTGACTCATGCTTTTGCTCCTCCTTTCCCAAATGCTTTTGGAAGAGTTGCTTTCTCAATTAACGGCACTAAAAGGTTGCCGATAATAATTGCATAAGAAACACCCTCTGCTGATGCGCCAAAAATACGGAAAATACCGGTTAAAATACCAAGTAAAATGCCATATACATACTGTCCTTTCATGGTAATCGGTCTTGTGACATAGTCCGTTGCCATGAAGAAAGCACCGAGCATAAGACCACCACCTGCAAGATGTGCGGAAATAAAGGAGAAATCCAATCCATGTCCGCCAAAAATGCTGATGAATATTACAAAACTTACTATGTAACTTCCCGGAATACGAAGGTCAATTACACCTGTCAAAATCAGGAAACATGCACCGATAACAATTGCAATCATAGAAGTTTCACCTATGGTTCCGGCTGTTTTACCAACCACCATATTGAAAATATTAACGGATTCACCAGCCTTTAATGCTGCAAGCGGAGTTGCTCCGGTATATGCATCACAATCAAAATTCGTCATAATCGATGTAAAGGAAATAAGAAGGAAACATCTTGCACCAAGTGCCGGGTTCATAAAGTTCTGTCCCAATCCTCCAAATAACATCTTCACTACTAAAATGGCAAATACACCACCGACAACCCCAATCCACCAGGGTGCTTTTGGCGGCAAATTAAGTGCCAGTAAAAGACCTGTTACAACGGCTGAATAATCTCCGATTGTAACTTTCTTTCCCATCAGTTTTTCAAAAATATATTCTGTTAAAACGGTTGTTAGAACTGTTACCACAATCAAAATAAGTGCATCCAGTCCAAAGTTATAAATACCAAATCCCGCAGCCGGAAGTAATGCAATCACAACTGCCAGCATAATACTGCTTGTAGATGCCTTCGATCTAATATGGGGATTGGATGATACTTTCATCAAATCACTCATCCTGCTTACCTCCTACTTTTTCTTCTTTGCAAGCTGCATTTTACGCATGGACTTAATTGTCTGGGTTAACGGTCTTTTTGCCGGACATACATAGCTACAGCAGCCACATTCGCAACATTCCATACCATCATGTGCAAGGAATGCTTCTTCATTGTAATTCTCCGCATAATCTGCCAGCAGGCGCGGCACAACACGTCCCGGGCACACTTCTACACAGCGTCCACAGTTAATGCAGGCACTTGGTTCCATTTTGGAAACATCATCTTCTGTTAAACAAAGAAGTGCAGAAGCAGTCTTAGTTGTCGGTACATCCAAATCGAAAATGCCAAATCCCATCATTGGACCACCGGAAATAATTTTCACAGGGTCTTTCTTAAAGCCACCTGCTTCTTCAATCAATTCATGATAATTTGTACCAATTCTGACAATGAAGTTTCTTGGATCTTCAATCGCATCACCGGTTACTGTAACAATACGGTTCATCAATGGTTTTCCTTCAATTACCGCGTGATAAATTGCTACAATGGTATCTACGTTATTTACAACACATCCTGCATCTGCCGGCAACATGGAAGAATTGATTTTACGTCCTGTTGTGGCATAAATCAACTGTCTCTCTGCTCCCTGCGGATACTTCGTCTTCAATGCTTTCACACTAATTCTTGGTTCATCCTTCGTGAGTTTCTTCAAAATTTCAACACAATCCGGCTTGTTATCTTCTACTGCCAGAATACCTCTTGCATTATCAAACAGCTTCAAAGAAACTTTCAGACCTTCCACCAGCTTCTCCGGTTCCTCAATCATTCTACGATAGTCAGAAGTCAAATAGGGTTCGCATTCCGCACAGTTTGCAATAACATAATCTATTTTCTCCGGTTCCTTCGGAGAAAGTTTGATAAAAGTAGGGAAACCAGCGCCACCCATACCTACAACACCGGCATCTTTTACCCTCTCAATAATTTCTTCTTTTGACATCTCATCAAGCGGTTTCACTGCCGGATATTCCACTTCTTCATAGAGTCCGTCATTTTCAACGACGATACTCATAACGTTGTCACCAGTTACGACACGTCTTGGTTCAATAGCCTTAACTGTTCCGGAAACCGTTGCATAAATTGGCGCGGATACAAAGCCTCCCGCCTCAGCAATCATCTGCCCTGTTAAAACATGATCTCCTTTTGCTACAATCGGCTTCGCCGGTGCGCCAATATGCTGTGACAATGGATAAACCAAATCACCTTTTGGCAGTACCGCTTTGATGGGTTTATCTTTAGAAAGTTCTTTTCCATCATACGGATGAATTCCACCCACAAATGTTAATTTTGCCATTCGTTGCCCCTCTTTCTTTATAAAATCAAATGAGTTATAAAAATGATTCTCATTTGCAAAAACCTACATAATAAATATACTATTTTTCAAGGTGCTTTTAAACCTCTTTTTTGTCGAAAATTAAAATAATTGCATATCTTTATAATTTTATATATTTTCACACATCATCTTATATTCTTTTATATTGGGGTGTAATTTAGGTGTAAAACACCTTGCATTAAAATTCATCTATTCTGTATCAGCAATGTGTTGTCTTTGATTAAAGGCTCATATTTATCTAGTTGAATCCGTAATGTTTCAAGTCCTCTAGAATCAGGTTCCCTTTCCAATCTCTTATAAAGTTCTTTATAATTCACCTTTAAACCATAGCCTAATTCCATTGCTTGTCTCTCAAGATTAACTGAAAATGGCTGTCCTATTACGTTATCAATATTATCTGTTATACTAATGTCGAAAGGGAACTCCCCTATATTACTCAATAAAGCATTGCCATTATCAAACACAGGCGCATTTTTGTATATATTCTTTGCAATATCAGCTACAATACCAATATTATTAAAATGCCTATCCGTATTTAATAGCAACATATCTAAAGTCGCAATTTTGCCCAATTGTTCTCTAATATCCAGTCCAGTAACATCAATCACAAAGCTAACAACAAATCCAATTCTGTCCTTAATGCCATCTATCATCCTTATTCTTTCTGATAGCTGTCCTCCATGATAAGTATCATATAACCTTTGTAAACTAATAAAGGATTCCTGCTCCGATAAAAAATTAGCTGAACGACAGCCATCTTTACCATTAATCTTACATGGCTCATATTCTACATATTCCTGTATATTAGAACAGGAAAGCACTTTGGAAGCCAGATACTCAGTCGTCCCCTCATATCCAACATTATTCTGTTTATACCAGAATCCATTTTCGTAGTATTTTCTTTGTGTACCAATACTACTTCCTGCAACCATGACCATTGCTTCTGGAGATAATTTATAATCATTTATTACTTTCTCCATTGAACATCCTCCCAACGTAATGTTTCGCCTTCAAATCGAATCCATATCATATCATCCCACATGACACCATGTGTTATCCTGTTCCACTCCCACGGATCATTGGATGTTAAGTTTGCCTGATTAAGAATTTCTTTTAAATCTGCTCTTTCATCTTCATAACAACGACTTTTTAAAAATCTATATACTCGTTCCAGAGATAACTCATTTCCACTAAAAGGTTGTATAATGGAATCTGCCACAAGTTTTTTTATCTGCACACATTTATGATTATCAGATATAGTTACATTTGCAACAGCTATATTTTCATGCATTACCGTAAAATTATACATTCTTTTACCTCGTAATCACGTAATTTTTATGAAACAAATATAGCATATCTTATGCTAAATCGCAAATATGCGACGTTGCATATTCTTCTTCATCCGTAAATATAGTGGAAAAGGAATGATAAGTATTTAATTCTTTCGTATTTAAAATACTACTGTTTCTTCAAAAAATATGTTATTATGTTCGTGTAAAACAGAAAAAAGAATGGATGTTGATACCTATGCGTACTGAAAAGCTTAAATTAGAAAACTTCAAAATGAATTATCCTTTGGAAAAAATCGCTCCATTGGAGAAAATTCTTTTCGTAGACATCGAAACTACCGGATTCACTGCTAAAAGTTCCTGCCTTTATCTGATTGGAACTGCCTATTACACGGATGGATGCTGGTATGTAAAACAATGGTTTGCCGAAAACTATGAAGAAGAAAAGGAAGTTCTGAAAGCATTTTTCACTTTTGCTGCTTCTTATACGCATCTAGTTCATTTTAATGGTAATAATTTTGATTTACCATATTTAACACAGAAATGTGCGCAGTATGAACTTCCATATAACTTTGATTCTTACGAAGGCATTGACTTATACAAAAGAGTTTCTCCTTACAAATTTTTCTTAAATGTACCAAATTGTAAGCAGAAAACTTTGGAAACTTTCATGGGGATTAACCGACAGGATATTTATAATGGTGGCGAGCTTATCAGTATCTATCATCTATATGTAAAACAGCCTGATGATTTTAATTATCGCCTGCTTTTGTTACACAACAGTGATGACATGAAAGGCATGTTAGAATTAATACCTCTCTTGTCCTACTACGATTTGTTCAATGAACCAATTCGTGCCAAAAAAGTGCAGGCGAATTCTTATCAGGATTATCATGGTAATGACCGTCACGAACTTTTGATGAAAATAGAATTGCCATCCTTGCTTCCAAAATCACTTTCTACTTTCTCAAATGGCTGTTATTTTACTGCCGAGGGAAAAGATGGTATCTTGAAAGTACCTCTCTATGATGAAGAAATGAAGTATTTTTATTCAAATTATAAGGACTACTACTATCTTCCAATGGAGGATGTTGCAATGCATAAATCCGTTGCCACTTTTGTAGACAAAGCCCACCGCACACAGGCCTGTGCATCAAATTGTTACACCAGAAAATATTCTTCTTATCTTCCACAGTGGGATATTCTGGTTGAACCTTTCTTTAAAAGAGATTACAAAAGCAAAGAACTTTTCTTTGAATTAACAGATGAAAGAAAACAGGATCGTGAGCTTTTTGCAAAATATGCAAGCTACATTCTGAATAAAATGGCAAATACTTATTAACATGTGCCAAAATATATTAAAAACCAAAAAAAGACAACCTCATACAAGAAGGTTGTCTTTTATCATTTCTACTAAGGTTTTTCATAGAAGAAAGAATTTCTTCTTTCATAGCCAATTTCTTTATAGTTGATAATCTGCTCTGTACTGCCGATGAATAAAAATCCACCCGGCTTTATGCTTTTCTGGAATTTACGGAATACTTCATCTTTGGCTTCTTCTGTAAAATAAATCAATACATTACGACAAACAATCAAATGATAGTCTGTTTGATAAGTATCCTTCAACAGATTATGTTCCTTAAACTCTACTCTCGCCTTAACTTCTTCTGAAATCTGATAAGAAGGTCCAATTTTAGTAAAGAACTTCTTCTTCAAATCCTCCGGCACATTGGCAATACTTTTTTCTGCATATAAACCAGCTTTTGCTTTGGCAATAACCTGTTTATCCAAATCGGTTGCATAAATCTTAATCTGATTTAACGGCAAATGCCTTGACAAAGCCATTACCAATGAATAAGGCTCATCTCCTGTAGAGCAGGCTGCGCTCCATATCTTTAAATTTTTACCGAATTTCTGAATCAGTTCCGGGAAAATCTCCTTGTCCAGAATCTCCCACTGATCTGTATTACGGTAAAATTCAGAAACATTGATGGTAAGGTAGTTAACAAACTCCTCAAACATTCTATTATCTGCCTTCAATGCCGCTATATAATTGTCATAACCAACAATTCTATTTTTGGCAATTAAGGTATCGATACGGCGCTTCATCTGTTTCTCTTTATAAGCATTCAAATCAATCTTGGTTAAATCATAAACCGCTTTTTTGAAATACTCATAATCATATACCATACGCTGTTCCCACTCTCATTTTATTGGCTTCTTACGCCTCTTCTTCACTCTCGCTTGCAATAACTGCATCGATATCTACAGATACTACATCTGCATCATCTTCAACAGCTGCTTCCTCTTCTTTTGGTTCCGGAGCAAACATTGCTTTAATGCTTAAGCTGATTTTCTTATCATCTTCATTGAAGTCTACTACTTTTGCAGTAACCTCTTCGCCAACCTTTAATACATCTGCCGGTTTCTCAATGTGTTCTTTAGAAATCTGAGAAACATGAAGAAGTGCATCGATACCTGGCTCTAATTCAACGAAAGCACCAAAATCTGTCATACGTGCAACTTTACCTGTTACTTCATTACCAACAGCATATTTGCTTGCTGCATCTTTCCAAGGATTTGCATCATCAAATTTAAGGCTGAGTGCAATTTTATTACCGGAAATTTCTTTGATAAGAACTTTCACTTTATCGCCAACTTTAAATACTTTCTTAGGATTCTCTACTCTGCCCCAGGACATCTCAGAGATATGAAGCAGACCGTCAGCTCCACCTAAATCTATGAAAGCACCGAAGTCTGTTACATTCTTAACAGTACCTTCTACAGTATCGCCTTCTTTAATTGTTTCAAATAATTTCTTCTGTAATTCAGCTTTCTCAGCTACTAATAACTGTTTACGATCACCGATGTATCTTCTTCTCTTAGGATTGTACTCACTGATTACGAACTGAATTTCCTGTCCAGCATATTTTGTTAAATCTTTCTCGTAGCTGTCAGATACAAGGCTTGCCGGAATGAAGATTCTAACTTCTTCTACTACAACACTTAAGCCGCCTTCTAATACCTGTGCAACTTTTGCAGTAAGAACTTCTTTGTTATTGAATGCTTCTTCAATTCTCTTGTTACCTCTGTCAGCAGCAAGACGTTTGTAAGTAAGAAGTACCTGTCCTTCTCCATCATTTACTTTCAGGACTTTCACTTCCATTGTGTCACCAGGTTTTACAACAGTTGTTAAATCTACATTTGGTTCATTTGTATATTCATTTCTTGTAAGAATACCATCAGACTTATAGCCGATATTGAGAACAATCTCTTCGGGTTTCACATCAATGACTGTACCTTCAACAACCTCTCCTGTGTGTATTGTCTTTAAAGACTCTTCTAACATTTGTTCAAAAGTTAATTCTGACATAATTTTGAACCTCCTCGATAATATTATTTGGGGTGGATGCCCCTGCTGTAATACCCACCAGGCGGACAGATTTAGGTAACTCTAAATGCAAGTCTTCCAGTGTCTGTATAAAATAAGTGTCTTCACACTCCTGCAAACAGATTTCATATAGCTTCCGTGTGTTAGAACTATGATTTCCACCTATTACTATCATTACATCGACCTGAGCTGCTATCTTCCTAGCTTCAGTTTGTCTTTCTTCCGTAGCGTTACATATAGTATTCACAACACTAACATTGTAACCTTTTTGTTTAAAAATTTCAACTATATCTTGAAATTTATTGTAGTTATATGTCGTCTGAGAAACAATACAGATTTCTTCTGCCTTTTCATAACGAAATTCTTCGGCTTCTTCCAAGGATTCTATCACAATTGCATCGCTCTCACACCAGCCCATAATACCTTCTACTTCCGGGTGTCCTGCATTGCCGATAATAATAATCTGTTTTCCTGCCGCGCTTTCTTTTTCTACGATATTATGAATTCTTTTTACAAAAGGACAAGTTGCATCCACACATTTCAGTCCCTGTTTCTCTATCTGTTCATAAATCTCTTTAGAAACACCATGCGAACGGATTACTATCGTTCCTTCTTTTATCTGTGCAAGTTCTTCTTTCGTTTCAATTACCTGAACACCTTTTTTCTCCAGATCCTTCACAACTTCCTCATTATGAATAATCGGGCCAAAGGTGTATATTTTGCCTCCGGCTTCGGCCTGTTCATAAACAGTATCGACTGCCCTTTTTACTCCGAAGCAAAAACCCGCTTTTTCAGCTAAAATTACTTCCATTAAATTCCTCCTGTTACTGTCATTTTCATAATCGTCTCTGCCACTTCTTCAATTGTCATATCAGAAGAATCTACAAGCACTGCATCCTCTGCCTGTTTCAGGGGAGAAATTTCCCTTGTCATATCCTGATAATCTCTTTCGATAATATCTTTCTCAATCACATCAATATCGCACTTTTCGCCTTTAGCGGTCAGTTCATCATATCTTCTCTGGGCACGCACTTTACTGCTGGCAGTCAGGTATACTTTTACCTCTGCATCCGGAAGTACACACGTACCGATATCTCTTCCGTCCATAACGACATCAGCATCCGCTGCTAATTTCTGCTGTAACTCCACTAATTTCTTACGGACATTCGGATTTGCACTTGTTACCGATGCCATATTTCCCACCTGTTCCGTACGCAGAAATGCATTTACATTTTCTCCGTTTAAATATACAACCTGTTCACCATTTTCATAACGAATTGTGATATCCGCTTCTTTACACTTTTCGTTAACAGCCTCGGAGTTTTTCGGGTCAACCCCTTCTTTTAACAAAAAGAGTGCCATTGCCCGGTACATTGCTCCGGTGTCCACATAAATATATCCCAATCTCTTCGCAACTTTTTTGGCTATTGTACTTTTGCCGGCTCCTGCCGGACCATCTATTGCAATATTAAATCCCATCGTTCTTTTCTCCTGTCCTATATACTGTTGCCCGCCAGATATCCGGTAGACCATGCTATCTGCAAATTAAAGCCGCCCGTTAAAGCATCCAAATCTAAAACTTCACCTGCAAAATAAAGTCCTTCTACAAGCTTTGACTCCATTGTGGAAGGATTCACTTCTTTCACATGAATGCCGCCTCTGGTAATTATTGCTTCATTAAAATCCCTTGTACCACTCACCTGCATAGTTAAATGTTTTGTTAAGTGCACCAGATTTTTTCTTTCTTCTTTGGTTATTTCATTCACTTTTTTCTCCGGTTCAATCCCGGAAAGCTTTATCATAACCGGCACTAATTTCGCCGGAAATAATCCATTTAAAGCATTTTTAAACTGCTTGTTCTGTGCTTCTTCAAAATCACGTAGCACTCTTTTGTCCAGTTGCTCTTCGTTCAGCGCCGGTTTTAAATCAAGCACCAGAGTTACATCCTCTTTCTTCTTACATTGACCGTAAAAACTGCTGGCACTCAATACAAGTGGACCACTGACACCAAAATGGGTAAATAGCATCTCCCCAAAACCTTGATATACTTCCTTTTTGCCATCATACATTGTCATGTTAACATTCTTAAGGGATAAGCCCTGTAATTCTCTGCACCATCCTTCTACGGTTTCAAAAGGCACTAGTGAAGGATGACATTCTTTAACCGTATGTCCGGCCTCCTGTGCCATCTGATAGCCATCGCCGGTAGAACCGGTTGTCGGGTAGGATAAACCACCGGTTGCAACAACCACTGCATCCGATGCTTCTTTTTGACCGCTTTTTAACACAACACCACAGATATGATTTTCTTCTATCCAAAGGCTTTTCACTTTGGTATGCAGACGAATCTCAACCTGTTTCTTTTTCAAAATACGCTGCAATGCTGCAATCACATCAGACGAATGGTCCGATACCGGAAAAACGCGCTCTCCACGTTCAATTTTTAATGGACATCCTGCATCTTCCAACAATGCCATCATCTGCGTGTTATCAAAACCATAAATAGCACTATACAAGAATTTGGGATTGGTTATCACATTCTCAAAAAGTTTTTCCACTTCACAGGCATTTGTTACATTACATCTGCCTTTTCCGGTGATAAAAATCTTTTTTCCCAATTTTTCATTCTGCTCTAACAGCACAACCTGATGTCCGTTTTGCGCGGCACCAATTGCTGCAAGCATTCCGGCAGCACCGCCACCGACAACTATTACTTTACTCATTTCTTTTCTTTCCTTAATGGATAATTCAACATAGGTTCTTCGTCAATAAAATTAATTTCATCATTTAAATAAACCTGATAATTATTCCATGCATATTCCAGATTTTTCAGATTCTGTTTTACGTCTTCCGGTCGTTTCAGACACATTGCAACCACCAGCGCATTAATCACGCTAAGCGGTGCTACTAATGAATCTACAATCGAAACCATATCGCTTCTGGCAAGTAAATTGCAGGACGAATAAAGATTCATAGGAGAATGTACCGTATCCGTAATAGTAATTACTTTAGCATTTCTGTCATTAGCAAATTCCATTGCTTTCAGAGTACGCATAGAATAACGAGGAAAGCTGATGCCGATAATGGCATCATTTTCATCAATTCTTATCATTTGTTCAAATGTCTCGGATACACTGGTCGTCCGCAGCAGTGTTACATTACCGCGAATCATATTCAGATAAAAGTGTAAAAAGTCTGCCAAAGGTTCACAGCTTCGCACACCCATAACATAGACATTTTTCGCTTCCAGAATAATATCGACTGCTGTTTCGAATGCAACCGGGTCTAAATTATCAATCGTATCTTTAATTTTATCAATATCTGCGTTTAATACAGAGGTCAAAATTTCTGACTGAGTACTCTGTCCATATTTGGCTCCAATTTTCTGCACCGAATTTATTTTATTCTGTACCCATTCTTCCAAATCCTTTTGGAACTCCGGATATCCATTATATCCGATAAACGAAGCAAAACGAACCACCGTTGATTCACTCACTCCAACCGTATCTCCCAATTTTGCCGCCGTCATAAATACCGCTTTATCATAATGGTCATAAATAAAAGCAGCAATCGCTTTCTGGCTTTTACTCATTTTGCCATAATGTTCATTAATTCTTGTTATAATATCATATCGATTCTCCACCAGAATCACCAATCCTTTCCCGCCTCTTCATCTTACCTTTTCTGCTCTATCGCATTGTGTCTAAAAAAGCATTGTAGGATTCCTCTAACAACGTAATCGTCTCATCTTCTTTTAAATCATAATCCCCCGTTAAAGACATACAAGCTGCTCCATGAATAAAAATCCACATTTTCATAAACATCGCACTTGGATTCGTACATCCGTAAAACTTCGCATTGTTAATTTCTTTTACCACAGCACCATTAGAGCCATTTAAAATGTCATACAGACTTTTTCCATGTCTTTTCTCTGATGCAAATAAAAGCTGAAACAGTTTTGGATTATCCTGTGCAAAGCGAATATATGCAAGTCCAAGATTTACAAATGGTGTATCATTTTTACGTGGAAAGCTATCATAATATGCCCCAAAATAATCCACTACCTGTTCAAACAATTCTTCCCCTAATTCTTCCATATTTCTATAAACACGGAAAATCGGCTGTGTCGAACAACCAGCTTTTGCGGCAAGTGTTCTTGCTGTGATATGTTCAAATCCTTCTTCACTAGCCATTTCAAATGCTGCATTCAAAATATCCATTTTGGTAATTGTTTCTTTTCTTGCCATAACACCCTCCTGCACATATTTTTTATAACATATGTTATTATAATATATTATGTAACCCTCGTCAACAGAGAAAAAAGGCCAAAAAATGCCTCTGTCATTTTTGACAGAGGCACTTCATTCATATTATTAACAGAAAGTTTATATTTTTAGACTGGGTAAGCTGCATTCTTTGTATCAGCCTGAGTCATATCAACTTTCTCCTGCTGAGCCTGACGATATTTGAAGAAGTCAATAGCTACCTGTGGGAACAGAGCATAGGACAATACGTCTTCATCCTGCTGTTTCCATTCTTTCATTTCAGCTTCTAACTTATCAAGTTCGTTAGGAAGTAAATCAGCCGGGCGGCATGTGATTACTTCTGCATCACCGATAACTTTTTTCTGAACTTCCGGATTGAAAGGTTTAACAGTTTCACCATATTTACCACTTAACAAGTCTTTTGTCTGACCTGTAGCCATCTTATATGGTTCGCCCATTAATACGTTCATAACCGCCTGTGTACCAACGATCTGAGATGAAGGTGTAACAAGTGGTGGTTCACCAAAGTCTTTACGAACTCTTGGAATTTCTTTCAATACATCATCATATTTATCTTCTGCATTCTGTTCTTTCAGCTGGCTAACCATGTTGGATAACATACCGCCTGGTACCTGATATAACAGAGTCTTGATGTTAACACCCATAACCTTAGGATCAAGAAGTCCTGTAGCAAGACATTCTTCTCTGTATGGTTTGAAGTAATCTGCAATTTCAGCAAGTAAGTTCTGGTCATAACCTGTATCATAAGGAGTTCCTTTGAAAGTTTCAACCATAACTTCTGTTGCAGGCTGTGATGTTCCCATAGAGAATGGAGACATAGCACAGTCGATTACATCAACACCTGCTTCTACTGCTTTCAAGTATGTCATACTTGCAACACCAGAAGTATAGTGTGTATGTAACTGAATTGGAAGGTCTGTAGCACTCTTCATAGCTGTGATTAATTTCTCAGCTTTGTAAGGAACTAAAAGACCAGCCATATCTTTGATACAAATGGAATGTGCACCCATATCTTCGATTCTCTTAGCGATGTCCATCCAGTATTCATCTGTATAAGCATCGCCTAATGTATAAGAAAGTGCAATCTGTGCATGTCCGCCTTCTTTGTTGCAGGCATCAACAGATGCTTTTAAGTTACGAAGGTCATTCAGACAGTCGAAAATACGAATGATGTCGATACCGTTTGCAATAGATTTCTGTACGAAATATGCAACTACATCATCTGCATAGTGACGGTAACCAAGTACATTCTGTCCACGAAGTAACATCTGTAACTTTGTGTTTTTGAATCCGTCTTTTAATTTTCTAAGTCTATCCCATGGATCTTCTTTTAAGAAACGAAGAGATGCGTCAAATGTTGCACCACCCCAGCACTCTACAGAGTGGTAACCAACTTTGTCCATTTTATCTACGATTGGAAGCATCAATTCGGTAGGCATTCTGGTTGCAATCAAAGACTGATGTGCATCACGCAGAATAGTTTCCGTAATTTTAATCGGTTTTTTAACGATTTCTGCCATTTTATTTTCCTCCTGATATTTGTAACTTTAGAATACGCCGAATACTGCCATGAAAGTACCGGCTGCTACTGCTGTACCGATAACACCAGCTACGTTAGGACCCATAGCGTGCATCAACAGGAAGTTAGTAGGATCGGATTCTGCACCAACCTTCTGAGATACTCTGGCTGCCATTGGAACGGCAGATACACCTGCGGAACCAATAAGTGGGTTAACGCCACCTTTGCTAACAACGCACATCAATTTACCAAACAATACACCCGCTGCAGTACCGAATGCAAACGCAATCAGACCAAGTACAACGATTTTTAATGTATCAGCATTCAGGAATGCTTCTGCACTTGTTGTAGCACCTACGGAAGTACCGAGGATAATAACTACGATATACATAAGGGCATTGGAAGCAGTATCTGTTAACTGTCTTACAACACCAGATTCTCTGAATAAGTTACCAAGCATCAACATACCAACAAGTGGAGCTGTTGTAGGAAGAATCAGAGAAACTACAATAGTAACAATAATAGGGAAAAGAATTTTCTCTAATTTGCTGACAGGACGAAGCTGTCCCATTTTGATTTTTCTTTCCTTCTCAGTTGTTAAAAGTCTCATAATAGGCGGCTGGATAATTGGTACCAGGGACATATAGGAATATGCTGCCACCGCAATCGGACCGAGCAAAGATGTCTGCTGCAATTTTCCGGCAAGGAAAATGGAAGTAGGACCATCTGCACCACCGATAATAGAAATAGCTGCTGCTGCTTTATCATTGAAGCCCATCGCAATCGCTCCAAAGTAAGCTGCAAAAATACCAAACTGTGCTGCTGCACCGAGCAAAAAGCTCTTCGGATTCGCAATCAACGGACCAAAGTCTGTCATCGCACCTACACCCATGAAAATAAGGGAAGGTAAGATTGCCCATTCATCCAGTTTGTAGAAATAATACAGTAAGCCACCGCCGGATCCATCGTCACCATATGGTGCCATAATATCCGGATAAATATTAACAAGCAGCATACCGAAAGCTATCGGAACCAAAAGAAGTGGTTCAAAGTCTTTTGCAATAGCCAAATATAGGAATACCAAAGCTACCACAATCATGACATAGTTTCCCCAAGTCAAATTGAAGAAAGCTGTCTGATGAATCAGATTGGATAGCGTAGTTGTTATGTAATCCATTTTTTTACCTCCTGTAGTAATCAATGCAATTTAGCGCCTGTAATTCATCCATCACAGGCCAGATATACTTATTATTTCAATGTTGCAAGTAATGCGCCTGCTTCAACAGGATCACCAACAGCTACATTGATGCTTGCTACAGTACCATCTTCTGGAGCAACTACAGGGATTTCCATCTTCATAGCTTCCAGGATTACAACAGCGTCACCTCTTTTAACTGCCTGTCCTACGCTTGCTTCTACTTTGAATACTTTACCAGCTGCACCAGCTTCAATTTTGATGCTGCCTGCTGCGCCTGTTGCTGCTGGAGCTGCTGCAGGTGCCGGAGCTGCTTTTGGTGCTGCCTTAGGTGCTACTGGAGCTGCTACTACAGGAGCGCCGCTTGTTGCGCCTTCTTCTACTACTACATCATATACGTTTCCATTTACGGTAATTGTATAGTTTTTCATTTTATAATCCTCCTATGACTGTTAGGCGTTCTGCCATTTACTCTTATTTGCTTTACGAATGGATCTTACTACGAATCCATCTGTGGAACCGGAACCTTCATATGCTGCAATTGCTGCAGAAATAACAGCTACCAGTTCTAAATCATCAGAAAGTTCTTCTTTTTCAACAATCTGAGCAACTACATTGTCAGTTTCTGTTTCCTTAGCTTCTTCAGGTTTCTTCTTGAAAGCAGCCTGAATCTTCGGAATGATACTGAATGCAGAAATGATAAAAATCATCAGGATTAAAACAACGAATACCGTTCCCATACCAAGTAAGGTATTTAACGCTGCTTTTTCCATTTTTTCTGCTGTAGAATATGTTACATTAGTTGAAATACTGGTAAATGCCATTTCTTCATCTATTATCATTTCTACAACTGCATTATGCTCAGAACCAAGAACATTGATGTTGACAACAATTTCGTCTTCCTTAAATACTACATCGCCACCATTTGTACCCTGGTAATCACCTATATCTTCCATTGCACTTTTCATATTGGTCAGACCAGTATAAATAATTTCATTCTCTTCATACTGAGCCTCCGCATTCTGGCTGATAATCTGCTGCATACTTGCAACATTCTGCTCACCATACTGAATTAACTGTTCTTCACTAATCGGAGTAGATGTTGTTTCCTCAGTAGAACCACATGCGGTCATTCCAATCATACAGGTGATCATACCTAATACTGCGAATAATTTTTTCATATTAAGTATCATCCTTTCTAAACTGTACCGTGTTTTTTCTCTGGACGGCCTTCACTCTTTGTAGCTAACATTTCGAAAGCACCGATAACATATTTTCTTGTGTCAACAGGCTCTACGATCTGGTCTACATATCCTCTCTTAGCAGCACTTACTACATTGTTCTGTAATGCTGCGTATTCTTTTGCACAGGCATCAATTGCATCAGCGCCCTGTCCGTCGCAGATAATCTTAGCTGCAAGGTTTGCATCCATAGCACCGATTTCTGCATTTGGCCAAGCGATTGTGATATCTGCACCAATTGCTTTGGAGTTCATTGCAACATATGCGCTTCCGTAAGCTTTACCAATTACTACATTTACTTTCGGAACTGTTGCATTAGCGAATGCATATGTAAGTTTTGCAACGGCTTTAGCCATTTTCTTTTCAGCACATTTTGTAGCTGCAAAGCCTTTAACATTTGTTAAGGACAATACAGGAATGTCGAAAGCATCACAGAAATTAATAAAGTCAGCAGCTTTCTCTGCACCTCTTGCAGATAATACAGCGTCAAATTTCTCTACAACTTCGCCTTCTTCATTGTATACTTCTGTACGGTTTGCAACCGCACCAACAGTTGCACCATTTAATCTGATAAATCCTGCAACCATATCTTTTGCATAATTCTGTTTTACTTCTACGAAAATACCATTATCAGCAATCTGAGATAATGCGATAGATGTATCACCTACACAGTTAGCGATTTCTGCACATGCTCTGTTCAAATCATCTGTACAGTCATCTAATGCTATGTCTGCATTGTTTGCAGGAAGAATAGAAACTAACTGTCTGATCTGTGCAAGAATAGATGCTTCATCAGCAACTACGTCTACGATACCAGCTTCTTCACTCTGGAATGCTGCTGCGGATGTATTGCATTTAGAAATTTCATTTCCGTCAATTGCATTTGGAGAATTAACGAATAATTTAGCCTTGTCTGCTTCCATGAAAGTAAAGTCTGTTAATGTAGGAACAACAGCAAGTCCACCACCACAGGTACCAAAGATAGCTGTAATCTGTGGAATCACACCGGAAGCCAGTGTCTGTTTCATATAGATTTCGCCAAATCCATTAAGCGCATCTGTTGCTTCCTGTAATCTAAGACCGGCAGAATCGATTAAACCGATAACAGGCGCACCTGTTTTCATTGCCAGATCATAGAGGTTTGCAATTTTCTTTGCATGCATTTCACCAATTGTTCCGTTTAATACGGAAGCATCCTGACTGTATACATACACAAGATTGCCATCAATCACTCCATAGCCGGTAATAACACCGTCAGAAGGAGTTTCCGTCTGTTTCAGGTTGAAGTCAGTTGCTCTTGCTGTAACAAGACCGCCAATTTCAACGAAACTGTTTTCATCGAGTAAAGCATTGATTCTTTGACTCGCTTGAGAAGTAGTACTCATTTTTCAGCCCTCCATTTATAATAATAAATAATAAAAACATTTTTTTCCCATGATTTGCATTTTTTGCAAGCCACAGTGTACATAGCGCACGATTGTAGTATATCATAGATTATTAAAATCGACTAGCTAAAATTTAAAAAATATGTAAATTTAACGACTCATTAACTCTTCCTCTTTTTTCCAGAATCAAACAGGTAAATATAGGTCCATAATATATTGCAAAATCCATGCAAAGTTTCTTTCTTCTACAGTTTCCGTTGTTACGACTGTGTACGCCTCTATCAACTCACCATTCAGATAATAAGACACCTGACCGACCTTTTCTCCAGCCTCTACCGGCGCTGTTAATTCTTTTTCTACCTTTGTCTTAACTTCTATTTGATCCTCCTCACACAGTAAATAACACAGACTCTCTTCTACCGGCTGTTCCAGTGCAACGTTTACATATGCATTTTCATAAGGTGTTGCATCTTCTCCTGCAATTCCATTCGTTACCGGTATCTTTTCAAACTGTTGGTTTTCATAAATATCACGATAAGTATAATTCTCCATTCCATAAGTTACCAGTTTCTTCATGTCACTCCATTTATAGGTTTTGTTATTCGGCCAGCCACAGGCAAGAAGTGCCACCGTAAAGGTCCTTCCTTCACTTTCCACCGCACCTACATAACAATAGCCTGCCTGATTGGTAAAACCAGTTTTCCCGGAAATCGCCTCGCTCATCATACTTAAGAAACTATTATGATTGCTGCAATGAAAATTTCTGTTTCCGCTCACATCACAGAAACTATATTCGCCAGTCTGTGTAATTTCCAGAAACTTCTCTTTGGCAGAAGACTCCTTAATACAATATGCCATAATTCTTGCCAAATCAGCGGCCGTTGTGGAATGCTTCTGTCCGGTGTCATTTATTACTGCATCCAGACCATTCGGTGTAATAAAATAAGTATCAAAACAGCCAATATCCCTTGCCTTCTGATTCATCATAACCGCAAATTCTTCCACACTACCGCCAACTGCCTCCGCAATCGCTACTGCCGAATCATTATGCGATTCTAGCATCAACGAATACAACAAATCGCCTAACCGGTATTTTTCTCCCTGTTTCATATACAGCTTTACTTTTGGCATACTGGCTGCATAAGCAGAAACTTCTACTTCTTTCTCCAGATTTCCATACTCCAGAGCAAGGATGCATGTCATAATCTTGGTTGTGCTTGCCATCGGCAGTACTTCCTTTTCATTCTTTCCATATAAAACGCGCCCTGTATCTGCATCCATTAAAGCCGCTGCTTGCGCATACAGCTGTATATTTTCTTCTTGAGCCTGCTGTTTTGCCTGTACAGGAGAACCTGTCAACATAGAAAAAGAAAGCAGTGCAGCAAGTATACTCTTCTTCCCTCTATAAAAAATGCACATATACTAACCCGATATCTATCTTCGTTAATATATATGCATTATCTTTTCTATCATGAATCAAAGATTTTAAAATTATCTTAATTTAAATATCTAACATTAAATATCCAAAATTAAATATCAAGCTGCATCTGCACTTCTGTTTCTGCCTGTTGTTTGAACTCCTCCATCTGCACCGCTGAAAGTTCCGGCAAATCTTCCAGAGATTTTACGCCGAAACTGCGAAGGAACTGCTCCGTTGTACCAAACAAAAGTGGCCTTCCCGGTGCATCCAGTCTTCCTACTTCGGTAATCAAATCAAATTCCAAAAGTCTGTTAACAGCATGGTCGCAGCTGACACCTCGCACTTTCTCGATTTCCAATCTGGTTACCGGCTGTTTATATGCAATAATAGACAATGTTTCAAGCAAAGTATCTGTCAGAACAAATTTCTTAGGGGTCTTTGCTATCTTAATCAGAGACTCATAGAACTCACCTTTGGTACAAAGTTGTACCGCATTGTCAAGAGTTGTCAGTTCAATACCTCTATCTTCCTTCTGATATTCTTCTGCCATTTCTGCCAGAATTTCTTTTGTCACCTTTTTATCTTCTTCTATTACTTCTGCTAATCTGTCGATTTCCACAGAATCGCCCATTGTAAAAAGAATCGCCTCCAGTGTGGCTTTTGCTTTTTGTCTCTCCATTTTATTTCATCCCCTGCTTTTCTTAACTCAGTTTACCTCTTGCCGCAATACATAAAACCACTATGTACTACGCTGTTGCTTTTGAGGTAATAATAATATCTGAAAAAGTATCTTCCTGTTCAATTCCAATTTTTCCGGTCTTCATCAATTCCAGAATGACGAGGAACGTAACAATGACTTCCATTTTGCTGTTCTGCTTCTCTAACAACTTACGGAAACTGAATTTCTGGTGTGTCTGTATGTATGCTTCTATATAGGTCGTCTTTAAATCCATGTCAACTTCGTCTTTTTCAATCTTACCAAAAGTACTTCTGACAGGGTCAATCTTGTCCTCCTGTCGTTTCATCATGGATTTAAAAATTTCATGCAATTTAGCAAGTGTCATATCACCAATCAATTCTTCATAATTAACCGGTTCTCTGTATTCGCTGATTTCCTTTGGCAGCGTAGGCTTTTTATAAAGGCTTCTCTCCGCTTCGATCAGCCTGTCCTTCAATTCATAGGACATATATTTACACATCTTGTATTCCAATAATTTTTCTACCAGTTCGGCTCTTGGGTCTTCCTCTTCGCCTTCTTCATTCACTTCTTTTGGCAGAAGCATCTTGCATTTGATGTCAATTAAGGTTGCTGCCATGACAAGAAACTCACTCATGACATTCATATCCTCTGTTTCCATCTGCTTAATGTAATCCAGATACTGTTCCGTAATCTCTACAATCGGAATATCATAAATATCTACTTTATTTTTATCAATCAAATGTAATAACAGGTCTAAAGGTCCTTCGAAGACCTCAAGCTTCACAGGAATTGCCATTTCTGCTATCCTCTCTATCTTATTGTTTGTTAGGCGCCGCCGGGCGTAAGCGTATCATAATCAGCTCTCCCGGATTAAAAATCCGAATCGGCAACGTATGAGTTCCAAGACCACGACTCAAAATCATCTCAGAATTTCCTTCTTTAAATCTGCCACCATCATACTTCGGAAAAAGTGTCAATTTCGGTGATACCACTCCACCCAGATAAGGCAGCCGCATCAAACCACCATGCACATGTCCCGATACCACCAAATCCGCTCCCCACTTTGCATATTCTTCAAAATATTCCGGATTGTGGGCAATCAGAATCTGAAATTTGTCCTGTTGCGGATTTCCTAATACTTCTCGCAGATATTCTTCTTTCATCGGATATTTCCGAAAACGTTTATAGAAACATCTGTCCATCTGCAAACCACAGACACTGATGTTTGCAGACGGAAGATTAACTGTTTCATTTATTAATGGGTCAATTCCGCATGTATGCAGCCCATTCATATACTCTTCGTACATATTTCCGTATTGTTCCGGATACAGACCCGCACGGTATTCATGATTTCCCATTCCATAATAGATAGGATATTCTTTTGCCAGTTGTTCCATAAAACAAAGGGCAATCTGAAATTTTTCACCTTTCTGTGCAGTCATCATATCTCCTGCTACCAGAATCGCATCCGGTGCAAGATTTTTTATTTCACGAAGCAATTTTTCATTATCTTTTCCGAATGATTTATTATGCAAATCCGATAAAAGCACAAAGTTATATTCTTTCGTCAGCTTCTCTGATTGCACTTCATATTCTACGTTCACAAATCGATTACAGTCGTAACACATTACCAACAGAAAAAAACAGATAATTGCTGCACATATCCCCAATATGATAAAAAGCATTCTTCTTCTCCATGATTGATTCAAAGTAACTTATAAAGTATATCACACTTGCCTTTCATGAAACAAGGTATTTTTGCCATATCTGATACAGATAGTCCAGATATCCGGCCTTTTCGATAGACTTCGCTGCAAGAATAGACACACTTCCAATTCGGTTACCATTCAGTTTATATACCGCTTCGCCAATAGCATCACCCTCTGTAACCGGCGCTTCTATCACTTCCGGCAAAATAATTTCCTTCTGAATATCACTCAGATTATTTCCGGCAGTATCAAGATATTGGAAAGTTCCCTCATAAGTAAGATTTACCTGTTCTTCCACACCGCCCTGTACCCTCTGTGCCGGAAGCACATCTTTGTTCTCATCCGTATACATCTGGCTGACACTATATCCATAATTAAGCAAGGTCATAGCATCCTGAAATCTTGCTTTATTATCCGGTGCTGCCATAACGACCGCAATCAATTCCATACCATCTTTATTTGCTGTTGCAGATAAACAATAGAGCGCTTTTGAAGTAGAACCAGTCTTCAAGCCAGTTGCCCACTCATATTGTTTTAATAGCTTATTGGTACTAGACAAAGTAAAAGTAGATGTTCCCTGCGCCGTCTGATGCACAATATCTTCCATCCAGATTCCGGTATAATCAAAAACTTCCGGGTATTTCGTAATCAATTCCCGCGACATAATTGCCACATCTTTGGCTGACGTATAATGATTATCTGAATCCGTAAGTCCGCAGCAGTCTTCAAAATGAGTATTCTGCATACCGAGGCTTTCCGCTTTTTCATTCATAAGCTTCACAAATTCGCCTTCGCTTCCGGCTATGTATTCAGCAACTGCCACGCTGGCATCATTACCCGAGGCCACTGCGATACATTTAATCATCGTTTCCAAGGTCTGGGTTTCTCCCTCTTCCAGAAAAACCTGTGAACCTCCCATCGACTTCGCATAAGCGCTTGTTGTCACCAAATCTTCCAAATGAATTCTTCCGTTTTTCAGATGTTCAAAAACAATAAGCAAGGTCATAATTTTGGTAATACTTGCAGGACTTCTTCTGGTTTCCGCATCCTGTTCACAAATAATCTGTCCCGTAGATGCCTCCATAACCACATAGGATGGCGTAGAAACCTCCGGTGCCGCATAAACCTTCGCCGGAATGATTCCTGAAAAAGTTGTAACGGTCATGCATAATGCCAGAATCCGGCATAATATGCGCTTTTTTCTTTTCATCAAAACTATCTCTCCCGTTTCTTCCTCTATAACATAGTTATTAACAGGAAAGGTTTATTATGACTGCCTATCCGGAAAAGTCACTTTAAAAAATCCGGAAATAACAAAATCCCTGATAAAAATCAGGGATTTGTTCTACACTTAAATTAGTTGTATTTACGTTTTCTTGCTGCTTCAGATTTTTTCTTACGTCTTACACTTGGTTTCTCGTAATGTTCTCTCTTACGAATCTCCTGCTGGATGCCGGCTTTCGCACAGCTTCTTTTAAAACGACGTAATGCACTATCTAAAGTCTCGTTCTCTTTTACGATTACGTTTGACATTTTCGCACCTGACCTCCCTTCAGTCCCTAACTAGTAACTCGACTGATTGGGTTATTTATGCACAATCGTGCATTGTGTGTCTACACACAATATAGATTATACCACAAATTGGTTATGAGTCAACTATTATTTTTAGAAATCTTGAGAAATCGAAAAATTAAGCAAGCTGACCTTCTAATACCTTTGCAGTTTCTGCAATTGCAGCATCAATTCCTGCTGGATTTTTACCACCGGCCTGTGCCATATTCGGACGACCACCGCCGCCACCGCCAACAAGTGCTGCAATACCTTTAATCAAATTACCTGCATGTGCACCTTTTGCCATTGCACCATCGGTTGCCATTGCTACCAGACTTACTTTGCCATCTGTATCGGAAATCAATACAACAACACCTTCGCCCAGTTTTTCTTTCAACTGATCGCCTAAGTCACGCAGACCATTCATATCCACACCGGAAACCTTCGCTGCCAGAAGTTTTACACCTTTTACTTCCTGTACCTGGTTCATAACATCACCAAGTGCATCTTTGGCTGCCTTGCTCTTTAAGGATTCGTTTTCACTCTGCAAAGCCTTCATTTCAGCCATTAAGTGCTCACAACGTTCTAACAGATTTGCCGGAGTTGTTTTTAATACTTTTGCAGCTTCTTCCAGTTTTGCTTCCAAATCAGCATAGTATTTTACTACGCCATTACCTGTCAAAGCTTCAATTCTTCTGACACCGGCTGCTACACCATTCTCAGAAATAATCTTGAAGGAAGAAATTACACCGGTATTTTTTACATGTGTACCGCCGCAGAATTCTTTGGAGAACTCACCCATTTCTACGACACGTACTGTTTCACCGTATTTTTCTCCAAACAGAGCCATTGCTCCTGTTTTCTTTGCTTCTTCTACTGTCATAACTTCGGTTACAACAGGTATATTTTCTGCAATTTTCTCATTTACAATTTTCTCAACCTGAGCCAGTTCATCCGGTGTCATTGCAGAGAAATGTGAGAAGTCAAAACGAAGTCTTTCACCATCATTGTATGAACCAGCCTGTTCTACGTGAGTACCAAGTACCATACGCAGCGCTTTCTGTAAAAGGTGTGTTGCACTGTGATTTTTACAAGTTGCTGTTCTTCTTTCTTCATCTACTTCCAGAGTAACGGTATCACCTACTTTAAACATACCTTTTACAACACGTCCGATATGTCCAACTTTACCGCCCAACATCTTAACTGTATCTTCTACTTTGAATTCACCGTCAGCGCAGCGGATAATACCGATATCGCCAACCTGTCCACCCATTGTAGCATAGAAAGGTGTTTCATCTACAAAAATAGTTCCGATTTCGCCATCAGTAAGTGCTTCTACCAATTCTGTTTCTGTTGTCAGAACAGAAATCTTAGAATCATGCACTAATTTATCATAACCTACAAATACGGAAGTTATACTTGGGTCAATGGATTCGTATACGGTAACATCGGCACCCATATAGTTTGTTACTTTACGAGCACTACGAGCTTTTACCTTCTGTTCTTCCATAGCAGCCTTAAAACCAGCTTCATCTACGGTGAATCCTTTTTCTTCCAGAATTTCCTTTGTTAAATCAATTGGGAATCCATAAGTATCATATAATTTAAATGCATTTTCACCGGAAAGTTCTTTCACACCTTCCTTTGTCATGGACTCTTCCATTTCTGCCAGAATACTTAAGCCCTGATCGATTGTCTTGTTAAATTTATTTTCTTCTTCTGTTAATACATTGAAAATAAATTCTTTCTTTTCTTCCAATTCCGGATAACCATCTTTGGAACCTTCGATAACCGTATTACTTAAGTTTGCAAGGAATGTTCCCTGAACTCCCAGTTTACGCCCCTGACGGGCTGCTCTACGAATAATACGTCTGAGAACATAGCCACGTCCCTCGTTAGATGGCATAATACCATCAGAAATCATAAATGTTGCAGAACGTATATGGTCTGTAATGATACGGATAGAAACATCAGTATCATAATCTTCTTTGTAAGCAACACCTGCGATTTCACATACTCTTGTACGAAGTGCCAGAACCGTATCCACATCAAAAATAGAATCCACATCCTGTACAACAGAAGCAAGTCGCTCAAGTCCCATACCGGTATCAATATTTTTCTGCACTAATTCGGTATAATTACCTTTACCGTCATTATCAAACTGGGTAAATACGTTGTTCCAGATTTCCATGTAACGGTCACAATCACAACCTACTGTACAATCCGGTTTACCACAGCCGTATTTTTCGCCACGATCATAATAAATTTCAGAACATGGACCACATGGACCAGAACCATGCTCCCAGAAGTTATCAGCTTTGCCAAAACGGAAAATACGTTCCGGTGCAATGCCGATTTCCTTATTCCAGATTTCAAATGCTTCTTCATCATTTTCATAGATAGACGGATAAAGTCTTTCTTTATCAAGTCCTACTACTTCTGTTAAAAATTCCCAACTCCATGCAATTGCTTCGTGTTTAAAGTAATCACCAAAAGAGAAGTTACCAAGCATTTCAAAGAAAGTACCGTGTCTTGCTGTCTTACCAACATTCTCCAAATCTCCTGTACGGATACATTTCTGACAGGTTGTTACGCGTTTTCTTGGTGGAATTTCCTGACCTGTAAAATATGGTTTCAAAGGTGCCATACCTGAGTTAATCAGCAACAAGCTGTTATCATTGTGTGGTACCAGTGAAAAACTTTTCATTTTCAAGTGTTCCTTGCTTTCAAAAAATTCAAGAAACATTCTTCTAAGTTCATTAACACCGTATTGTTTCATAGTTATGTTCCCTTCTATATCGCCTTTTGTCCTATTTTAGAAAGTAAATTTATCTGCAAAGTAAGCATCCAGATCTTTAATCGCAACTCTCTCCTGCTCCATAGAATCACGGAAACGAATCGTTACGCACTGATCTGTTTCAGACTCGAAATCGTATGTAATACAGAATGGAGTACCGATTTCATCCTGTCTACGATATCTCTTACCAATGTTACCTCTATCATCAAATTCACAGTTATATTTCTTAGATAACTCTGTAAAGATTTTCTCTGCACCTTCATTTAATTTCTTGGATAATGGAAGCACACCAATCTTAACCGGTGCAAGTGCCGGATGGAAATGTAATACGGTACGAACATCTCCTTCTCCGATTTCTTCTTCATCATAAGCTGCACAAAGGAATGCAAGAACTACACGGTCTGCTCCAAGAGATGGCTCAATAACATATGGAACATATCTTTCATTCTTCACATCATCAAAATATGACATATCTTCACCGGAAGTATTCTGGTGCTGTGTTAAGTCATAATCTGTTCTGTCAGCAATACCCCAGAGTTCACCCCATCCAAATGGGAATAAGAACTCAATATCGGTTGTTCCTTTGGAATAGAAGCAAAGTTCTTCCGGAGAATGGTCACGAAGTCTCATTTCCTCTTCTTTGATACCAAGTGAAAGTAACCAGTCACGGCAGAAACCTCTCCAATACTGGAACCACTCTAAATCTGTACCAGGCTCACAGAAGAATTCCAGTTCCATCTGCTCAAATTCTCTGGTACGGAAAGTAAAGTTACCAGGAGTAATCTCGTTACGGAAAGACTTACCAATCTGTCCGATACCAAACGGAATTTTCTTACGGGAAGTTCTCTGTACATTCTTAAAGTTTACAAAGATACCCTGTGCTGTTTCCGGTCTTAAATAAACCGTATTCTTAGCATCTTCTGTTACACCCTGGAACGTCTTGAACATCAGGTTGAACTGTCTGATATCTGTAAAGTTATGCTTTCCGCAGGTAGGACACGGAATATTTTTATCTTCCACAAAATCTTTCATCTGCTGCTGTGTCCATGCATCGATAGATTCTGTTAATTCAATACCATTTTCCTGTGCAAAATCTTCAATCAATTTATCAGCACGGAAACGCTCATGGCATTCTTTACAATCCATAAGCGGATCAGAGAAGCCGCCTAAATGTCCGGAAGCAACCCATGTCTGCGGATTCATCAGAATCGCACAGTCTACACCTACGTTATATGGATTTTCCATTACGAACTTCTGCCACCATGCTTTTTTTACATTGTTCTTTAACTCAACACCAAGATTACCGTAATCCCATGTATTTGCCAATCCGCCATAAATCTCAGAGCCCGGATATACAAATCCTCTTGCTTTCGCTAAAGCTACAATTTTTTCCATTGTCTTTTCCATGATTTTTCCCTCACATCTTTTTATTCTTTACCGTTTTTGTTTCATACGGTTTTATTCTACTTCATTTACTGAAAAATTATATAAGAGAGCATGTCCTCTCCCTCCGGTGCAATATAAGCGACCTTCTTGCCGGAAAGAATAATGTTTCCACTCGTATACAAAATTTTACCGTATACCTCTACATCCAGTTCTTCCCCTTCTTTGGTCTGAATGACAACCACATGATTTTCATTCACTTCTGCCAGCTGTTCTTCACTAATATCCGTACCGTCTTCTGTTACAGCATCTTTCAGAGAATAACCTTGTGCGTTTGCTTCTGCAACCGTACCGCTAAAAAGTTCTCTATTATTAAACTCCGCATAATCTGTTCCTGTCTGATATGTCATCTCGACAACAACTTTGCCATCCTTTGCTTCGATGGAATCGCAAACAATACTGTCCGTTCCATTACTGAACTTCTCCACTTTCTCCTGCGCCATAGCAGTCAGTTCATCTACATCATAGTAATTTCGTTCAAACTGCTCCACAATTGTCTGTTTGATACTTCCATCCTTCTGAACAGAAACCGTATTAATATCAGGAAGATTAAATTTACTGCATCCGGCCATCACACAAGCCGCTGCCATTACTAAAAGAGTCAATTTCCATTTCTGCATAAATCTGTCCCCTCTCGGTTTACCAACCGCTAACAACTTTACATTATATCCGACTTATCCGGGATTTTCAACACACATCTTTAAGTTTATCTTTCTAGAAAAGATTATCCACAATTTCCAGACTTTTAAACGTCCTGTCAATATAACGTTTTCTGTAAGTGTCGGCAATTTCTTTTAGCTGCGCCAAAACCTCGTCTGTTACTGAAAAAGTATATAATTTTTCCACACTGGAAGTCATAATGTACTGTATTGCATAGATTGTGGATTCTTCCCAGTTTCCTTTCTGTGGCACACCGGGAAATTCACCACTAAGAACCATTGCTTTCATCTCAAATATGTAGCGCACTAACCGGTTGGGAAATTTTTCATGCATAAGTGCACGCAGGGACTGATACAAAAGTTTTAACATTTCTTTATCTTCATTATTCTCTCTTGTATAATAATCCATAACTTCCAGAAAATACATTCCGTAATACGCGCCTTCAAAATCTTCCCGAAGACCTTCAAAATAATTGCTGATATTGGCTTCCATTAAATTATAAGAAGTTCTTCCCACGTATAATTTAAATTTCCCAAAAGAAAAAGGATTGGTAGCGGCAAGCAGTCTGCTGGTCTGCTTTCTTGCACCTTTGGCAAATGCCGATATCTTTCCTTTTTCCTTGGTCAGAATGACAACTCTTCTATCATACTCGCCGATTGGTTCAGCCTTTAAAATCATTCCCGTAATCTCTGTAAACTCCTGCATGAGAATGTTCACCCGACTCTTCTTCCCTGACAGAACCTGTGGCTCTATCATTATTTACATCTTGTACCGCATTTTTATATGCCAGAAAGTCCTGCACGCTTCCTGTCATAAGAAATCGTTCCCAGTAATTTTCCTCGTTCATCTTAAGCCCCCTAGCCAAATCTATGCTATTAGGGTTCGCTTTTTTCCTTTTTTCTATTCGGAATCCTTTGGATTATATCCGAAATTTTTCAGAAGAAAATCACTGTCTCTCCAGTCCTTTTTTACCTTTACCCAAAGTTTCAAATTCACCTGGGATTCTACCAAATCTTCAATATCCGGTCTTGCCTGAGAACCGATTTTCTTAAGCATCTGTCCCTGCTTTCCGATAATGATGCCTTTGTGGGAATCCCTTTCGCAAACAATCGTTGCATCAATGTCTACGATATGTTTTCTAAAGTTCATAGACTCAATGGTAACCGCAATACCGTGTGGAATTTCATCTTCCAGACAACGAAGCGCTTTCTCACGAATTAACTCTGCCACAATCTGACGAATCGGCTGGTCTGTTACAGTATCTTCATCATAGAACGGCTGTCCGTAAGGTAAATACTTCATAATACAGTCAATCAAATCGTCAGTTCCGTCTCCCTTGAGTGCTGAAACCGGAACAATCTCTGCGAAATCCATCTGTTTTCTATATGTGTCAATGAAAAGCAGAATCTCTTCTTTTTTCACAGTATCAATTTTGTTGATAACCAGAATAACCGGTGTTTTGGTTTTCTTCAACTGTTCAATAATATGCTGCTCGCCCGCCCCGATATAATTGGTAGGTTCTACCAGCCATAATACCACATCAACTTCTGATAAGGTACGTTCTGCTACATTTACCATGTAATTGCCCAGTTTATTCTTTGCCTTATGAATGCCTGGTGTATCTAAGAAAACAATCTGTCCTTCTTCCGATGTATAAACTGTCTGAATCCGGTTTCGTGTCGTCTGCGGTTTATTGGAAGTAATCGCAATTTTCTGTCCAATCAGACAATTCATCAAAGTGGATTTTCCTACATTCGGTCTTCCTATAAGGGTTGCAAAGCCTGACTTAAAATTCGCCTTCTCCATCGTTATTTTTTATCCTCTTCCTGCATTTTTTCTTTGATTTCTTTTTCCGCTTTTTCTGCTTCCAGTGCTAATACCTTGTCTTTTTCCTTTTGGGCTGCACATTTCTTTTTTCTGCGTTTCAAAATCACACGGAGCACAACAATAATCACAACGATTACTACAATCCAGATAAGGAAATAAGGAATGTTAATTACAAACCATACAAAGCCATCCTCAATTTCTGTTCCAATATCGTAGAAGCTGTTCATAATACCGTTTTTCATTCTTCCAAGCAACGTTGGTTCTGTTGTAGTCGTTATTCTTTGTACTTCCTGAATACTTAAATTAATGGTACTATAATCAATCTTGTTATCCAACGTACGAAGCTGAGACTCCATACTTTCCAGTTCATATCTCACTTCAGAAAGTCGCTGTTCAATGGAAATAATATCTTCTACTGACTCGGCTTTCTCAAGCAGCTCCAATAATCGCTCCTGCTCGGTAATCAGTGCTGTCTTACGACTTTCCAAGTCCACATATTGAAGTGTAACATCCTCGACTCTTTCTTCCTTATTGGTTACATTGGACTGTTCTTCTACTTTGCCAATAAATTCATCCAGACGATTTACCGGAATACGGATTGACATCTGAGCATTTCGAATTTCTTCATATCTGGAATAACTGCTACCATTATACTGATACTGATATTCAATATAGCCACCCAGTTCTTCTACCTGTTTCTCCAGATTTGTAAGCAAAGTATCATAGTTTTCTGTTTCCACATATAAGTCAACTGTCTTAATTAACTTCCGTTCCTGTGCCTGTGTATTTTCATCCAGCGTTTCTGTGCCGGCTTCGGTTGCTCCTTCTGCAGTTTCCATAGCCGCATCCTCGGTATATTCTTCCGTATATTCCTCGGCAGCAGCTTCTTCTTCGTAAATAACCGCTTCCTCCGTAGTAGCTTCCGTTGCGTAATAGCCGGCTCCGGCATCATAATATTCGCTCTTAGAACTTCCACAGCCCGTAAAAAGAACTCCTGTCAAAAGCAGCGCCGCTGCCAATTTTGTCTTTTTCATAATCCTTCCCCTCTTTCGTACTAATGGAACAAATAATCGGTTTCTCCAAACAAATCCTTCTGTCCTTTGATTTTCTCTTCGTTACCAACCACACATAAACAATCATCTTCCATAAAAGCCTGAATGTATTCCGCTAATTCCCGAATCTTCTCCGGACTCGTTACTAAGAGTTCATCACGCTCTTTCTGTGCCTGCTCATAAGTGTAGTGTGTCATATAACCGGACATAGAATAAAGTCCTCTGGTAGCCGGTGTCATCGGTGTATCCAGTTCGCTTATCGCTCCGATGATAAACTGTGTCATAGTTCTCTCATCTGCCTCAAAGTTACGAATATACTCTGCTGCCTTTTCAAAGACATCAATCGTTTTCTCCAGATTCGGGTCGCGATAAGATACAAAATAGCTTTCTCCCGATTTTCCAAACTGACACATACAGCCATATGCACCACCTTTGACACGTACCTGTGTCCAAAGATAATCATATCCCATCATGACACGAAGTACACGCAATGCCCCATGATAAGAAAGCCCCTTCTTCGTAAAGTTTCCGGCACGGCATACATACTGCACTTGAGAAGAAGACATAAAGCCTTCATTCTTTTTTACCGGTGTCGGCTGATAAGTCTGTGCTGTAATGGTTTCCGTATACAAATTGTCACGGAATTTCTCAATCATAGCTTCTATGCCCACAAGACCTTCGCTTTGTGCCGTATAATCCACCATAAGATTTTCCGGTCTAAACAGACAGACTGCCAGTTTCTTAAGATTCTCTACTACCGCCTCTCTCTGATTATCAAAATCCTTCTCCAGTTCTTCTAACATCCGATAATATGGAATTCCGCTAATCATATCCGAAACTGCCGCTGTCTTAGACTGATAGGACAAAGCACGGACTGCCGCAAGAGAATGTCCCGCTGACATCATGCTTGCCTGTTTCTGGGATTTCAGTTCAGACACCAATTCCAACAATCGCTTCGTATCATCATATTTGGAATGCATTACCATCTCTTCTACTAAGCTAAATGCCTGCTCCAGATTCTCATACAGCACTTTGGCTTTGACTTCAAATGTTGCTGTATACCGGTTCAAATCTCTGGCATCAATATAGGTATTCACAACCGGAACAATACCGCCGGTCTGAATATTTACCTCGTTAAAAAGTTCTCCGTAGGTATAGTTTTCGGTATCAATCAATCCGAAAATAGATTTTAATAAGCCAACGTATGGGAACAATTCTTCCGGCACCTGCCGCATGTCAAATACGAAGCGCAAATAACCAATACCATTCGTGAAAATATCATGATACAAAAGCAACGTATCTCCTACTTTCTTTTCTTCGTTCACGTAAGGCTCTGCTTCCTTCTTCATATCCGCTCTGGTTAAAAGCGGAATTTTCTCCAAATCTTCTTTGGCACTTGGTTCTTCCTGATACTCTTCCAACGCATTTGTCTGTGCAACAATTTTCTCTAACTGTTCTTGGGACATCTGCGCTTTCTTCTTTGCCAGTTTATCTGCCAGTTCTTTATCTTTCTTCGTTGTCAGGCCTTTCACCGGTTCTACCACAACGATTGTCTTATGCGTATTCTCCAACAGATTATCGCGAATCAATGTTTCATAATAGTCCGTATCGATTGCTTCTTTCAACGCTTTATAAGTTTCATTTGCTTCAATATGAATAAATGGCTTACGGTCATCATATAACCAGCTGTCAAACATCTGCAGTCCCATCAGAAGTCCTTTCGGATAAGAGCCAAAATCTGCTTCACGATATTTAAATTCGTAGAAATTGAGCCCTGCTTTTAAGGCTTTTTTGTCCAGTCCTTCTGATGCAAGCTGTGCAAGTGTCTGTTCAATCGTTGCTATAAATTCCTCTAACTGTTCTTTGTTGGCATTCTTGGCTACAATAGAGAAATATGGTTGTTTGATACCATTTTCGTAGGTACTGTACACATCTTTACCAATACCCTTGTCAATCAGAACCTGTTTCAAAGGAGCTCCCGGTGCAGAACACAGTACATAATCAAGCACCTGGAACGCAATGTATAATTTTCTGTCCAGACTGTCACCGAAAGAAATATTATAGGACAGATAAGTGCTGTCTTTCTCCGATTCATTGTCCATAATCGGATATTCTTTGTATACGGTAACCGGTTTCTCGAATGGTTTCTCATTTTTCAAGGCAGAATCTACTGCAAGGGCATCGTACTTGGATAAATACTCTTCGTCCAGATAGGTAAGCTTCTCTGCCATATCCATATCACCATAGAGATAAATATAGCTGTTAGACGGATGATAATATTTCTGGTGAAAAGCAAGAAAATCTTCATAAGTAAGTTCCGGAATCACATCCGGATCACCACCGGATTCCACCGCATAAGAGGTATTCGGATATAAAGAGTTCATAATCTCTCTGTCCAGTACATCATCCGGTGAAGAAAAAGCACCTTTCATTTCATTATAAACAACACCATTGATGGTAAGGTCATCCTCTGTACTCTCCATCTCATAGTGCCAGCCTTCCTGCATAAAAATCTTTTCTTCTTTATAGATATTGGGATGGAATACTGCATCCAGATATACATCCATCAAATTCTGGAAATCCTTCTCATTGCAACTTGCTACCGGATAAACCGTCTTATCCGGATAAGTCATTGCGTTCAGGAACGTATTTAATGAACCCTTTGCCAGCTCAATAAAAGGATCTTTGACCGGAAACTTATCAGAGCCACAGAGTACACTATGCTCAATAATGTGTGCCACACCGGTGCTGTCCTTCGGCGGGGTACGGAATCCAATATAAAAAACCTTGTTATTATCATCATTTGATAAAAGCGCTACTCGTGCTCCTGTCTTATTGTGTTTTAACAAATAGCTAATGGAATTTAATTCCTTAATTTCTTTTTTCTCAATAACGGTATATGCCTGTAATTGTTCAATCTGCATTTTTCGTCCAAACCTTTCTCATAATCTATCCATATAGTATATCACTTACCCTGAAATTTAGTAAAGAATTACTGATAAATAAAAGAACAGGTAAAAACTTATCAAAGTTAATACCTGCTCAGTGTAAAAGGGGAATTTTACCTAAATTTGTTTAACAATGTCAGTTTAACAGAAAAGATTGTCAAAAGCAAGTCGATAATCGCAAAAAACGCGTTCACTGACACTGTAAGTTATCGCGTAAACTATTCTTATACGCTAAATGACATCATAGCTAATTTTGATATGCTAATTTCCTGTATTTTAACACCATATTTCTTTTTTTGTGCCAGATTCATCTGCACAAACTCTTTTAATGGAATCATCTGGTCCTGATAAATTATCTTCTTTTTTCCAAAAAGAGAGTTTTTCTCAACAAGAATGCACACCTTAACTTTAGCTTTCAACTGCATATATGTTCTGTACGAGAACTGGTCATCCGTCATATAGTAAAACTGACTTTCTAATGATGTATCAGGCTGAGTATCTTTCATAATATAATGTTCAAAAATACTTTTTAATTTAAAAGGCACCATCTCATGTTCCATTAGTTCGGCATAGGTATGACGCGCCCCAATATAAATCTTGCTGGTATCCTGCATATAATACTTAAAATCATTATCCTGATTTGTCGCATTTGCTTCTGTTAATTTACCGTTCATCATGTCTTTTTCTTTTACTTCATTCTCCGCCACTTCCGGTTTCCTCCAATGATTCTATTTTACCGGCAGTAATACGAATTGCATCCATAATTACTTTCTTACTCATACCGGTTTCCTCCATAAGCTCCTCCACCGTTACTTTACGATGCAAATCATCTGCCAGTTCATTTGCCTTATCTGCAACTTTATTGACTTTCTCTGCTATTTTCTGGTCTTTCTTAACTTCCTCTACATTTTCGGAAATAAATTCTTCCATCGCATCCATAATCATTTTGCCAAGCATACCCTGTGCTTCTGATGCATGCTCCATCGCACCCAGCATAGAAACACCCATAGCTACCGCTACATTTCCTTCGCCAATCAAATCTTCCAGAAACACACCCTGTCCGGCATATAACTTGGCAATTTCAACGACCTGTGGCAAAAATACCTGAATCAGCTGATTCTGTGCATTCAAATCACCTGCCATAGCAGAAAGGGTAACTGCTTCTTTCTCTCCCTCAGATAATTCCGGTAATTCCTTTAATTGCTGCAAATACTCCTCAAGATAATCAATTTCCTCTTCACTTAAATAATCATCCAGATTAACCGGCTCTCCAATACCGATTTTGTGCTTATGCAGATAATCAAAGACCATTGCAAGCTGTTCTTCTGATAAATCCAGTTCCAAAAAAGCTTCTTCTACCTGTTCTTTTGCAATACAGTTTCCCTGCTCTTTTGCCGTTTTTCTGACCTGTTCCAAGGTCTGTGCAAATAAAACTTCTTTATTCATTCCCACCTCATAACTCCTTTAATGCCATTTTTCCTACACTTGTTCCACATCAGCCCATTCTACGTGTTCTATACCTTCTACTGTTTTTTCACATGCGTATGGGTATATAAATGTTCTTCGCAATATTCATAATTACCATCACATTTAGAGCAGAAACGGAACTGTAGATTCGGACTGTCTTCTTCTGTTCTGCCACAAATCGCACATTTATGCTTCGTGATGCTGGTATTGCGTTTTACTTCTCTCTTGAATTCCTGTCGTCTGTGTATCTGTTTCGGATTCATGTGCATCATATTTCGTGATGTGATAAAGAACACCACAAAGTTAAGCAGCGAAGCCGCAATTGCAAATTTGGTGTTAACATCTCCCTGGAAGAAAGAGGATGCCAGCATAATCGCATAAATAATACCAAGCCATTTTATCTTAATCGGAATGATAAACATAAGTAATACGGTTGCATCCGGGAAAGTTGCCGCAAAGGCAAGGAAAATGGACATATTAATGTAATAGGTACTGAAGTACAGCGAAACTGCCGTAAAATAATATTCAGCACCAAATATTGCCAGTTCATTACCTTTAAAAAGATAGGTATATCCCATCAGCAAAAAGCTTCCTGCAATCGTAAATAACATACCCTGAAACAAATATACGTTATAGCGATAGGTTCCCCATGTGCGTTCCAATGATGTTCCGATTGAGCAATAAAAATACAACATCAATAAGGTTAAAAAGATGTTGGATTCACTCGGAGGTATCAGAATCCATGTCACAAGTCTCCAAATCTGTCCATGCAAAATGGCATATGGATTTAAGGTTAAATACCAGATTAAATCGGGAAATAACATCTCAATCAGATATCCTATTGCATAACAGACAACTAATACAAACGAAATATTTCTAATCGCATATTTACCAAACTTTTTTTCAAACGAACTCATTTCCAATTCTCCTGACATTCTATAATGAAAAACTGAATATATTCTATCATTCCTGTTTTTAAAAGTAAACGGCACACAAGCGAATTTCAGCGAAGTCACAAAAATTTTATAATTATCTTCCAAAATCTTCATATATTTCTTAGAAAGTGTTGATTGCTTTTTCATAATGTCTGTCGTATAATGTCTAAGTATGCCAAATCAGGCGAACACATTTTAATAAGAAAGTTCTGCTAAGATTTTGTTAAGATTTTTTTAAATATTAAAGGAGTGAAATACAAGGTGAGTCATATGCAATATACCCTCGGTATCGACATCGGTTCAACTACTGTAAAAATAGCAATTCTGGATGAGAAACACCAGGTTCTTTTTTCGGATTATCAAAGACATTATGCCAATATCAGGGAAACTTTATCTAATTTATTACAAAGTGCATACAAAAAACTTGGAAATATTATCCTGCATCCGATGATTACAGGTTCCGGTGGTCTTACCCTTGCCAATCATCTTGGTGTTCCGTTCGTTCAGGAAGTTATCGCAGTTTCTACTTCCTTGCAGGAACTTGCCCCTGCTACTGACGTAGCCATTGAGCTTGGCGGCGAGGATGCTAAAATCATATATTTTGAAGGCGGTAATGTGGAACAACGTATGAATGGTATCTGTGCTGGTGGTACAGGCTCTTTTATCGATCAGATGGCATCTTTATTACAAACAGATGCTTCCGGTCTGAATGAGCTTGCGAAAAATTACCATTCTTTATATACGATTGCTGCCCGTTGTGGTGTATTCGCAAAATCCGATATTCAGCCGCTTATCAACGACGGTGCAACCAAAGAAGATTTATCTGCCTCTATTTTTCAGGCTGTGGTAAATCAGACTATCAGTGGTCTTGCCTGCGGTAAACCTATTCGTGGACATGTTGCTTTCTTAGGTGGTCCGCTTCATTTCTTATCTGAATTAAAGCAAGCCTTCATCCGTACTTTAAAACTGGATGATGAACATATTATTGACACCGGCAACTCTCATTTATTCGCAGCTATCGGTTCTGCTTTAAATGCCAAAGAAGAGGTCAGCTATTCCATGCAGGAAATGGTAAATAAACTTTCTTCCAATATCAAAATGGAATTTGAAGTAGAACGTATGGAACCTCTTTTTGCAACCAAAGAGGATTATGAGGTTTTCTGTAAAAGACATTCTTCCCATCATGTTTCTACTGCTGATCTGGCTTCCTATCGTGGCAAATGCTTCTTAGGTATCGATGCCGGAAGTACAACAACCAAAGTTGCTCTTGTCAGTGAAGATGGTTCTCTGCTGTACTCTTTCTATAGCAGCAACGACGGAAGTCCATTGAAAACAGCAATCCGTTCTATTCAGGAAATATATTCTCTTCTGCCGGAAGGTGTGGAGATTGTACGCTCCTGTTCTACCGGTTACGGCGAAGCTTTGATGAAAGCTGCCTTCCTGTTAGATGATGGCGAAGTTGAAACCGTTGCACATTATTATGCCGCTGCATTTTTTAATCCGGATGTGGATTGTATTCTGGATATTGGCGGTCAGGATATGAAGTGTATCAAAATCAAAAATCAGACCGTTGACAGTGTCCAGCTCAACGAAGCTTGTTCTTCCGGTTGTGGTTCTTTCATTGAAACCTTCGCAAAATCCTTAAATTACAGTGTACAGGATTTTGCTCAGGCTGCTCTTTTTGCAGAGCATCCGATTGATTTGGGTACTCGTTGTACCGTATTTATGAATTCCAAAGTAAAACAGGCACAGAAAGAAGGCGCTTCTGTTTCCGATATTTCTGCCGGTCTTGCTTATTCTGTTATAAAAAATGCTTTGTTCAAGGTTATCAAAGTATCTGATGCCTCTGAACTTGGTAAAAACATTGTTGTACAGGGCGGTACTTTCTATAACGATGCCGTTCTTAGAAGTTTCGAAAAAATTGCAAACTGTGAAGCAATTCGTCCTGATATCGCCGGTATTATGGGTGCTTTCGGTGCTGCTTTGATTGCGAGAGAACATTACAGTGAAGGCTATCAGACTTCCATGCTCTCCATCGACAAGATTAACAATCTTCAGTTCGAAACAAGTATGGCAAAATGTAAAGGCTGTACTAATAACTGTCGTCTGACAATCAATAAATTTACCGGTGGCAGACAGTACATATCCGGTAACCGTTGTGAAAGAGGTCTTGGTAAAACAAAGAACGAAAACGGTGTACCAAATTTATATGAATATAAGTTAAAACGACTCTTCTCCTACGAACCGCTTCCGGTTACAGAAGCCAAAAGAGGTACGGTAGGTATTCCAAGAGTTTTAAATATGTATGAGAACTATCCGTTCTGGTTCACTTTCTTTACCAAGTTAGGATACCGCGTTGTGCTCTCTCCTAGCTCCAACCGTAAAATTTATGAGTTAGGTATTGAATCCATTCCAAGTGAATCCGAATGTTATCCGGCAAAGCTTGCGCATGGACATGTAACATGGTTAATTAAACAGGGCGTGGATTTCATTTTCTACCCGGCTCTGTTCTATGAAAGAAATGAATTCCCGGAGGCAAACAATCACTACAACTGTCCGATTGTTACTTCCTATTCAGAAAATATCAAAAATAATGTGGAAGAAATCGGTCGTGGTGAAGTTGTTTTCCGCAATCCGTTTATGTCTTTCCGCGATTTAAAAACCGTTACAGAAGCTTTGACAAAAGAATTCCATGATCTTCCGATTACAGAAGTAATGGATGCCTGCGAAGCAGCCTGGGCTGAAATGGACAATGCCAGAGATGATATGCGAAAGCAAGGTGAAGAGGTACTCCGCTATATGGAAGAAAACCATAAGCATGGTATTGTTCTTGCCGGTCGTCCATACCATATTGACCCGGAAATCAATCATGGCATTCCGGAACTGATTAACTCCTATGATGTAGCCGTTTTGACCGAGGATTCCATCTCTCATCTGGCTGCTCCGGAGCGACCACTTATCGTTTCCGACCAGTGGATGTATCATTCCCGTCTTTACGCTGCTGCAAGCTATGTAAAAACAAGAGATGACTTGGATTTAATTCAGTTAAACTCTTTCGGTTGCGGTCTGGATGCCGTAACAACCGATCAGGTAAATGATATTTTATCCGGTTCTGACAAAATTTACACTTGTTTAAAGATTGACGAAGTCAATAACCTGGGTGCTGCCAGAATCCGTATTCGTTCCTTGCTCTCCGCTATCAAAGTCAGAGAACAGAAACAGAAAGAACGCACCATTCGTTCTTCCGCAATACATAAAGTCGTATTTACAGAGGAAATGCGTAAGGAATACACGATTCTGTGTCCACAGATGTCACCAATCCACTTTGAAATTTTACAGCCTGCATTTAATGCATGCGGTTATAATTTTGAGGTCCTTAATAATGACAACAGACATGCCGTAGACGTTGGTCTGAAATATGTAAATAACGATGCCTGCTATCCTTCTTTGATGGTAGTCGGACAGATTATGGATGCTCTGCTTTCCGGTAAATATGATTTGAACAAAGTTGCAATCATTATGACACAGACCGGTGGTGGTTGCCGTGCAACGAACTATGTTGGTTTTATCAGACGTGCCTTAGAAAAAGCGGACATGGCTCAGATTCCGGTTATTTCCTTAAATTTAGGCGGTATTGAAAGCAATCCTGGTTTCCATTTGAATGCCGATTTAATGATGCGTGCCGCTTATGGTGCTACTTTCGGAGATATTTTCATGCGTTGTGTTTATCGTATGCGCCCTTATGAAAAAGAGGTAGGCTCTGTAAATGCATTACATAGAAAATGGGTTGCCAAATGTCAAGAATTTGTTTCTGGCAAACACTTAAGCCTTTTCAAATTCCGTAAAATGTGTCGTCAGATTGTAGAAGAATTTGATGCCATTCCGGTTTATGAAACACAAAAACCTCGTGTTGGTATTGTTGGTGAAATTCTCGTTAAATTTGCTCCGGCTGCCAATAACTATCTGGTGGAACTGTTAGAATCAGAAGGTGCCGAAGCCGTTGTACCGGATTTAATTGACTTTATGCTCTACTGCTTCTATAACCAGATTTACAAAGCAGAATACCTTGGTACTTCCAAGAAATCAGCTTATATTTCCCGGTTGGGTATCTGGGCTATTGAAAAGCTTCGTTCCAGTGCAGTTAAGGCTTTTGAAAAGAGTAAGCATTTTGATGCTCCTACCAGCATCTATAAAATTGTAGAATATGCCAAACCGATTGTTAATATTGGAAACCAGACTGGTGAAGGCTGGTTCTTAACCGGTGAAATGGTTGAATTAATCCATAGCGGCGTGAATAACATTGTTTGTACACAGCCATTTGGCTGTCTGCCAAACCATGTTGTTGGAAAAGGTGTTATCAAAGAACTTAGAAAACAATATCCACTTTCCAACATCGTAGCGATTGATTACGATCCGGGCGCTAGTGAAGTTAACCAGCTTAACCGAATTAAACTGATGCTTTCCACAGCACAAAAGAATCTAAAAAAACAACAGGAATCCCATTAAAGGATTCCTGTTTTTACATCTGCTTTCTAACAACCTTATATTCATCATCCAACTGATAAAAAGAACATTCAAAATTGCCGCCACTTAAGAAACGACTCATATCATCTTCATCCAAATCAACCATACAGATATAACATTCATAATCTTCATCATAAACATAATTACTGCATGTATCACAACTACTGCTCATATTTTCTCCTAATAATAAATCTTGTCCATTTTGCGGTTAACAAATTTAACCTTTCCCTTACAAATAGGAAGAATGGCTTCTATTGCCTCATCTGCCCCTTCTTTCTGCAACTGATTTACACAGAAAATGCATGTACCAAATTTATCATTTGAAAAAAGCTTTGGTTTCTCCCATTTCACATAATAAGAAATACGGTTCTTTAATAGCACTTTCTCAATCTTCTCTTTGGTATCCATATCTGTAACCTGACACCATTCCAGTTCATTATGTACCTTAACTTTCTGATACGCTGTTTCCATGCCCAATACCTCATAAGTAAATTTCATTATAAAATCCAGTCATAAGTAATTATATCTCTTTTCCTCTGAATGTGCAAGCTTGCAGAATGTCCCATTTTATGTTATGTTAATAAGACGTTAGTATATTTTAGAGTAAAGTTGAGGTTATTAGCATGCCAATTAGAGTTCAAGATTCCCTTCCAGCAAGAGCAACCTTAGAGGGAGAAAATATCTTCGTAATGACTGAATACCGCGCACTTCATCAGGATATCCGCCCATTAAACGTGCTGATTCTTAATTTAATGCCTACAAAAGTTGTTACAGAGACACAGCTTCTTCGCAAGCTCTCCAATACTCCGTTACAGGTTAAAGTGGAATTTTTACAAACAGCAAGTTACATTCCTCAGCATGTAGATTCCAATCATCTGGAATCCTTCTATACTACTTTCGATCAGGTAAAAGACCGTAAATTTGACGGTATGATTATAACCGGTGCTCCACTGGATTACATTAAATATGAAGATGTTACCTACTGGGAAGAATTATGCACTATTATGGAGTGGGGCAAAACACATGTCCATTGTACCTTGCATCTATGTTGGGGCGCTTTTGCGGCACTGTATTATTTCTATGGTTTGGAACGCTTCGATATGGAAGAAAAATTATCCGGTGTTTATGCCCATAGGGTGCTCAAAAAGACCTCTCCTCTTTTTCGGGGATTTGATGATATTTTCTATGCGCCGCAATCCCGTGCTATGGGAATTGCCGAAGAAAAAATTGCTTCCGTTCCGGAATTAGAGTTGATGGCAGTTTCGGATGAAGCCGGTGTTACCATTGTAAAAACCAAAGATAGCCGTCATTTCTTCGTTACCTGTCATCCGGAGTATGATGCAGACACCTTGTCACAGGAATATTATAGAGATTTGGAAAAAGGTATGAATCCAAAGGTTCCGGCTAACTATTTCCCGGATGATGACCCTACCAAAGCACCGATTGTTAACTGGCGTTCTACCGGTCAGTTATTATACTCCAACTGGTTAAATTACTATGTTTACCAGACAACTCCATACGATATCCGTACGATTGAATAAGCAAATGCCGAATATTTTACAAATATTCGGCATTAAAATCGTTTTCAGAAATAATACGGATTCCCAACTCTTTTGCTTTCTTATTCTTAGAAGAATTCGATGTAACATCATTATTAATCAGACATGTTGTCTTGGAAGTAACACTTCCGGTTACTTTTCCACCCTTGCTCTCGATAATATCCTTTAATTCATTTCGATTACTGTAATGTTCCAGACTTCCAGTGATTACAAAACTCATTCCTGTCAGAGTCTGCGAAGCTTCATCCACTGCTTCTGTTACAATTTTAATTTCTTCTAAAAGATTCTGTAACTGAGCAACATTTTTTTCATCCTTAAAATAATCGCAAAAAGTTCCGGCAATTACCTCACCAATACCTTCTATCTCACTGAGTTCTTCTACATTTGCTGCCTGCATCGCCGCTAAATCATAACGATAATGCTTACAAATCATTTTCGCATTGGCAAGACCGATATTGGCAATTCCAAGACCATAGATTACTCTTGGAAGGTTTGTTTCTCTGGCTGCTTCAATGCTGTTTATCAATTTCTGATAAGACTTCTCTCCAAAACCTTCCATCTGCGTGATTTCTTCTTCATAACGGCTCAATTTAAAAATATCCGCGTATTCATGAATAAAACCTTTTCCAATGAATTTCTCCAGAGTCGCTTCTGACAATCCATCGATATTCATAGCATCTCTGCTCACAAACAACGTAAACGACTTAATTTTCTTGGCATCGCAAGCCGGATTCACGCAATATAATGACTGTACATCATTAATCTGCTTGATTTCCGTTGGTTGACCGCATACCGGACAAACAACCGGAATCTCAATCGAATCGCTTCCTGTCAGATTTTCCGCAATCTGGGGAATAATCATATTGGCTTTATAAACCGTAATATGATCTCCGATACCTAATTTCAAGCTTCTCATAATACTGATATTATGCACAGAAGCACGGCTTACTGTCGTTCCTTCCAATTCTACCGGCTCGAAAATAGCTACTGGATTGATAAGTCCTGTCCGGCTTGGACTCCATTCAATTTCTTTTAATACCGTTTCCCGAAGCTCATCTGCCCATTTAAAAGCAATCGAATCACGTGGGAATTTCGCTGTCATACCAAGCGATTGTCCATATGCAATATCTTCCAACGTGAGAACAAGTCCATCAGAAGGAACATCATAATTTTCTATTTTCTTCTCAAAATAAGCAATATCATCCAGAATCGTATCCGGTGTTACTTTGCGATATTCTACTACATCAAATCCCTGCTCTTTCAGAAACAGGAACTGCTTCTCTCGGGAATTTTCAAAATCGACACCATCTGCCTTTACCAGATTAAAAGCATAAAACATGACATTACGATTAGCTGTCACTTCATTGTTCAATTGACGTACGGAACCACTACATAAGTTGCGTGGATTTTTATATTTGGCATCTACGTCTTCTATCCGGCTGTTAATTTCTTCAAAATCAGAATAAGTAATAACTGCCTCGCCTCGCAAAATCAATTCTCCCTGAAAAGGAATGGATAGTGGCACATTTTTAAACACCTTTGCATTGTTCGTAACGACTTCTCCGACTTCACCATTGCCTCTTGTAACCGCTTTTGCAAGTTTTCCTTCAAAAAAGGTCAAAACTATGGTAAGTCCATCCAGTTTCCATGACAAAAGGGCTTCTTTGCCATTTAACCAATCGCGCAACTCTTCTCTGTTTTTCGTCTTTCCCAGTGAAAGCATCGCTTTTTCGTGCCGTTCCTTCGGCAATTCGTCTACTGCTTCATACCCAACATGTATGGTCGGGCTATTCGCAAAAATAACGCCTGTTTTCTCTTCTAAAGCCGTCAACTCATCATACAAACGGTCATATTCAAAGTTGCTCATGATTTCTGTATCTTGTGCATAGTATGCTTTTGCAGCACAATTTAATGTAGAAACCAGTTCTTTCATTAGATTCATATTCTCATTCTGCATTTGATAACCCCATCATCTTTCTTCAAATCTATCAATAAATTCCCCAATTATGAGCAAACACAAGATATAGTTTTCTAAATCTTACCCCTTCATGGAACACGCCTGATAAAGGCATTGTTGTTCTTCTTTTGTCAATTCCCGATATTCTCCGGGCCTCAAATTTGCAAGTTTAACATTCATAACACGTGTTCTTTTAAGTTCTTTCACTTCATACCCTACGTTTTGGCACATTCTTCTTATTTGTCTATTGACTCCTTGGGTCAAAATCATTTGCATTGTATAAGGGCCGGTCTGTATAATTTCACATGGTCTGGTGGTAATATCCAGTTCTTTCAAGTAAATACCTGCTCGCATTTCACTAAGTGCTTCTTCCGTAAGCACTTTATTTACTTTAACTTGATATTCTTTCTCATGGCGATTGGCACCACGCATCATGGCATCAATCAAGTCACCATCATTTGTCATAAGAAGCAAACCTTCCGAATCCTTATCCAGTCTTCCGGCATAAGTCACCCTGACAGGATATTTCAAATCATCCTGCACTTTGACCTTCGCATGCTTGTCCCGTTCGGTACACACAACTCCTATCGGTTTATAGTAGGCAAGCACAATCTTGTTCTCCCGATTGCGTACTGCTTTACCTCGTACTGTAACCTCATCCTGTGGCATAACTTTCATCCCTGCTTGTGCTATTCTGCCATTTATACAGACAACGCCTTGCTCAATCAGCTTGTCTGCATCCCGTCTGGAACAAATCCCACACTCAGCAAGATATTTATTTAGTCGAATCGCCTGTTCTTCCTTCGTCATCTTTCACAACTCCATGTTCCATTAAGAACTCTTTCCATGCTTCATAATTATTCGCATACAGATGAACACCATCAAAAGTTAAATCTGCTTTTAAGAAACCATCCTTGTCAACAAATAAGGGATTGCTGTCCAGATAGAAAATATTCATTCCGTCTGCCAGACTTGCCGCCGCTGCGTTCTTATCATTAATATTTACGTTATTGAACTCTGTTTCCATGTCATTTCTGGTCTGGCTGACATGTAAATTTGCCAGAATAAAGATAACCGCCTCTGGCTGCCATTCCCGAATCTGCTCCACAACAGTCTTATACTGCTCCAGATATTTTTCAGTATCTCCATAGCCAAGTTCATTCATGCCAAGCATAATATAAATTTTTCCATATTGCTTCTGCTGTAGAATATGACCTAAATTTACTTTCTGACCATTTTTCTGATAGGTGACTCCCTTTTCATCAAACAGTTTATAGATTGTCATACCACTTTCACAATAAAAATCCGCTTCCAATCCTGCATAGTCTGAAATACCAAGTGTTCTGGAATCACCAAGAAACGCTGCATCTTTAAAATAACTTTCCGGCACTTTCCGATATTCATAATCGGTTGTATAAGCAACTTTTCCTGCATCCGAATAATATATAGAATCTGTTTCTATCGGTGTATAGATTTCATAACGGGTTTGCCCATATACGATACCATTTTCTCCATACGCTTCGTTTCCACCGCTTTGGGCTGTCCCGGCTCCACCTTCAGCATTTGCCATGCCATCCTCTGTCAATGCACCCTTTTGATTTTCACCTTCTGACAATTCATTCTGTTGCTCTTCTAATGCTTTGGCAGCTTCAATTAAAGTCTGATCCGGCTGTCTTTTGGAAGTCTGTTGTTCTGCTTCTGTATTTATTTCTGTATTTATTTCTTCGTCGGTATTTTCTTTGTTAAAATCAGCTTTTATTATATTTGCATTTAATTTTTCAACAATTTTGTTATCTTTGACAGTATTTTCTTTCTGTTTTTCATCAATAACAACCGTTTCTTTATCACTTGCTATCACTGCAGGTTCTGCCATTTTTCCCTGCATTTCTTCTGTCACCGCTACTGCAAAGACCGGCATTTCCAAAATATCCCTCCAGCTTCCGCTTCCATAGCCACGATACCACAGAAGTACAATACTGCCTATTGTAAAAAACAGCCATGTAATAAATAACGCAATCAAATATGGACAATTATGTACAATTCTTTTCCATTTCTTCATGAAAAAATGTCACCTCTAAAATCTGAAATATAAGAATGGATTATTGCTTCCTACCATAATCTCATAAACTGAAAACCAAAATACTACTGCAATCAATATAATTGTATACCATTTGTTTTTGTGTTTGCTGTACTGCTTCATTGGGAAAGGTATTGCAAACAGCATACACGCGATAAATAACACCCAATATTCTTTCAAATATCGTAAAACCTGCTCACCGCCAACGATTGCATTGGTAGTATGAATACCTATCATATTCTGTAAATATTGCAATAACACCTGTATATCTTCAATCGCAAAAATCATCCACGTAACCGGTATCAATAGAACGACATAGAGATGTCCGATTACCTTTGTTTTCTCCAGCCATTTACCGATTCCGCTTTTCTCTATCGCAAGCAAAACAAAGAAGGTAAAGCCCCAAAGTGCAAAATTCCAATTTGCACCATGCCAGATTCCTGTTAACGTCCAGACAACGAGCAGATTGAAAACCGTTCTTATAAAACCTTTACGGTTTCCACCAAGTGGAATATACAAATATTCGCGGAACCATCTTCCTAATGTAACATGCCATCTGCGCCAAAACTCTGAAATGGATTTTGAAATATATGGATGATTAAAATTTTCCGGAATTTTAAAGCCAAGCATTTCACCTAAGCCTTTTGCCATAAGTGAATATCCCCAGAAGTCATAATAAATCTGAAAAGAATAAGCTATCGCTCCCATCCAGGCTGCCGGAACCGATAAATTACCGGCACCTGCTGTCATAAGTGTATTCCAAAGTGTTCCAATCTGGTTTGCAAGTAACACTTTATAACCAAGTCCAATCGTAAACAACTTCAACCCGTTCTCCAGATTCTTTACAGAAATCCTTCTCTGTTTCATCTGTGGTGCTACTTCTTCATATTTCACAATCGGACCGGCAATCAACTGCGGAAACATACTCACATAGGTTGCAAATTCTATAAATGTTACATTTTTATCTATTTTACCGCAATAACTGTCCAACAAATAGGACACCATCTGAAACGTATAGAAGCTGATTCCAAGTGGCAAAGCCAGTTCCAATATCGGGATATGGTTTCCCTGCAGGATTCCATTCATAGTACGAGCTACAAAATCCCAATATTTGAAAACAAATAATAAAGCAAAATTAAAAATCAATGCCAGAACTAAAATACTTTTTCTGGCAATTTTCCCCTTCTCCAATCGAAGAAAGGACCTACTGATTCCATAATTGATACAAACAGAAAAAATAAGCAGCAGAACATAATACGGTTCTCCTACTCCATAAAAAATTAAACTCCCCGAAAGCAACACAACATTACGATATTTTTCGGGAACAAGAAGATATATTATCATAAAAATCGGCAAAAACCGAAATAAAAACTCTACACTGGAAAATAGCATATCTATAGGCTCCCAACCAAAAAAACTCTAGATATAGTATATTCCAGGCAGAGTTAATTTACAAGCATTACCTGTCTATTTCTTCTTATGTTTATGCATTTTTATACAATTTTATCTTTGTACCTCATTTTGCAAGAAATTTATTATGCAATTTTCCAAAGAACAAAAGACTGTTTACCAAGCATATATTTTCCATCCGTATAAGAAGCTTCTCCAATTGTAAAAAGTTTTTCTCCCACTTTCGGCAGACTTGTTTCTTCTATCACAATCTCTTCTCCTGATGGATTGCAAAGCATCAGCAGACTACCACGTCGATAGGCAAAACCTCTCTCGTCTTTTTTCGCATATACAAGTTCCAAATTGGCATTTTCCTGCAAATCAGCTTCTCTTCTTCTGATTGCCAGAATCTCTTTTACCATGTTAAGCAAGGAATCCTTGTCTTGTTCTTCCTGCGCAACATTCGGTGCTCCCGGCTTCGTATCTACCGGTAAATACAAATCTTTCGCAAACGCTGTTGAAAAACCACAGTTTTCTGTATTATCCCACTGCATCGGTGTACGGGAACCGGTTCTTGTGTAACCGCCTTCTTTTGTCGGCAGATTTTGATAGCGCATACCGATTTCATCTCCATAATATAAGAAAGGATTGCCCGGCATCGTGAAAAGGAATGAATATGCCAGCTTCAATTCTCTCACATCCAGATAGAAAGCTGCACGAATCATATCATGATTACCGGTAATTAGACAATACTGTCCTTTATCTTTAATCTGCTCGTATTTTTCCAGATATTCATCAAAGAAATCCAGTACACTTCTGTCACTATCTTTATGGAAAAAGCTGTTATTTTTGCCATCTACAATATTTCTCATCAACAAATTGTAGCCATTTCCTTCCCAATCTAAGAAAAAGTCCATATGAAACCCTGCCGGAATCGCTACTTGTGGCTTATTCCATTCGGAAACAAGCGCTGCTTCCGGATACTCTGCATCCAACATCTTTCTGACATTTTTCCAGACCTCGCTTGTTCCCGATTTGCTTTCATCATCCTTTTTCACAAGGGAATCCGCCATATCAACACGGAAACCATCACAGCCTTTATCCAGCCAGAACCGCATAATATCTTTCAGTGCTTCTCTGGTTTCCAGGCATGCCGGATCGTCAATTCCCTTCTGCCAGCATTCTTCCGGATGTAAAAATCCATAATTTAGCGCCGGCTGACATTTGAAATAATTAAGCACATAAACACCATCACGTGGGCTTTCTCCCGCAATATAATTAAGCCCCTGCGCTCCATGAAACCACTTGTCGGTCCAGATATATCGGTCAGAATACTCGTTCCGCTCAACTTTACTACTTTCTTTAAACCAAGGATGTTCTTCGGAAGTATGCCCCGGTACTAAATCCAGTAAAATGTGCATTTCTCTCTTATGAACTTCCTCGAATAAATGCACCAAATCTTCTATGCTTCCATAACGCTCGGCAGTTTTCTTATAATCACGCACATCATAACCGCCATCCTGAAAAGGAGAATCATAGCACGGATTCATCCAGATTGCATTGCACCCAAGTTCCTTGATATAATCCAGTTTTTCAATAATTCCATTAAAATCCCCGATTCCATCGCCGTTAGAATCTTTAAATGACTGTGGATAAATTTCATAAAAAATTGCATCTTTTAACCATGCCGGCATAATTAATTTCCTCACTTTCCTAATTTATTTACATTTTCCGCAATCCTTTTGGATAATGATTCTTCATCAATCCACCACCTGCTTTGCCAAACCCAATAGAAAATCCATGTGTTGTCAAAAGCACCCAGCCCTTCAGGGCGCCGTCACAGGCAAATGTTTCCCCTTTTAAATAACGCTCTGTTTCTGCATCCGTCATTTCATATTGTAATTTTACATTATCAGACTTTAAGTACAAGGCTAATGCATGAGAAGGCTCAAAACGATTTTTCTTCCCGGTTCCAAGATGCAATCCCGGTCTGACGACTTTGATTCCTCGTAACGGTATCATTTGTTTTGGTACCAGATACACCTGCTCACCAAACAAAACATAAACTGCCTTTTCTTCCAGTTTCTCTTGTTTTTCTTCCGATAAAATAAGCTCTTTTCGCAAGAAGTCTTTGCACAACTGGATACTGTCTATTTCGTTTCTGCCGCCTTGGCTTCCTTTATTTCCTTTATTTCCCTTATTGCCTTTACTTCCCTTGCTATGTCCACGTTCCGTTTCTTCCCCGATTGTCAAACAGACCTCGGAACATAACCCTTCTGTTTTCTTCAAGCGGGCTATAAAATGACCTTCTCCATCAATTTTATGCGGCCACAAGCGCATGGTATGTTCGATTCCTTCTGCCGGATTCTCTGTCCATGCTTTTTCTCCCGGTGAAAAAAATCGTTCCTGCTCCACTTCTTCTATTTCGAAGTCTTCATGCTTCTCTATAAATGCGCTGATTGCGCCTTCGTTTTCTGCCGGTGCAAACGTACAGGTAGAATAGACCAAAATACCACCCGGTTTTAACATCTTCGCTGCTTCCTCAAGAATCATCTGTTGTCTGTCGGCACACATCTGTACATGTTCCAGGCTCCATTCCCGAATAGCCGTATCATCCTTACGGAACATTCCTTCGCCGGAACATGGTGCATCTACAATAATTTTATCAAAAAAATTCGGAAAAAATGCTGCTAACCTGTCCGGTGTTTCATTACAGACAACCGCATTCCCGATTCCCATTCTTTCTACATTCTGGGAAAGAATTTTAGCACGATTCGGAATGATTTCATTTGTTATTAAAAGTCCTTGTCCTGCCATTCTACCGGCTATCTGCGTACTTTTTCCTCCCGGTGCCGCACACAAATCCAAAATTTTCTCGCCCGGTTTCGGGTCTAACACCTCTACCACTGACATGGCACTGGGTTCCTGAATGTAATAAGCTCCCGCTTCATGAAAAGGATGTTTTCCCGGCTGTTGCTCTGCCTGATAATAAAATCCCTCTTGTGCCCACATTACTTTTTCTAAAGAAAACGGCATTTTAGCAAGAAAAGTTTCTCTGTCCGTTTTCAAGGGATTATAACGCAATCCATATAATCTCTCTTTCTCATAGCTTGCCAGAAATTCCGTATATTCTTCTCCCAGTAATCTTTGCATCCGTTCTATAAAAGCTTCCGGTAATACTACTTTATCTTCCTGTTTCATCATCTATTCCTTTACTAAATCCTTTTTCCGAATTGGTTTATCTTTTCATTTTATTCAAATAAAATATTGTTCATATCATTTATTATTTCACTTAAATTTAAGTATAACAGTCTTCCTGCTCTTTTTCTATCACATTCTACCATAATTTGTACATAGCACTCTTTTTTACTTGCATGATTTTTCCAAAATCTTTATAATGTTGATGTTGTATGTCTATACATTATATAACAAATGAGAGAGGAGATTTTTTATGACATCACAAATTTGTATTGTCATTGCGATTGTTGTTTATCTGGCAATGATGATTTATATTGGCATTTCCTGTTCTAAGAAAAACACCAATGTCGATGATTTTTATCTTGGAGGACGTAAACTTGGTCCAATTGTTACTGCAATGAGTGCAGAAGCTTCCGATATGAGCAGCTGGCTTTTAATGGGACTTCCGGGTGTTGCTTATTTATCTGGTGTTGCTGATGCCGGATGGACCGCTATCGGTCTTGCTATTGGTACATACGTCAACTGGTTAATTGTATCCAAAAGAATCCGCCGCTACACGAGTGAAATTGGTGCTCTGACGATTCCGGATTTCTTTTCTAAGAGATATGGAGATGATAAAAATATTCTGACTTGTGTTTCAGCTATTATTATCGTTATTTTCTTTATTCCATATACAGCTTCCGGGTTTGCTGCATGTGCCAAATTATTCAACACATTTTTCGGAGTAAACTATATGGTAGCCTTAGTTTTGAGTGCTGCTGTTATCGTACTTTATTGTACAATGGGTGGTTTCCTTGCAGTAAGTACAACTGACTTAATTCAGGGTATCACAATGACAATTGCATTATTTGTCGTTATCTTTTACGGTATCTCTTCTGCGGGCGGTTTGGATACCGTTATGGCAAACGCAGAAGCACTTCCGGGCTATTTAAGCATGCTTAATTCTTATGTACCCGGAACAGGCGAAAGTACATCCTATAACGCATTAACCATTGTTTCTACTCTTGCATGGGGACTTGGTTACTTTGGTATGCCACATATTCTGCTTCGTTTCATGGCAATCGAAGATGAGAAAAAATTGGCATTCTCCAGAAGAATCGCTACTGTATGGGTTGTAATTTCTATGGCAATTGCCGTATTTATCGGTATCGTTGGTTACAGCATGACAAAAGCATCTGTTATCCCTGCATTAGAAGGCAGCACCTCTGAAACAATTATCGTTCAGATTGCATCTGTTTTGAGTGAGCATAATGTATTAACCGCATTAATGGCAGGTGTTATTCTTGCCGGTATCCTGGCTGCTACGATGTCTACTGCCGATTCACAGCTTTTGGCTGCTGCATCCAGTATTTCTCAGAACTTATTACAGGATTTTGGTAAAAAAGAACTGGATACCAAAACTTCTGTAAAAATTGCAAGAATCACTGTTATCATTATTTCCATTATCGGTGTTATCTTAGCTTCCAATCCGGACAGTTCCGTATTTGAAATCGTGTCCTTTGCATGGGCAGGCTTTGGTGCCGCATTCGGTCCTATCGTACTGTGCGCATTATTCTGGAAACGTTCTAACAAATGGGGCGCACTTTTCGGAATGATTACCGGTGGTGCTATGATTTTCATCTGGAAATACGGTATTGCAAAATTAGGCGGTGTATTTGCTATTTATGAACTGCTTCCAGCATTCGTTCTGGCAACTATTGTAAATGTTGTAGTTTCTCTTGCAACTTCCGCTCCTTCTAAAGAAGTTACCGATACCTTTGATAGAGTTATGAAAGGTTAATCGCACAAGATATTTTCATGTGAAAAAATAGGAACATAAATATAAATGCATAAGCATAGAAGCATAAACAAAGACGGCTACCTTACGATAAAAGGTATCCGTCTTTTTGTTTCATCCTATACTATACATTTCTGCTCTTGTTCCTTCGTTTTTACAGCCAGTAATTAAAAAAGTTACCACTGCTTCCATAGTTACTAAATAAACTACTATAAGAATTGCTCAAAAGACTATTCAGATTTGAAACCGCATTGGAATTGACATAAACCGATGTTACTCCTGTTTTTGCTGCAAAAGAATTGTTTCCGCCCCATACTTTCTGTAACTGTTCCAGATTGGTTTTCTGCAATGCTTTTGTATCTACGGAAAGTGTACCATCTGTCTGCTTGGTAACTCCTGTCGTTTTTAATGCTGACTGGTACATGGAAGAATATGAATTCAACATATTCAAGTAACTGCTGTCCACCCTGCTGCTACCACTTTTCAGACTCCGCACCATACCATTATAATAAGTCACGAAATCTTGAATCTGCTCCGTTACTTCCGCTGTATTGCCACTTTCCTTTGCTTGAGAATAAATAGAATTTTCACCAGTATTTAATAGTTTCGATGCACTATTTTGCAACTCGCCTGCATTATTTTTCATGTTTTGATAAATTATCTGTGTACTGCTTGCCTGATTTAACGCCCGCGTACCTAGTAAACTGTTATAACTCGTTAAATTTGTTGACTGCAGTCTATCCATCATACGACTTCTTGTACTGGTTGTCCGGTTACTTCCAAATAGCATAGCACTCATAAAATTACGTGTAATTCGCATCATCTACAACTCTCCTTTTTCTATCAGATATTTCAAATTTCCTAGTAAAGAATTTTCTTATCAAAAGTTTCTTTCCTAAAGGATATCGAAATTTCTCCTCTAAAATAAAGGACTTTGTAATCAACTGACCTAATTCTGTCATGAATGATACTCTAAGTTACTTTTTCCTGCAACATAATAGTCAAAATAAAAGTGTCTTCTCGAATTTCATGCGCCATTGTTCCATAATAACGCTCTACAATGCTTTTCATATTCTTTAAACCAATTCCATGCTGCCACTCATCCTCTTTAGAAGTCCGCAGTTCCTGCTTCGTTGTATAAACAATCTCATTGCCGTTGCAACTGTTTTCTATCCGCAAAAAGAACATTGCTCCTTTCTGATAACTAAAAATAGAAATCTTCTTGTCCATTTCGGCTGCACATCTTCCACAGGCCTCTATCGCATTATCAAGCGCATTATTTAATAAAATTCCCATATCAAAAGCTTCAATTCCAAGTTGTTCCGAATATAAAAAATCACCATCCAGTGTAATGTGTGCGCTTACGCACTCTTGCCATTTTCGATTTAGAATAACATCCATAACCGGATTACCGGTATTGTAATGAAGGGTCAGACTTTCGATTGCATTTTTCATCCGATATAAATAATTCTGCGCCTCATTTTCAACCGATTTCTCCAGATTTCCCTGATGCATACTTACACCGATCAATTGCTCCATGTCAGCAATATAATTATTCATATCATGCCGCATACCACGAATTCCATCATACAATCGTTCCATTTCCTGTACATGTCCGGTCATTTCCGATAATTGTTGTTTATAGAAAAAAAGTCTGTTTCTCTCTTCCTCTGCCACCATCAACTCTCCATATATTTTGATACTATATACAATTGCCAGTAAGCATAAAAAGGTCATCATTGGCACAATTGCATACATCCCTTTGTGCCTTTCGAAAAGATAATCTACCTGTTCTCCATTCCAGACAAACAAAAGACTCCGAAGCACCAAATCAAACGCAAAGCCAATCGTTGGAAAAATCATTAAGAATAAAATTCCTTTACGGTGTATTCCCTGCGTACTATTTCTGAAATGTTTCCGGATAAAACGAATCGTAAGATACATAATACCTGTATAAAGTATCGTCAAAATAAATATACCAATATATTCTATTATTTTTATCTTGTCATAATAGATTTCCATTGACACAATCCCATCAATTGCCTGATTCGTCCACCATTCAATATAAGCTCCTATACCCAGATTCCAAAATCCATATATCCCGAAACGTGCCATTTCAAAAATAACTTCATATAGCAACACTATATAAGCCTTCAGCAAACGACTTCCCTGATAAAAGAAATCCACCATAAAAAAATCGAAAAATATACAAAGTAACAATTTGCTAATACTGCTACTGCTGTTTTTCATTATCATCTCTTCACCATATAAAAGATAATTTACTATTTTGGAATTACTAAACCATATTTCTGCAACAACAAAGAGCAGGAAAAATAAATATTTTCCCTGCTTTTTATATTTTTCTTTCCATTCAATTGCATTTTCACCTAAATACAGTAATAAAATACCTTTCATACTGTATGCCAGAATGTCCAAAATCACCCACATATTTTTTCCTGCTTATTCCTGTAAAAATCTGCAATATGCCTGTACAAAATCGCTATATTTTCGTTTAGCAAGATATATCTGTTCCTCGTTGCTTATCGTAATGCTTGTACTGTCATATCCTTTGATTTCCGATAAAGAAACAAGATACCCCCGATGACAACGGTAAAATCCTTCTCCAAGATTTTTCTCCAGTTCATCCATCTTTCCATAGAATTCCAGCACTTCCTTTTTCATATGAAGAATAACTTTTCTTCCACTACTTTCTGCATACAGAATATCCGAAACTGCCAGTCTGCGATAACTTCCTGCCGTTTTTATCAACATATATCTGGACTCTTCGTTTCTCTTTTCTGCCTCTGCAATAGCCCGCTTGATAACCGATAGCAATTTTTCCTTTTTGATTGGTTTCAAAAGATAATGAAAAGCCCCTACATCAAAAGCGTGAAACACCTGCTCTTTGACTCCCGTTACAAAAATAATAATTACATTCAACTGAGCGTTTAGCTTCTCGGCTGTTTCCATTCCACTAAGTCCATCCATTGCAATATCCAAAAGTGCAATCGCCGGCTGATAACCTTGTCTGACCGCTTCTAGCAATTTCGCACCCGATGAAAATTCTTGTATTATCACATTTTTCAGTTGTTCCTCTAATAGCCCTCTTATGCCCTGTCTAATTCTGATTTCATCATCACATACTGCAATATTCATATACGTCCCAAGCAATATTCCTTCCTGCTTACCGTCACAGTTCTACATCCACTTCTGCCCCTTTAATATCTTCCTCCAGAAGCTTCATTTTATGTAACATGTCTTTGATTTCTGCCTGCACCTGTGAAGCATCTATCAAAGAGCCTTCTGCATATACAGCAGCATTTTCCAGAATTTCTTCCTGCTCTTTGGCATTCTCTTCCTGCTGTTGCTTCCGTACTTCTTCCTGAGCGCGTTTCTGTTCCTGTTCCAAAGTAAATTCTTCCTGTTTGATTTCTTTCTCTTCTCTTACTTCTTCCAGTTTTTCTTCTTGTTTTTCTTTCTCTTCTGCCCTCTCCTTGGCTTCTTCGTATTTCTCTTCCTGTTCTTCCGTAATATGCTCCTGTGCTTCGCCCACAAGCATACCAATTGCTTCTTTACCGGCAGCCTCTTTGATTTCTTCTGCCTCTTTTGTAGCATCAACCATTGTATGTGTCTTTAAACGCTCTATTTTAATAGAAGTAATTGCGGCACTGTCTGCACTGATTTCTTCCTTTGCCACATCTATCTCACTTTGATATATTAAAATCGAATTATCTACTTCCAAAGCTCTCTGCTGATACTCTGTTAGCGGTTGTTCTGCAATCTCCGCAAGTCGTTCTTGTTCTTCCTTAGTCAGCCTCACTTCACCCGGATGCTTCATGGCATAATTACGCTTCTCAAGCAATTCCAAATCTTTTTGTTCCTGACTGTCTGCCTCTACACCATACATCTTTTGCAGTTCTTCTTTTTGCTGCTCATAGTCCTGAATGATTCTGTTATTTTCCTCCATCAGTTGCTTCTTGTCTTGAATATTTTGTCTTCTATCCGCAACATTCTGGTCTATCTTTTTCTCGCTCGTCCATGCATCTGTGACAACCTTCATCGCCTTTTTCATTGCCTGCTTCTTGCGCATGATAAACGAGTCCTCTTTCTGATTCAGATTTCCTGCAAAGATGGAACCGTTTTTCATCTGGCTATTTTTCTGACTCTGTAATCGTTCATTTCTGCGGGCAAGCGCATTCTCATTGGTATTTCCCAATTGTCTATGATTATTATTTCTTACAAACATAACTGCCATATCAAAACCTCCCTGTCGCTATGACCATGCTTCCGTGCATATTTGCTATTTATATCGGAAAAATGCATCATAAATTAAAGAGCAGTGTTGTCAACGGGAGAAATTTTGTTATGAATGATGTATCGATATCCATTCATTACTACAAAACCCCAATATAAGTAATTCTTATATCAGGGTTTTCTAATCTACATTATTTCATTCCATTTTTATCTGTTTCTCGCATCTATTCTTTATTAGATACGCACCATATCTCTTGTAATTTCCGCAAGGCTTCCTGCGCCACACATAGACATAGTATCTTTTAATTCTCCTGCTAACTTCTCAATGTAAGTTTTAATGCCCTCTGCACCACCGCCATAAGCCGCTGTTACAAACGGTCTGCAAATCAGAACGCCATCTGCTCCCATTGCCAGCGCTTTGAAGATGTCCGTACCGCTTCGGATTCCACCATCAACAAGAATCTTTACGTCACTGCCTTTCAGGGCATCTGCTATCTCTACAAGCACTTCTGCAGTTGCCGGGCACTGGTCTAAAACACGACCACCGTGATTGCTGACAACGATTGCTGCCGCGCCAGCTTCTCTCGCTTTCAAAGCACCTTTTGCTGTCATAACACCTTTTACGATAAAAGGCATTCCCGCTATCTTCACAATCTCTTTTAATTCGTCTACGCTCTTACTGCCTGCCGGTGGTGTCATATTTTTTAAGAAAGGAAGCCCAGCTGCATCCACATCCATCGCTACTGCAAAACAGCCTGCTTCTTTGCATAAATTCACTTTTTCTTTAATGGTATCCAGATTCCAAGGCTTAATGGTTGGAATTCCCTGTCCACCAACTTCTGCAATCGCTTTGGCTGCCTGTATTACTACATCCGGGTTGGTTCCATCACCGGTAAATGCCGCAATACCGTTTTCTACACATGTTTTCAGCATAACCGCATTATAGGATAAATCGTCATACTTCGTTCCATAATGTAAATTTACTGCTCCCACCGGGCCTGCAAAAAATGGATAGGCAAAAGTATGTCCAAATAATTCCAATGTAGTATCCGGCACTCTGTTTTCACAAAGTGTATCCATGTTTACCCGAATTTCCTGCCATTTGTCAAAATTTCTCGCTGCCGTGTCACCCATTCCTTTAGAACCTGGACCCGGTATCTGATTTTTACATGCTCTTCCATTACAAACAGGACATGCCTTACAATAATTTCCAATGCATCCTCTGGCATTTTCCAGAATTTCCTGATATGTCATCTTTCTCTCCACTCCTTAGCAATTACTCCGCATCTTTCGGACTGCTCACTGTGTCTGACGACAATTCCTGAAATGTAATCGTAATGTCAGTTCCTTTACCTACTTCACTCTTAAGTTCTATCGTAGCATTGTGAACCGCCACAATATGTTTTACGATTGCAAGTCCCAGTCCGGTTCCGCCGGTTGATTTGGAACGGCTCTTATCCACACGATAGAAACGCTCGAAAATTCTCTCCTGATGCTTTTCCGGAATACCGATACCGGTATCTTTTACTTCCAGAACCGGATGCCCGTTTCGCATTTCTACAATCACATGCACGCTTCCGCCTACATTGTTATAACAGATTGCGTTATCGCACAGATTATAAATCAATTCTTCAATCATCTGACGGTCACCTAAAATATTACACGGATTTCCCTCCATTGTCAAAATAACACTTCTATTTTCCGCCCTTACCTGAAGCATATCGACACTATCTCTTGCGATATCATACAAACTAATCGTTTCAAAAGGAACTTCCTGATCCATGACATCCAATTCTGATAATCGAATAATATCATTTATCAAAACCAGCAATCGATTCGCACTCTGATGAATACCTGATGCAAAACGAACGACATCCTCTCCCGATGCCATTCCACTTTCAATCAATTCTGAATATCCTGAAATCGCTGCAAGCGGGGTTTTCAGCTCATGCGAAACATTGGCCGTAAATTCCTGCCGCATATTTGCGTTTTTTAAAATAGCTTCATGCTGCTGCTGAATGGTTTCTGCAAACGGCACCAGTTCTTCATAGACACTTACATTTTCCATATGGTCCATGTCCGCTGCCATTTCTTCAATCGGTCCTACCAGACTTTTCGTAATAAATCTTGATAATCCAACACAGACTACAAAAAGGACCAATAAGGTTACCAAAATAACCGGCAAAGCATTATAAATGATACTCCAGATACTATGAGACTCTCTTGCTACACGAAGTACATTACCATCATTCAGAAGAATCGTATAATAATATGTATTCATCTTCATCGTACTGGATTGACGTATCGACTGTCCTTCGCCATTTTCTAAGGCCTCAACCACTTCTGGGCGTTCAGCATGGTTATCCATTTCTTCAACCGAAGCATTACTATCATACACAACAATACCTTTTGCATTAATAATCGTAATACGGACATCTTCGACAGAAGAACCGTAACTTACCTGTTCTCCTTCTTCCTGATTTTCAATACTCGCAAGAACATGTGCATATGTTTTCAAATCGTCTATTACCTGCTGCTGAAAAAGCCGATAAAAAACTGAGACCACAAGAATCAATGTAATAATGACTGCCATTGAAGAAATCAGCAACAATTGCCTGTTAATTTTTTTCTTCACTTTTCTGTCCTCTTATTCAATCATGCTGTCCAAAATATAACCCACGTTTCGAACTGTCTTAATCATGCCGCCTGCTTCTCCAAGCTTCTGACGCAAGGTTTTAATATGCATATCCAGTGTTCTGGATTCTCCCTGAAAATCTACTCCCCAGACCTGATTTAAGATTGCATCCCTGCTTGTTACAATGCCGGCATTTAACATTAACATTTTCAAAAGTTCATATTCTTTATACGTCAATTCACACAATTTACTGTCCACATACACTGCATGTCTTTCACTATCCAGAAAAATCCTGCCAATCGTAAGACACTTATCCTCATTACTCTCACCGCTTCTACGAAGCAAAGCCTTCACACGGGAAATCAATTCCATAACCCCAAAGGGCTTCGTCAAGTAATCGTCTGCTCCTGCATCCAATCCTTTTACTTTATCCATTTCAGTTGTCTTCGCTGTTACCAGAATAATCGGAATCTTCTTCGTAACAGGATTTTTTCTAAGCTTCTCAACAATGGCAAGTCCGCCTTCATCCGGAAGCATAATATCTAACAGTACCAAATTCGGCACTGACTTATCCAGTGCATCATAAAAATCATGCGCATTCTCATAAACAGAAACATCATATCCGCTGTTTTTTAGAGAAAAACTTTCAATTTCACTGATATTTCTGTCATCCTCAACAATATAAATTTTGCTCACTGCAATCAACTCCCAAACACTAGTATACCATACTCACTTTACGGCAAAACATATTTTTCCTTAAAGTTCTTCTGTAACTGTTTAAATTCTGCCGTTTCATTTTCTCTGAAATCTTCCATATAACCATGCATTTCCAAGGACTCTTCCCTTACCTGCATAACGCTCACAACAATGTGAGAACAGTGCGCTGCAATTCGCTCACAGCTTGTAACAATATCCGATAAAAGGAAACCGAGCTCAATCGTACATTTACCTTTGCGAAGTCTCTTAATATGACGTTTTCTTACTTCTGCACTAAGCTCCGTAATAACAGCTGAAAGAGATTCTACTTCATACGCCAGCTTCGCATCTTCCTTATCAAAAACTTCCAAGGTACTGTTTAACATTTCTGCGACAGCCTGAGTGAAAATTCCCAGTTCTATCTGTGCTTTATTTGAAAATTCCTGTTCCTTCATTTTCATCTCTTCAAAAGATTTTACAATGCTGACCGCATGATCGGATATTCTTTCGAAATCGCCGATACACTGTAAAAATAACATGGAAGTCTGACTATCCTTCTCTGACAACTGTTTTCCACCCAATTTTAAAAGGTAAGTACCAATCACATCTTCGTAACGGTCGATATCTTTTTCCATCTGAATAACATCTTCTGCTGTTTTCTCATTATATCCCTGCAATAATCCCATAGCACGCATATAGGAATCTTTAGCCGTATCTGCCATGTTAGAAGCAACCTTTCTACACTGTTCCATAGCAAGACCAGGGTTGTTGATGAAACGGCTGTCCAATGTTTTAATATCCTCATCAATATGGCGAATTACCACATTTTCAGAAATATCATCTTTGATTGTCAGATTTGCCAATTTCTCTAAACCGTTTGAAAATGGAAGTAACAGACAAGTTGCAAAAATATTAAACACACTATGCACAACTGCGATTCCATATGCTTCTGCCGCCTGATTTAAAAAGGCAAAATCAATAAATGCATTTAAACCATAGAAAACAAGCATAAATACAGTGGTTCCAATTATGTTAAAGTATAAGTGTACAATAGCGGCTCTTCTGGCATTCTTGGATGTTCCAATGGAAGAAAGAAGCGCAGTAATACATGTACCAATATTCTGTCCCATGATAATCGGGATTGCTGTTCCGTAGGATACTGCTCCGGTTGCACAAAGTGCCTGTAAAATACCAACTGATGCGGAAGAACTCTGAATAACCGCTGTTAATACAAGTCCTGCAAGCAGTCCAAGAATCGGATTGGAGAACATCAATAAAATATTGGTAAATTCCGGCACGTCAGCAAGCGGTTTTACTGCATTGGACATCGTATCCATACCAAACATCAAGACAGCAAAACCTACTAAAATAAGTGCTATGTTTTTCTTCTTTTCTTTTTTGGAAAAAAGTAAAATAGCAACACCTATCAATGCCAGAATCGGTGAAAAAGAAGACGGCTTTAACAATTTAATGAAGAAATTGCCGCTTTCGATACCAGACAAACTAAGAATCCATGAAGTTGCTGTCGTACCGATATTGGCACCCATAATAATACCAATTGCCTGCGACAGCTTCATGATACCGGAGTTAACGAAACCAACAACCATAACCGTTGTCGCCGAGGATGATTGAATTACTGCGGTTACACCGGCTCCAAGCAAAACTGCCTTCAGTTTATTGTTTGTCAATTTCTCCAAAATTTGTTCCAAGCGACCTCCTGATACTTTGGACAATCCATCTCCAAGTACCTGCATTCCGTAAAGGAATAACGCCAAGCCGCCTACCATCGTAAGTACACCAAAGAAATCCATAATAGCCTCCAATTATATATTTTCCTATGTTATATAATTTGAAATTATCATGGATTTATCCGTCGCACCACCAAAAGTTTGTAAATTATATGTAAAATCTATGTAAAAAGTCGAATCACAGTAGGCGTGTGTTACACATGTTGCCGGTTTCCTGGAAGATTTCCCATTCGGCTACGTTGACTGCATGATCGCCGATTTTTTCAAGATATTTGTCAAGAAGCAATACATCAATACAGTCATCGGCATCTGCTTTTTCCGTTCGAAGCAGCTCTACCAAATCTTCTTTTACTTTATTAAATAAATCATCAACTTTGTCATCACCGGCGATTACCTTCTCTGCTTCTTCCTGATTTCTACGAAGGAATACTCCTACTGCATCATGGAATAATTGTTTGGTAGCTTCAATCATTTCCGGCATATGGCTGGAAAATTGTGTCAAGTCTTTCATCTGCATACGCAAAATCAATTCTGCCATATCAACTACATGATCACCAACACGTTTTATATCTGTTACCACTTTTAAGCTTGCTGATACCATACGCAAATCTCTGGCAACCGGATGCTGCTTCGTAATCAAAGACAAGCAACGATATTCCACTTTTTTCTCCATATCGTTCACAACACTGTCCTGTTCCAAAATATCTAAGATACGTTCTTTATCCTGTGCTTCCATTGCCTGAAACAGATTTTCATAAACTGCTTCTACCTGAAAACACATTTTTTTCAATTCTTCTCTTAATTCTGCTAATTCATGTTCAAATACTGTTCTAGGTGACATCTTCTTTTTTTCCTTTCCATTAACCAAATCTACCGGTAATATAGTCTTCTGTCCGCTTATCCTTCGGTCTTGAGAAAATATTGTCCGTAGAATCGAATTCAACAACTTCTCCAACCAAGAAGAATGCTGTATCATCGGAAACACGTGCTGCCTGCTGCATATTGTGTGTTACTACAACGACTGTATATTTTTTCTTTAACTCTATCATTAATTCTTCTACTTTCAACGTAGAAATCGGGTCTAACGCTGAAGTCGGCTCATCCATCAGAAGCACTTCCGGTTCTACTGCCAACGCTCTGGCAATACAAAGTCTCTGCTGCTGACCTCCGGAAAGTCCAAGCGCTGATTTTTTCAACCGATCTTTTACTTCATCAAATATGGCTGCACCACGAAGACTGTTTTCTACAATTTCATCCAATTTTGCTTTATTCTTAATACCGTGAATTCTCGGTCCGTAAGCAATGTTATCATAAATACTCATCGGAAACGGATTCGGCTGCTGAAATACCATACCTACTCGTTTACGAAGCAATGTTGTATCTACTTTTGGTGCATAAATATCTTCACCATCCAGAAAAACGTTTCCGTCAATTCTAACACACTCAATTAAATCGTTCATACGATTTAATGTTTTCAAAAAAGTGGACTTTCCGCATCCACTCGGTCCGATAAATGCCGTTAACGCATTTGCCCGGATATCCATATCAATATCTTTTAACGCATGATTCTCCCCGTAATACAAATTTAATTTCCGGGTACTTATTTTACTCGTATTTTCTTTCATCATTCTGAATCCTTTCTGCTCTTCTTATGCTTTGGCATTTACATCCAGCTTCTTTGCCAAAAATTTGGTAAGGAAATTGATACATAATACAATCACCAGCAAAACTACCGCTATACCAAATGCCACATCATACTGCGCTTTTGACATACTTAGATATAACTGAATCGTCAAAGTACCGCCGGACTCCATGATTTTATTCAAAAGACCTTTTCCGGCTTTCGGCAGAAGATATCCACTTCCGGCAGTAAAAAGCAATGCTGCCGACTCTCCAACAATACGACCAATTGCAAGAATAATACCCGTTAAAATGCCAGGCATGGCAGAAGGAAGTAAAATTGTCCGAATCATATACCACTTGGTAGCTCCCATACCAACTGCACCGCTTCGATAACTGTCCGGCACGGTTTTCAATGCTTCCTGTGTATTTCTGGTAATCAACGGCAGAATCATTAATGTAAGTGTTAAAGAACCGGTCAGAATCGAATAACCAAATCCTAACGTATTACCAAAAAATACCATACCGAACAAACCAAAAATAATAGAAGGAATACCGGACAAGGTTTCTGTTGTAAATTCAATTAATCTGACGATTTTGCCCGGTTTAGCATATTCATTCAGATAAATTGCAGAACCAATTCCGATTGGAGTTGCTATCAAAAGTGTTAAAATTACTATGTACAGTGTATTTACAATGTTGCCCGCAATACCTGTTGTTCCTTTTAAGGCACTTGTAACAGTTGTCAAAAAGGTCCAGTTGATACTCGAAACTCCTTTGACAAAAACATAACCGATAATACCAATCAATAATACAACGGAAAAGAATGCTGCCAGATAAATAAGCCCTAATACAAACTTATCTTTTGTTTTTCTAGTCATTTGCGTTCTCTCCCTTCTTCAATAATTTACTTAAGGCAATGTTAATAATCATAATAAAGACAAATAATACCAGACCAATGGTAAATAATACCTGTCTATGTAATCCACTTGCATATCCCATCTCACTTACGATAGCAGTTGTCAGGAAACGAACGGAATTAAATGGTAATGGCGCATTGACAGAACTTCCGGAAACCAGACTGATTGCCATTGCTTCGCCAATCGCACGACCCACACCAAGCACAACAGCACTGATAATGCCGGATTTTGCTGCCGGAATAATTACCTTAAAAATCGTCTGCATATGAGATGCCCCAAGTGCCAACGATGCTGCTTTTAACTGCGGTGAAACAGCACGCATTGCCGATTCACTGATATTGATAACAGTCGGCAGAATCATAACAGCAAGTACGATTACCGCTGAAATCAGATTAGCACCACCTGTAAATTGATGCGTTTCAGAACCCTTGAACAAAAACTGCTCCAGTTTGTACATAAGAGGGTTCAAAATCATCAAACCAAGAAGACCATAAATAACAGAAGGAATTCCTGCCAGTAATTCTACTGCCGGTTTTACGATGGCTACCAGTTTCTTCGGTGCTACTTCTGCCAGAAATACGGCGGTCAAAAGACCAATCGGAACACCGATTAAAATTGCCATTACCGTTCCTACAATAGAGGTCAAAATAACATACAAAATACCAAAGGACGGATCTTCTGCTGTCGGTTTCCATGTAGATGAAAATAAGATTTCTTTGATACCCACCTGAAAAATTGCCGGTGTACCATTCCATATCATATACAGCGTAATAGACACGACTGCCATTACTGCGAAAAACGCGCAAACCGTAAATACGGTCTGCGCTATGAACTCTACATTCACAATTTTGCGTTTTTCTCTTGTCATAGAAGCCCCTTTCATTAGTCAACTACGATTAAACCAACGGAAGCAACTAATTCTTTACCTTCATCTGACTGTAAGTAATCAAATAATGCCTGAACTGCTTCGCTCTGCTCTGCAATTTCACCATTTGTAGCCATTACGAATGGTCTGCTTAAGAAATATTCACCAGATTTGATTGTTTCAGCACTAGGTTCTACATCATCCAAAGTCAAAGCAATAACTGTGTCATCAAGAACATCTAAAGAAACATAACCGATTGCACCCGGTGTAGATGCTACTTTTGCCATAACTGCACCTGTAGAATCAAGTTCATTTGCATAAGCACATGCATCTTCAATTCCAAGAATTTCTTCGAATGCTCCACGTGTACCAGAACCTGCTTCACGTCCAACTACAACGATTGCTAAATCTTCACCGCCAAGTTCACTCCAGTTTTTGATTTCACCTGTGTAAATGCTGATTAACTGATCTTTTGTTAAGTTTGTTACTGTATTTGCAGCATCTGTTACAACTGCGATACCATCAATTGCTACGATATTTTCTACTGCGCCGTTAGCTACTTCTTCATCTTTCAGATTTCTGGAAGAGTTACCAATATCTACGCTACCTGCAAGAACGGATTCAACACCTGCGGAAGAACCTGTAAACTCAGCTGTTACTGTTACGCCCGGATATTTTGCCATGAAGCTTTCTGCTAATGCATTTGCAAATTTCTCCATAGATGTGGAACCAGCCATTGTAATTGTTCCGCTTAAATCTGTGTTTTCTGCTGTTTCTTCAGTTGTTTCTTCTGCTACTGTTTCTTCTGCCTCAGCTACTTCTGTTGCAGCATCTTCTGCTACTGTTTCTTCAACTACTTCTGTTGTTTCAGCAGCAGCTTCTTCTGTAGAGCCGCATCCTGTTAAGCTTGCTAACATCAGTGCACTAACACCGATTGCTGTGATAAGTTTTTTTACTGTGTTCTTTTTCATAATTCCTCATTTCCTTTCTTGTTACTTTCCTGTTAACAATGCCACTATGTATTCTATACATTGCACAGTTTTCTTCTCATATTTTCATCGACGGACAAGCATCAGATTTGACTGATGTCTTGCCTCATCTGTGCCTAAGTTTAACAAAGGAACCGTTTTACAAACTATCAAAAGCGAGTAATTTTTATGTAAATTTTATGTAACTTTTTTCGAAAATTTTTTTTATAAAACTTTTCTTACAAAACTTTTTTAACAAAACTTTTTTTACAAAAAGGGACAAAAAAAGAGTTCGTTTACGAACCCTACTCAGCATGGCGAAGAAGCCACACAACACCTGCGCCATATCCCACAATCAATGAACTACATGCTCCTGTTGTTACCATATAAGAACTAACCAAATCTTCCGGTGCACGACAAGCCCCGCAAATAACCCATGCAGCCACACATCCTATCAGAAACCATAACGCTGTATTGATAACCAAAGCTCTGTATGCCTTATCTTCCAAGGAACCCTTTTTACTTTTTGACATCAAACGAAAAATATATTTCATAATAAGTACCTCCTTCATTCCCTTTAAAAATAACGAATCACCATTTTTTTAACTATCTTTTTCTGCAAAAAATATGTAAAATTTGAGTAATTTTACACCACATTGCAATCTATAAGTTCTTTTATAACAACATATGACACAAAGGTCAGAAAGAACTCATATGATAGATATAAAAACGGTGATTCGTAAATAAATAGAACCGGAGGTTCCTATGAAAAATATTGCTTCAAAAAACACTTTCTTTTTGGATATGCCAACCATATCCGCCGCACCGGATGCATCAGCCCTTGTAAAAGGCAACTCTCTACATCCTGATTTAATTGGTGTCGTAGCCTTCTATCAAATGCCCTACGGAGTGCTCGTAAATGCACAATTTCGAGGGTTGCCAACCATAACAGAAAAAGGACCTTCCCACTTCCTTGGTTTCCATATCCACGAAAACGGAAACTGCTCCGAAAATGCTGGCCACGACTTTGCCAATACCGGAAATCATTATAACCCGGACAATTTCCAACATCCAAACCATCGCGGCGACCTGCCACCCCTTCTGAATTGCAATGGCTACGCCTGGCAGTCTTTTCTGACGAACTCTTTTACCATTCCTGAAATTCTTGGGCGCAGTGTAATCGTGCATGCCCATCCGGATGACTTCATGACACAACCTTCCGGAGATAGCGGTGCCAAAATCGCCTGTGGCATTATTGAATAGGGGCATTGTCCCTATTCTTTTTTGGATTCAGTCTCATGCTCTTTGGTCAGCTTACGGACAAGCGTAATACATGGTAAGATTGCGATTAAGTTCGGAAGTACCATCAAACCGTTAAACATATCTGACATATTCCAAACTAAGTCTACTTTCAAAGTTGAACCGATTACTACACAAATAACAACGATAATCGCATATACTTTTACCATCTTCTCTCCAAACAGAGAACGTACATTGACTTCGCCAAAATAATACCAGCCTACAATCGTTGTAAAAGCAAAGAACAACATACAAATTGCAATAAAAATATTACCAAAGTTTCCAAAGCCTGCATTAAACGCAGTCTGTGCCAACTCTGCACCGGTCTGTCCGTTGTTAAATACACCGGTAGAAATAATAACAAGTGCTGTTAAGGTCAAAATAACAAACGTATCAATAAACACACCCATCATTGCAATAATACCCTGATCACACGGATGCTCTACATCAGCTGTTGCGTGTGCATGCGGTGTAGAACCCATACCCGCTTCGTTGGAGAACAAACCTCGCGCTACACCAAAACGCATTGCCTTCTGTACTGTCACACCGATTAAACCACCACCAACAGACTGCGGTGAAAAAGCACCTATGAAAATATTTTTGAATGCCTCTACCAGACCAGCCGGATTCATGCAAAGAATAATTACACATCCAACAATGTATAAAAGCGCCATAAGCGGAACGACCTTCTCTGTCACACGCGCAATACGCTTAATACCACCGATGAAAATGATACCGGCTACTACCGCAACACAAATTCCTACCGCCAGCGGATTTGCTCCAAATGCATTTTCAAATGCAGCGCTAATGGAATTGGACTGTACCATATTCCCCATAAAGCCTAATGCCAAAATAATAGCTACTGAGAAAAATCCTGCCAGGAATTTTCCAAACTTTCCTTTAAATATGTACTTGATATAATAAATCGGACCACCTACGATAACACCATCTTTTTCTTCTCTGGTATGCTGCGCCATTACGGCTTCACCATAAATCGTCGCCATGCCAAAGAAAGCACTTACCCACATCCAGAAAATTGCTCCCGGGCCGCCGGCTGCAATCGCTGTCGCTGCACCTGCAATATTACCGGTTCCTACCTGCGCTGCAACCGCTGTTGTCAACGCCTGGAAAGAACTTAAACCTTTGCCACTGTTATCACCATGCAGAGAAAAATTACCAAACAATAACTTCATTCCCTGCCCGAACTTACGCACCTGAATAAACTTCAAAGAAACCGTATAAATTACACCGGTTCCCAGTAACAGGATTAATAATGCATAATCCCACAAAAACGTATTCACCACTTCAACTACTTTTGCTATAAACTCCATCTCGTCCTCCGTTTGTTTCTAATTCGCTTGCGGTCGGGTTATCACCACCTGCAAGCATTATCCTATCACATAAAAAAAGCGTTCGCTGGCGAACTCTCCGCGCGCGAGCGTTGCTACTTTATAGAAAGAGCTTTCTCACTTTAGTGTGACAAGTTGTTTCCTAATAAAGTAAAAAAGTCCGAAGATATTCTTCGGACTGAAGAAAATCTTTGGACTCAAAATCAAATATAAAAGAAAAACAAGTCTGCTTTTCTAAAATTTCACACTGTCCTTTTGCCTGAGAGATTCACAAAGTTTCCTTTGCTTTCACCTTCGGCACTCATTTTTGAGATTCTCCAGCGGACCATCCAGTTACAGTCTCGTTTCTTTTTCAAGAAACACCTGAGAGTGTTACTCCTTCGGTGCAATTTCGTCTGCTTTCCTGTAACCTTCCATTGGTTATTTATGCGATTATTACTATAATACTAAGACTTAAAAACACTGTCAAGGGAAAGCCTTGTATTTTTGCATATACAATTACAATTCGTTTGCAATCTGTTCTAAAAAGCCTTCGCATCCGGCAACGATTTCCCGATACGTCTCATCAAAAGAGCCTGTATACCATGGATCATCAATATCGCCCGGAGTGTCTGTATAATCCAACAACAATTTAACCTGTTTCGTTAACTCTGCTCCAAATTCCCGTCTGATATTTCTAAGATTATATTCTTCCATTGCAATCAAGTAATCAAATTCAGAAAAATCAGCTTTTACCAGCTTACGTGCCGTCTTACCCACGCAACTAATTCCATGCTTGGCCAGTTCTGCTCTCGCCGGTGGATAAACTGGATTGCCGATTTCTTCATAGCTTGTCGCAGCGGACTCAATGTGGAATTTAGGGTCTATGCCACGTGCTGATACCATATCTTTTAAAATAAATTCTGCCATTGGGGAACGACAAATGTTGCCGTGGCAGATGAATAATACTTTTATCATGTATCTAAAACTCCTTTAAAATAGGGATTTTTCTTATATTATATGCATTTTTACAACTTTCTTATTTTTACTTATTTTCGCATATTTTGGTATAATTCAGTATATCTTACACCTCAAAAGTTGTAAAATAAGTTGTAAAACCATACTCTTTTTACAGCTTTACAACTCATGCATTGCACACCGCTTGCATTTCCTTTTGAATATCGTCAAAGTCTAAATGTGTGTATGTATTGAGTGTAACACCAATATCTGAATGTCCCATAATTTTCTGCAAGGTCTTTGGATTCATTCCGGCTTTTGCCATATTACTGCAAAATGTGTGTCTGCATACATGGGGCGTAATCTTCGGAAGCTGTTCTCTGTAAATCTTATTATGCTTTTCAAGTGCATACTGAAAATACTTTTCCCAATGCAAAGCTACCATAGGCATATCGTTCTTGTCTAAAAACAAAAATCCTACTTTTCCGTCAATCATAGGCTCAACCTTCGGCTTCTTACGATTGGCAATAATACGCTTAAAACATTCATATACTTCGTCAGTCATTGGTACTAATCTTGTTCCGGCATTGGTCTTTGTTTCTTCGATTACGTACTCCATGTTTCTTTTCCTCTGCAACTGATGATTCACATTGATTTTTCTCTCCTGCAAATCAATGTCTGCTATCGTCAGTCCACAAAATTCAGAAATACGAAGCCCTGTTTTAAAGAGAATAAACATTCCGTCATAGTAGGTGCAATAATGCTTATCATTCTTGATAAACTCTAAGAACTGCTTTTCCTGCTTCCTTGTAATTGCTTCCCTTGTCACACTATCATTTACAACCACTGTTGCAAGCTGAAATTCAAAAGGATTCTTGCGGAGCAAATCATCATCTACCGCCATTTGAAAGGCAGGTCTTACCACTCCTCTAATGGTATGAATAGAACTATAACCACGCCCATCCGCTTGCAGTTTAATCAACCATCCCTTTGCGTCAGATAGTTTTACTCTATCAATCCTCTTTTTTCCAAAGTCCTCTTTTGCAATCACATTGATAACAAAATTGTAATTAGCTTCTGTGTTATGTCTTACGCCTGTCTTTTGAGAAACATACTTCTTGACTAATTCCAAAACCGTCATTTCTCCCCCTTTGGAATAGATACCGTCATCCAAATCCCTATTGATTGTCTTAATCAAATCTCTAAGTGGCGGTTTATCTTTCTTTCCTTGTGGCGTAACATCCGTCTGTACCAAACGCCAACTATACACATAATTGGGCTTTCCATTGCTATCAATGTACTTGTACATATATCTTCCGTCTTTCGTTTGGCTCTCTCCGTTTCTTAGTACTCTATTTTTATTATCTCTTCTTTTTACAGTACTCATCTTATCGCTCCTTTCATAACTGAAAGAGCCCCGATACGATATACCTACTATACCATAATCGGGGCTCAAAATCTATCCTTAACATAGGTGGTTTTCACACTATATAACTGTCATCTTTTCATCAATATATTTTTCAAATAATTTTCTTTTCACTAATATTTTTGTTCCATTGCATATTATAAAATCACTGTCTTTATGTTCATTTAAAAATCTTCTTAATGTCTTTTCTCCAATACCAAAATAAACCGCTGATTCTTCTACTGTTAGTGTGTATTTTTCCCACCATGGCAAAGGTATGTTTTTACCGATTACCATAATTACACCTCTACTTTATTCCACAAATGGTATATCTTCCATATCGCCTACATGCATAAATCCGTCCTCTGCTTTCAACGCTCTTTGCTTCAAATCTCGATAATCAACATATTCCCTCGCAGGCATTGAATATGCTTTGTACTCTCCCGAAACCGTTTTATAATGATACACAATATAATCTAATCTTCTAAGTAATTGGTCTACCTTATCCCGATTCTGCCTGTCATTCTCAACCATTGAAGCATACACTTCATCCGGCGGAAAAATCGAAGTAATAATACAGGTTGTCCAAAGATTATATGTATTAGAATATCGACAATGCGTTTGTGTCCTACTGTACTTATCCAATATCGTCAACAGTTGGCTAAATTTCATATTTCCCTTAAATTCATCCATAAAAAGGATAGGTGGTGCTCCCTGTTCAATATAATAATCAAATCCTCCACTTTCAAAATCCGTTACTAAATATATTTCTTCCGGCGAATGCTTTTTACATAGTTCATAATAGTAATAAGATTTTCCTGCTCCGCTCTCCCCACAATGCCATTCGTTGTGCATTTCCTTAATCAATGGTGTGTCTTGTATACGTTTGTCAATAAAAGCGGATTTAATCATTTTCTCATACATTCGATATCTTATATCTATTTTCATTATTTCCGGCGGTGTAAGTCCCTTTTCTATATATTCTTGAATCCTGTCTAAATCAGACCTGCTCCCTTGAACATCTTGAATAGAATCCAATCCCATTACATAGAGTACCTTTTCTTCCTTTTCTGCATACTTGCCTTCTTTCTTTAGATACTCCGTCAATTCTTTTTTCCCACCCATTTGAGGCTCTACATGAGAATCAAATAAGATTTTACTTACATTCCCTAGCGTGGTTGTGTTTCCATATAACGCCATGTGTGCATGATATGTTCCTTGTTCACTGATACACACCGCAATACCGCAAGAACGATTTTTACCGCTATTATTCCATATCATAGTAAAAACTTCTGCTAGTTTTTCCGGCGTTTCATACTCTTCCACGGATAACCCTGCTTTCTTCATATTGGCAATATGGATTGTCGCAACCCACGCACGCCCTTTCATTTGCTTTGGAAAAATACTCACTCCTATCTCCTTTCTGTAACTTCTCCTTGTCACACTTTAAATGTAACTAATATTCCTTGTATTTTAGCCCATTTTAACTGCTTTTCACAGTTACAGAAGTCGCTGGTAATACTAGGCGACTTCTGTATAAGGGCAGTCGGCGCAACCGACTACCCTGTCGGGGCTTAGTGCTTCGCACCGCCCCCGAATTACCTTGTTACCGCTTCCTTGATATAGTGGTCAATTTTCGTCATGTTGGATATAAAGGGCACTTGAATGGGCGTAAAATCCGTCCCATTGGTTATCATGTACCCTGTGCTCTGTCTCCTATCCGGCTTAATTTGGTCTTTAAATTCATGGAAAAACATTTCCTTTCCCTCAGCACTTAAATTTGATAAGGAAATGACGATATTTAACTGGTCTCTGCTTCCGCCGTTAGCAAAGTAGACAGCATCCATTCTCTGCTGGCTCAAAATCAGATGTAAATTATAGGAACGTCCCATCATCAGCAAAGTTGCAAGTTTCTTCTTCTCTTCCTCAGATTTTTTCTTATCTATGCTCAGAGTATAGGAAGCCCATTCATCAAAGAAACAAAGGAGCATGTTCCTACTGGTATCTTCCCCAGACTGCCTTTTCAGAAATCGTTGATAAAATGCTTCAAAATTCTGCTCACATTCCAAATATCGAGCAAATCTGGGGGCTTTGGTTGCAAAGGAAAAATCCGAATCGCCCTTAAAATCATTTACATATAGTTTCATATCCGGCAAACATTGAGCAGTACGGGCAAGCAGCAGCTTTGATGCTACCGTCTTGCCGCTGCCCGTCGTACCAAAGATGCAGATATGTGGCGCTTTATCGGGATTCCAAGTCACATACTGCCGGATTCCATATTTTAAATATGCTTCATTAAAAAACAGTTTGATTTCTTTCATACTTTAAAAATCATCATCCCGAGGATTATCAAACAAATTGTTATTCATCTGATTATACATACGCTGTTCACGATACTTGCAATAATGTCCACTTACTATGACTACATCTATTTGTAGCATATTTCCCAGATTACGCACGTTATCAATCATAATTGACGGGTACGCCTGTCCATTATAGAAAAATACAGTCTGCAAAATTCCATTGAACTCATTGTTATTCAGTTTTTGTTCCAAAACATTCTGCAAAAGCCCCATGACAGTATATACATCATTATCACTACCTGTTTTTGCCACCAGCAGATGATAGACAGGTACGTTGGATATTATGTCATAATGCGTAGGGGCATCCATCTGGCTGAATGATGTCGGTTTTTTTACCCCTATCAAATCAGCAATTTCAATAATAATATAGAACATACCTTCACGTATTCTTTTATACGTGCTTTCAAGGGTTATGGTATCATATTCAATCGCATTTTCACTTTTTTGAATACGTACCACCTCTTCTTTCTGTTTCGGTCTTTCGGGCAACGCACTTCGTATGATAAGGATTATGCTTCCGATACCCCCGACACCAATAATGACATAATCAATATGATTGAATAAAAATGCGATAAGCCAAAAGACACAAAGACCTATACATACTCCTACACCTATTAATGCTGAACACTTTGCAACTACACGTACCCATTTCTTCTTGATAATATCTTTATCAATATTATCAAAAACCTTCCATAAGTCATCAATCAATTTCATAATATATATTCCTTTCTGCTCCGACTCTATAACAGAGCCGGAGCAATAACTTCTATTTGTTTTCAGAAATATTTACAATACGTAAATATGCTCCGTTGCTACCATTACCGTAATCAGCAGTAATAGTGTAATTTTTACCAGCTGTTACGTTATTGTACTGCTCCTGTGTCAAACGGAGCGTATCAATAATCTGTCCGTTCTCCTGCATGATATTTGCAGAATAACTGGTACGTTCGTTGCCTTCCTTGTCCTTCCAAGGCTTAGCAATCTTGCCGAGCAAATTTACATTAGCGTAAAGACGCATAACAGTTCCCTCCTTTCTCCAAGAATCAAAAAAACCAGCGTTTCCGCTGGTTTTAGGGCAAAAAAATAGCTCTGTAACTAACGGATTTTCCTTAATCTGATAAATTCGTCAAATCACAAAACTAATGTTCTGCTTTATTCACAATATCTTCCACTTAAAAAGTGGAATTGATTTCGTCAGTAAATAACACTAACTGTTATAGTTTATACAAGAAGTACTTCTTTACACTATTAATTTAACACATATTTTCCTGTAAATCAATATTTTTTTACTATACATTTTAATTATATTTTATAACATTCAAATCCAAGGGCAACACATAATCATTGTTTCATTCTAATTCTTTTTATTGAGCATTTTCTCTTTCTGTCTTGTCATACGCTACCAAAAACCATATAACCTGTCAAGGGGGCTATCGCCCCATTCTGGCAAGCCCTATGACAGGTTATATGGTTTTTTGATGTACTGTAATCAAGACAGAAAGGTTAATTGTGCTTCGCACAAGAGCCACATTTCAAGGCTACAGCAAACCGCAAGACGTAAAACACTTTTATAATAAGGTAATCATTCTCTATTCCGCACTTGCTTCTTCGGCTTTTGCATACCACTCCGCCGCTTTTTCTTCATTCTGTTCTACGCCCCTTCCGTTCTCATACAGGAGCGCAATACGTTCCATACAATCTGCATCTCCCAGTTCTGCTCCCTTCTCATACCACTCCGCCGCTTTCACAAAATCCTGTTCCACTATTTCTCCCAAAACGTAGGTATCACCCAGTAGACGCATACCTAATGTCTCTCCCTGTTCTGCTCCTTTCTCATACCACTCTATAGCCTTTGCCGAATCCTGCTCTACGCCTTCTTCTCCTCTATAGTACATATTTCCTATCATAATAGAACAGATACTATCTCCCAGTTCTGCTGCTTTTTCAAACCATTCTATCGCTTTCACATAGTCCTGTTCCACTCCTTTTCCATTATAATACATCGTGCCCAGAGAATTGTAAGCTTGGCTATTTCCTGCTAATCCTGCTTTCTCATACCACTCTATCGCTTTCGCAGAATCCTGTTCTACTCCGTTTCCTGCTTCATAATAAGTCCCTATCGAATATGCATGTTCACCTGCTTCACTGCCTCCCAATTCATATACTTTCTCATAGTATTCTAATCCCTTAACAACATCTAAATATTCCCCTTCTCTTAAATACAAGGTTCCCATATTACTATATGCCTTCCACTCGCCAAGTTCTGCGCCTCTTTCATATAGTTCTATCGCTTTGGCATAATCCACCTCTACGCCTTTTCCATCCCGATACAGATTTCCCATATTCGAATACGCTAACCCCGAACCAAGTTCTCCAGCTTTTTGATAATACTCAATAGCTTTGGCGTAATCCACTTCTACGCCTAATCCTTGGTCATACCCCCAACCTATATTGTTATAGCTAGTCTCTATAGCGCCTTCATCTTTTCCATTCGCTATTACTCTTTCATAATATTCTATAGCTTTGGCACCATCCTGCTCCACTCCATAGCCATGTTGATAATGATAAGCCAAATTACAAAGTGCACTATCATTCCCTTTTTCAATGCCTTTTTCATGCCATTCTATCGCTTTGGCATAATCTTGCTCTACTCCAAAGCCTTGCATGTAATAAAATCCAATCATATTCATTGCTTGTCCAAGGATATCCTCATCCGTTCCGTCTAACGCCTTATTATAATTCTCAAAGGCTTTTTCATAATTATTTTCATTATTGGCTATTTCTGCTTCAATATAATATCCTTCTGCATATCCCCGAGCAATCATTTCCTGTGCCAGTTCACTTGCTTTTACATAGTCCGTCGCTACGCCATCTTCTTTTTCACCATCCAGATATTGTTTTGCAAGTTCCATCTGGGAAGCATAATCATATACTTCCTCTACGGTTGATTCTTCTACCTTTTCTTCTGCCATTTCTTCCACTGTTGCAATTTCCTCGGTTACAGTTTCCTGTCCACCGCCACAGGCTGTCAATACGCTCATGGACAAACTTCCACATAATAAAACTAATAATACTTTCTTTTTCATTTGTTTTACCCTCACATTCTTTAACTATATAGGCACTTTTTAGCCCACTCAATCTATTAAACATTATCACATTTGCCTATACAATTCAAGTATATATGCACCGTAAAAGTATTATTCTATATTCTAAAGGAGCATTCAATATGAATTATTATATGATTGGTCAAAACATTCGCAAGTTCAGAAAAGCATATAACTATTCGCAGGAAGAACTAGCAGAAAAAGTAGGAATATCTGTTACTCATCTTAGCCATATTGAAACAGGCAACACAAAACTTAGTTTGCCCGTTTTCGTTTCACTTGCCGAAGTACTTCAAGTGCATACAGACGAATTACTGGTAGAAACAACTAGCAATAGCACTCAACTCGATTATACAAAAGAGGAAATCTTATCTATTCTTGACCGTTGCACACCCAATGAATTATGTATTATCAAGGATATAATATATACAACAAAATCTGCTCTTAATAAATACAAATAAAAAAGAATGTCAGTATAAAATACTGGCATTCTTCTACTATAACTAAAAATATATAATTTTATTAATATTGCATCTATAATCGTATCCGAGCCCTTTCAAAAGTTGTAACTCTGTTGCAAAATATAACCTTATTCTCTTCAATCCCTTGATTTTTACATGATTTTTTCGCACTTAGCAACTCCTGCCGTGGCAGATGAATAGTACTTTTATCATTGTTATCAAACTCCTTACTCTTTTATCTTATTATCAATTCAACAAGATAATATTTTGCTCGTGTATATGCTATATAATTCAAATTATTAGAGGTATCTTTACTATGAACATAAATTACCATATCTGCTTCTAAACCTTTAAAATTTTCAACAGATGCTACTTTAATCTCATCAGTTCCATTTGTGCTATATTCTTTTACAAATTTCCATTTCGCTATAGAACCATCAAAAAAATCAATAAATGCATTATCATCATCTACCAAAATAACCATTGAAGTACTTTGCAAATTTTCATCTTCAAGAAATCTCTTAAACATATTTTCAAGCCTATGTACTAAATGCTTATTGTCATTTATATTCTCTGACACTGGCCATGGTCCCTCAACCGGATTAACTATCACATCGGTTCCTAAATCTGTATTATCCATAGCCCAACTATATATATTAGAAGTATTTCTAATATTTTCACGTAATAAGAATGGTGGCGTTGAAATCATAAATGCATCACCAAAACTATCATCTC
>JAGAPK010000027.1 GCA_017623295.1 Lachnospiraceae bacterium | reverse complement strand
TAAGTAACGGAATGACATCTTTGTTACTAATGGACGTCCGTCAACACCAACACCAGCTAATGACTCTGTTACCCATACTGGGTCACCAGCGAAAATCTGGTTGTATTCAGGAGTACGAGCGAATCTTACGCAACGTAATTTCATGATGAAGTGATCAACGAATTCCTGAATTTCTTCTTCTGTAAATGTTCCGTTAGCTAAGTCTCTTTCAGCGTAGCAGTCAAGGAATGTAGATGTACGTCCGAGGGACATAGCAGCACCATTCTGCTCTTTAACTGCACAAAGATATCCGAAGTAAGTAGCCTGGATAGCTTCCTGTACGTTTGTAGCAGGTCTGGAAATATCACAGCCATAAGAAGCTGCCATTTCTTTCATCATTTTAAGAGCAACGATCTGCTCGGAGATTTCTTCACGAAGACGGATAACATCATCTGTCATAACACGTCCTGTAGAATCTTTCTGTGCTAATTTGTCTTCGATTAAGTAATCGATACCATATAAAGCAACACGTCTGTAGTCACCGATGATACGTCCACGTCCGTAAGCATCTGGAAGACCTGTAATGATATGAGCGGAACGACAAGCTCTCATCTCTGCATTGTAAGCATCGAAACAACCTGCGTTGTGTGTTTTTCTGTGTGTAGAGAAGAATTCACTGATTTCAGGATCAACTTCATATCCGTTATCGGAGCAAGCTTTCTCTGCCATTCTGATACCGCCGTATGGCTGTAAAGAACGTTTGAAAGGTTTGTCTGTCTGGAAACCAACGATTTTCTCTTTGCTCTTGTCTAAGTATCCTGGGCCATGAGATGTAATTGTAGAGATAACTTTTGTATCCATATCAAGTACACCGCCAGCTTCACGTTCCTGTTTCATTAAATCAAGAACCTGTGCCCATAAATCTTTTGTGTTCTGTGTAGCATCTGCTAAAAAGGATTCATCACCATCATATGGATGATAGTTTTTCTGAATGAAGTCACGTACGTTTACTTCGTTCTCCCATTTGCCAGCTACAAAATCTTTCCATTCTGGTCTCATTTTGAAATAGCCTCCTATTTGATAATTTTGGTTAATATATTTCAGCATATTTTGTAACAAAAACATGCCTTAAAATATGCTTATCCAGTACTCTCATTATATGTTAAAAGAATAACATACGTCAAGTCGGGCATTGTACTTTTTCTTATACAAAATCTGAATTTTTCTGTAATTTTTTGTGAAAATTGTATGTATTTTACACAGACCACAAGATATTGATTTTTTATTGCTTGCAGGAAATGATTTTTCGGCTTATACTGAATAGGCATTGTGTCAATAATGTATAATGCATTTTAAATACAATGTATTTAGAAAAAAGAAAGAATTGGAGGAATCAATTTATGGCAGATATAACCAAAGATATGACAATTGGTGAAATTTTAAGAACCAATCCGGATGTAGCACCTATTTTATTAAATGCAGGAATGCATTGCTTAGGATGTCCTTCCGCACAGGGAGAAACTCTGGAAGAAGCAGCAATGGTGCATGGCATGGATGTAGATGCACTGATGAAAGAAATTCAGGCATTATAATTTTGCATCTGATTTCATAATGAAAAAGAAGCCCGTCACTCCAATCGGAATGGACGGGCTTTTGTTATTTCCTTCGATATAAAATATGCCATTAAATTTTTGCCAGAGATGGGATGGCTTTGTCTGCCAGTATCACATCATAATGTTCATCCAGATAGGATTTCTTCTCCATAGAGGAAGGCTCCTGGTTGCCGTATTCGCATAGAATATGACATACAGATTCCCATTCGGACAGAAGCATACCGCTTGGAACAATCGCTAACAGATAATTCTTGTTGTTTTTATTTTTGTATAAACTGCTGTAACCCTGGTAAATAGGGTTGATGACATGTGCCAGTCTTGCTACGTCTGAGATAGAAGCAAAAGAGAAAATACGGCTCAAATCACATACCTGTGGTGCTCTGCCCTTTGATGCCGGAGCCGCTTCGGAAGGTTCAGAAGCAGTAGTGGTTTGGCTCTGATTTTCCATTTTGCGTAACATATCAAGCACTTCGCCTGCAGAATCAGCAAAAGTATCCAGAATATCATCTTCATCCTCTTCGCTGTCGCCGTGTACGGAAGGCGCGAATTTTGCAAAACGAGTATCCAGTTCTTCCGGATCTTCCACCTTGGTAATAATAAGAACAATACATTCTGCATTTAACGGAATGGCTTCTATCATAAGTGGAATGTCTTCTGCTTCAAATCCACATTCATAAGCAGCCTGTTGCATCATGTCGCGGAAAAGGCTTTTGGCTTTTTCGGTACCATATGCTAATTCACTTATTTTCAACTCTCGATCCGCTAAATCCTCTCTTGTCAGGGTACAACGGATTTGGTGTTCGTTTACTTTTTCAATTTTCATAATATCACATCCTTACTAATAAGATACTGATACTGTCAATTTATGTTAATAACTCCGGCAAAAACTTTTTCGAAGTTAAAAGTATCTTATACTTTGCGTTAATTTTAGTCAATAGTATGACAAAAGTCTTTAAAAAAATTTAATAAATTTAGAAACTGCTTGCATTTTTTGTCAAATCGTGGATATAATGACTGTAAGATCTCCTGGCAATCTGCTTGGGAGGGAGGCAATGCGTTAAATTTCATAAAAGAACTCTAATTTATCATACTTTCTCCATACTTATATAGTATGAGGAAGTCTTATAGGCTTATGTGCCTATTCATAGAATAATTTTTTCCATTCAAACATTCACAATTATAATTCACAAGGATTGAAAAGGTTATACAGTTATTTTTATATTTTTAAGCATGTCAGGAAGTATCTTACAGACTAAAAAACAAAAATTATCGAAAAATGTTATCAGAAAATCTTTATGGATAAACGCTTAGGTACTGTTTGTTTATTATCACGAAATTCCTTTTGGCAAAGAAATGTTTTGTTCATAATGAAAATGCTTTTTTACACAAGTTTTTATGGAAAACAGAAGAATGCAAAATAGGAGTCCCCGCTTCTTTTTGGCACCAATATATGTAAAAACGGTGAAAAAAGTGAAAATGGTAATGACGGTAATTAAATAGTCTGTTATAATAAGGACGGTCAGAAAGGAGCTGGACAAATGAAAAAAATAATTCCGGTGATTGTCGCGATCGTCCTTATTATTATTGTCGTGATAGCAGGATTTGGAGCAACATTATTAGAAAAATATTCTTATTCCGATGAAAGAGCCAATCTGGAGGAATATTTTGGGATTACAAGTGAGGATGAAGTACCAATCATTTTACAGGATGCACAGATAGAGGAACGTGCCAGAATCTGGGACGGCGTTTGCTATTTTGATTTTGCGACTGTGCACAAATATTTTAATGACAGATTTTATGAAGACAAGAAAGAAGGAATTCTTATATATACAACTCCCGATACGATCATTACTACATCAATCGGGACATCTGAAGTTTCTACAAGTCAGGGCGAAACAAGTGATGAAGGATATGTTATCGCAAGATATGAAGGTGACGTTCTGTATGTAGCAGCAGATTATGTAAAAAAATATACAAACTTTTCCTATGAATTGTTTGCAGAACCTTATCATATGCAGGTTTACACAGAATGGAATGAACGCCAGGTTGCAGATATCCGCAAGGATACACAGGTCAGATATCAGGGCGGTGTGAAAAGTGACATTCTGACGGATGTAGCCAAGGGCGATACGGTTGTTGTTCTGGAAGCAATGGAAAACTGGACAAAGGTGAAAACCAAAGATGCTTATATCGGTTACGTGGAAAACAAAAAACTGACCAACCAGAGAACGGAAGAACCGATACCGGTGACCGATTATGTGGAACCGGAGTATACCAGCATTTCTAAGGATTATAAAATCAATTTGGCATGGCATGCGGTAGCGAGCACAGCAGGAAATGATACTTTGACAGAAGTAATGTCTAAAACGAAAAGTGTGAATACCATTTCTCCTACATGGTTTTCGCTAAGTGATAATCAGGGAAATATTACAAGCTTTGCTTCCCAGGATTATGTAACAAAAGCACATGATATGGGACTGGAAGTGTGGGCGCTTGTGGACAACTTCACCAATGAAGGAGTAGATACTTATGAAGTATTGGCATCTACGACCTCAAGAACGAATTTAGTTAACCAGTTGATTACTGCCGCATTAGAATATGATTTGGATGGTATCAATGTAGATTTTGAAAATCTTAGTCTGGATGCAGGAGAACCTTTTATTGAATTCATTCGTGAACTTTCGATTCCGTGTCGTGCGAATGGCATTGTGCTTTCCGTAGATAATTATGTACCAATTGGAAATACAGAGCACTATCACCGGGCAGAACAGGGAGTGGTAGCTGACTATGTGGTTGTCATGGGATATGATGAGCATTACAAGGGAAGTGCAGAAGCTGGTTCCGTTGCTTCTATTGATTATGTAGAAAAAGGTATTGCAAATACAGTAGCCGAAGTGCCTGCAGATAAAGTTATCAATGCCCTTCCTTTCTACACAAGAATCTGGGAGACAACCGGAAGTACGGTAGACAGTCAGGCAGTTGGCATGGAGATGGCAAGCCAGTATATTGCAGACCATAGTATTGAAACAAGATGGGATGAAACAACCTGTCAGAATTATGGTGAATATCAGTCCGGCGATACACTTTATCAGGTATGGCTTGAGGATGCAGAATCCATTCAGGTAAAATTAAATGTTATGAATGAATATGGAATTGCAGGCGTGGCAGCATGGAAACTGGGCTTTGAAGTGCCGTCCATCTGGGATACAATTGAAGGATATGTTAATCAGTAAAAATTGGAACATGAATATGAAATAATCGGATAACAATATGGAGAGATTAGTGATGAAGCAGATTAAGGAAAACGCATTGGAGTTAATCGGCAATACTCCGATTTTGAAATTAAATCGTTATATGGAAAAGAATGATATTACCGATGCGGTACTGCTTGCAAAACTGGAGTGTTTGAATCCGGCCGGCTCAGCCAAAGACAGGGTGGCGCTTTCTATGATTGAAGATGCCGAAGAAAAAGGAATTTTGAAACCGGGGGCAACTATTATTGAGCCCACTTCTGGCAATACCGGAATCGGACTGGCAGCCGTTGCGGTTGCGAAAGGCTATCATGCGATTCTGACACTTCCGGAAACAATGAGTGTGGAAAGAAGAAATATGTTAGCTGCCTATGGTGCGGAACTTGTCTTGACCGAAGGTGCTAAAGGCATGCAGGGAGCGATTGACAAAGCAGAAGAATTGCAGAAATCCATTCCGGGTTCTCTGATTTTGGGACAGTTTGATAACCCGGCAAATGCAATGGCACATAAGAAAACGACCGGACCGGAAATCTGGGAACAGACAGAAGGAAAAGTAGATATCTTTGTAGCATGTGTCGGAACCGGTGGAACCATTACCGGTACGGGGGAATATCTGAAAGAACAAAATCCGGATATCAAAGTAATTGCCGTAGAACCGGCAGCCAGTCCGGTATTGTCGAAGGGAATAGCCGGAGCACATGGTATTCAGGGTATCGGAGCCGGATTTGTACCGAAGGTATTAAATACGAAGATTTATGATGAAGTAATTGCAATAGAAGATGAAGATGCTTTTGCAGAATGCAGAGGATTGGTGGCTGCAGAAGGTGTTTTGACCGGTATTTCTTCCGGTGCCGCTTTGAAAGCAGCGCAGATAGTAGCAAAACGTCCTGAGAATCGAGGCAAAAATATTGTTGTTTTACTGCCGGATTCCGGAGACAGATATTTGTCTACGCCGTCGTTTATAAAAGCATAAAATTTTAGAAATAAATTAAAAAACAAGCGTTACCATAACAAACGGAAAAAGAGTTCCGCCTGAGGGGCTCTTTTTTCGTGATAAGGTTAGTGGTAAAGGAGAAGGTATATGGTAAACCAATTCGCAAGAACCGAGCTGTTACTTGGCGACGAAGCAATGGAAAAACTTAAAAAAACAAGTGTTATCATATTCGGCATCGGCGGTGTGGGAGGATATGTTGTAGAAGCACTTGCAAGAAGCGGAATCGGAAGCTTTGCGCTGGTAGATGATGATGAAGTGAATATTACCAATCTGAACCGTCAGATTATTGCCACGAAAGATACCATTGGAAGATACAAAGTGGATGTGATGAAAGAACGAATTCTTTCTATCAATCCGGAGGCAGCGGTAACGGTTCATAAATGCTTCTATTTGCCGGAAAATGCCGGAGAATTTGATTTTTCAAAATATTCTTATGTAGTGGATGCGATTGATACGGTGACTGCCAAAATAGAACTTGTATTGCAGGCACAGAAAGCGGGCGTACCGATTATCAGTTCTATGGGAACCGGGAATAAATTAAACCCAATGCAGCTTGAAATCAGTGATATTTACAAAACTTCAGTCTGTCCATTGGCAAAGGTAATGAGAAGGGAACTTAAGAAAAGAAATGTGAAGAAGTTAAAAGTTCTCTATTCGAAGGAAGAACCAATAAAACCACAGGGAATGGTCGAAGAAGATGCGGGAAGAAGGCGTTCAATTCCAGGGAGTACAGCTTTTGTTCCATCGGCAGCAGGATTGATTATTGCCTCAGAAATTGTCAAAGATATTATAGAAAGCTGTTGATTATTTTGTAGAAAGTGGGTATTATAATGGTATTCATACAGAAAAACTATGATTAATAGAAATGGGGAAATATTTATGAAAATATCAACCAAAGGAAGATACGCACTACGTTTAATGCTGGATTTAGCAACTTATAATAATGGTGAGCCAATCAGTCTTAAGGATGTGGCAAAAAGACAACAGATTTCAGACAAATATCTGGAACAGATTATTGCAGTTCTCAATAAAGCAGGTTATGTGAGAAGTATTCGAGGTGCACAGGGTGGTTATTTGTTGAAAAAGGCTCCTTCTGAGTATACGGTTGGGATGATTCTGCGTTTAACAGAAGGTGATTTGGCACCGGTAAGTTGTGTTGGGGATGAAAGTGATGAATGCGATCGAAGAGATTGTTGTGTAACAGTTCGAATTTGGGAAAGAATATATAATGCTGTAAATGATGTAGTGGATAGTATTACATTGGCTGATATGTTGGAATGGCAGGCAGAACTTGGCGAGCACTATTGCATTTGATAAAAACAGTCATTAAGATGGAGTACACTGATATTGACAAGTAAAACGAAAGTGCTATAATATCAATGTCATAGAGGAATACTAGGAAATGGTGCGGAGAACAGAAAGGCAGGATTAAAGAAATGAGTCAGTTAATCTATTTGGATAATGCGGCAACCACACAGGTATATCCGGAAGTGCTGGATGCTATGGTACCGTATTTCACAGAATATTATGGAAATCCTTCCGCTATTTATACATTTGCAGGCAATGCCAAAAAGGCAGTAGATGAAGCAAGAAATATTCTGGCAGAAGGAATTCATGCGAAGCCGGAAGAAATTTATTTTACTGGTGGCGGAAGTGAATCAGATAACTGGGTATTGAAAGCAACAGCAGAAGCTTATGAGTCTAAGGGAAAACATATTATTACAACCAAGATAGAGCATCATGCTATTTTGCATACAGCTGAATATTTAGAGAAAAAAGGTTTTGAAGTAACATATCTGGATGTGGATGAGAATGGTCTGGTTCGTCTGGAAGATTTAAAAGCAGCTATTCGTCCGGATACGATTTTGATTTCTGTTATGGCAGCGAATAATGAAATCGGTACAATCGAGCCTCTTGCAGAAATCGGTGCGATTGCAAAAGAAAAAGGAATTTTGTTCCACACAGATGCAGTACAGGCATTCGGGCATATTCCGATTGATGTAGATGCAATGAATATTGATATGTTAAGTGCCAGCGGTCATAAAGTAAATGGACCAAAGGGAATCGGTTTATTATATATTCGTAAGGGCGTTAAGATTCGTTCCTTTGTTCACGGTGGTGCACAGGAGCGACAGAGAAGAGCCGGAACACATAATGTACCGGGAATTGTTGGTTTTGGCAAAGCGGCACAGTTAGCTTTTGAGAATATGGAAAAACGTAGCAAATACGAAACAGAACTGCGGGATCATTTGATTGAGCGTGTTCTTGCAGAGATTCCGTATTCCAGACTGAATGGTGACAGAACGAAGAGACTACCGAATAATGCAAATTTCTGCTTCCGTTTTATCGAAGGCGAATCCATGTTGATTCTGTTAGATCAGAATGGTATCTGCGGTTCCAGTGGTTCAGCTTGTACATCAGGCTCTTTGGACCCGTCACATGTACTTCTGGCAATCGGATTGCCGCATGAAATCGCACATGGTTCCTTGCGACTTACTTTATCTGATAAGACAACCAGAGAAGAAATTGATTATACGGTGGATAAGCTGAAGACAATTATTGAAAGATTACGAAGCATGTCACCTTTGTACGAAGATTTCGTGAAGAAGCAGAACCAGTAAGAAGAAAGGACAAACAGGATTATGTATAGTGAAAAAGTAATGGATCATTTTAATAACCCGAGAAACGTGGGTGAAATTGATAATCCAAGTGGCGTTGGCACGGTCGGAAATGCAAAATGCGGCGATATCATGAGAATGTATCTGGATATTGACGATAATGGAATTATTCAGGAAGCGAAATTCAAGACTTTTGGCTGTGGAGCAGCTGTTGCAACAAGCAGCATGGCAACGGAATTAGTAAAAGGTAAAACCGTTCAGGAGGCTTTGCAGGTGACGAATAAGGCGGTTATGGAAGCGTTAGACGGCCTCCCACCGGTAAAAGTACATTGTTCTCTGCTTGCAGAGGAAGCAATCCATGCGGCTCTGTGGGATTATGCGGAGAAACATAATATCAAAATTGAAGGTCTTGAGAAACCAGTAACGGATATCGGAGAAAAAGAAGAAGCAGTTGAAGAGGAATATTAGTTCATACAGCCATGCAGGGGATGCCTTGTATGGCTGTTTTTGTATTATGCCCAATTTTACATTTTTGACATTCCTTTTGCATAGTAATATACAAAGTATTGCTTGCGGGAATAAAGATGTGAAAAAAGTAGAACAGAATAAAATAACAGTCAGAATCGGTGTGGTACTTCTTGTTTTGACAGCCTTATATGCATTGGCATATAAGAAAAGTGAAATAGCAACATCCAATGAGATTCTAACAGAAAAAGAAAAGCTATGTGTTGTAATTGATGCGGGACATGGCGGAACAGACCCGGGAAAAGTGGGAATTAATGGAGCATTGGAAAAGGATATCAACTTGCAAATTGTTAATAAATTAAAGAACTTCCTTGAAATGCAGGATGTTGAGGTTATTCTTACCAGAGAATCGGATGCCGGGCTTTATGATGAAAATGCATCGAACAAAAAAGTACAGGATATGAAGAGAAGAGTGGAAATAATAGAAGGCGCAAATCCGGTATTGACGGTAAGCATTCATCAGAACAGCTACCATGAAGAATATGTACATGGAGCACAGACGTTCTATTATGCTACAAGTGAACAGAGTAAAGTGTTGGCAGAGAAAATACAACAGGTGTTATTAAAAGATGTTGACCCGGACAATACAAGACTGGCAAAAGCGAATGATAGTTATTATCTATTAAAGAAAACATCTTCCCCAATTGTGATTGTAGAATGTGGTTTTCTTTCTAACAGTGAAGAAGCAGAGCAACTGGAGTCAGAATATTATCAGGAAAAGCTGGCATGGGCGATTCATCTGGGGATTCTGCAATATATCAATAGTCAAAGCTGAGAAAATATGTTATAATGTCGGCGCAGGTGTTGAAATAAAGATGGTACTAATGTAAATGTACAATAACATGCGATATTAAATAGCATGCTGAAGCGCGAGTAATTAAATTAGGATTTAATTATCGACACGATGCGCTTGAAGCATGATTTTAAATATAAATGAGTTTACAATATATAGAGGTTGATAGAACAGTGGAAACACAAATCATACGAATGAATGAACAGCATATGGCGAAAGAACAGTTGGAAAAGGCAGGCGGTATTATTAAGTCGGGCGGTCTTGTGGCTTTTCCGACAGAGACGGTATATGGACTCGGTGGTGATGCCTTGAATCCGGAGTCGTCCAGAAAGATATACGCAGCCAAAGGAAGACCGTCAGATAATCCATTGATTGTTCATATTGCGAAGATGGAAGATTTAGAACCGATTGTAAAGGAAATACCGGAAGCCGCTCGAAAACTGTCAGAGGCTTTTTGGCCCGGACCGCTTACTATGATTTTTCAGAAATCAGATATTGTGCCTTATGAAACAACGGGAGGACTGGACACGGTTGCAGTGCGTATGCCGGTACATCCTGTGGCGATGGCTTTTATTGAAGCGGCAGGAGGATATGTGGCGGCACCCAGCGCCAATCGTTCCGGCAGACCGAGCCCTACTTCTGCCAAATATGTAGAAGAGGATATGCAGGGACGTATTGAAATGATTATTGATGGCGGTGATGTGGAAATTGGTCTGGAATCCACTATTGTGGATATGACTGTGGAGAAGCCGATGATACTTCGCCCTGGATATATTACCAAAGAAATGCTGGAAGAGGTTTTGCAGTCGGTAAGCGAAGATCAGACAATGATGTCGCTTGAAAGTGGGCAGGCACCGAAAGCTCCCGGTATGAAGTACCGACATTATGCACCGAAGGGCGATCTTACGATTGTTGACGGAAATGAAGAACAGGTGGTAGAGTATATAAATAAGCAGGTGCCTTTCTTGCAGAAGGAGGGTCATAAGGTTGGCATCATTGGTACAGAGTCAACCATTGCCAGATATCAGGGCGACGTTTGCAAGAGTGCGGGCAGTCGTCAGGATGAAACGACGATAGCCAAAGAACTTTATCGCATTCTACGGGAATTTGATGATGAAGATGTAACGGTGATTTTTTCAGAGTCGTTTGATACGGCAGGAATTGGACAGGCTATTATGAACAGACTTTTGAAAGCAGCAGGACATAAAATTATTCATATATAGGCAAAAATATAGGTAAAGATATAGACAAATATATAGGCAACGCACAAGCGGGGCAAATGAGGAGGAGAACAATGATAGCAATTGGCAGTGATCATGGCGGATATGATTTGAAAACGAAGGTAATTGCACATTTGAAAGAACAGGGTGTTGCATGCAAGGATTATGGATGCCCGGATAAAAGTTCCTGTGATTATCCGGTTTATGGAAGGGCAGTTGCAGAAGCGGTAGCGAATGGTGAATGTGAGAAAGGAATTGTAATTTGTACGACAGGAATTGGTATTTCTATTACTGCCAATAAAGTTCCGGGTGTTCGTTGTGCACTATGTGCGGACACAGTGTCTGCAAAATTGACAAGATTGCATAATGATGCTAACGTATTAGCAATGGGAGCCGGAATTGTTGGAGAAAATCTGGCGCTTAGTATTGTAGATACTTTCCTTGGTACAGAGTTTTCAAATGAAGAAAGACATCTAAGAAGAGTTAATTTGATTGAAAAACAGTAATTTTTGTGTAAAAGAAAGGTAAGGTTGATTTATGAAATTCAGGCAGAATGTGGCAGCTGCGATGACCTTGGTTCTGCTGATTACATCCTTTCCGCTTTCTGTACATGCAACAGCGGAAACCAAAAAGAAACTTGAAGAAGCAGAACGCGCGAAGGAAAATACAGAATCACAGTTAGATGCCACAAAAGAAAATCTGGATAATCTGAATGAACAGAAGGATTCACTGGAAGGAACATTGACTCAGCTTAATACCGAATTATCACAGGTCAGCAATAATCTGAGTGACTTGGAGTCCAAAATTACGGATAAGGAAGCTGAGATTGAAGCGACCAATCAGAAAATCGAAGAAACCAATCAAGAACTGGAGGCAGCTGTTGCTGCGAAGGATGCTCAATACGACACCATGAAACAGCAGATTAAGTTCATGTATGAAAAAAGTGACTATCTGTATCTGGAAATGGCGTTTTCATCGGGCAGTTTTGGTGAATTTTTAAATCGAAATAATTATATTGAGCAGCTTTCTGCATATGAAGAAGAACAGTTGCAGGAATACAAAGACCTCCAGACCGCAATTGAAGAAAAAGCAGCAGAACTGGAAACCGCGAAGGCAGAACTGGAAGCTGATAAAGGTGAATTGGATGAATATAAGGTAGAGGTTGTGGCAGAGCAAAGCCGCGTTTCGGGTCTTGTTAGCCAGACGAGTACATCTATTGCATCTTATTCCAATCAGATTTCGGATGCGGAAGCGGCAGCATTAGCATATGAACAGCAGATTAAAGAGCAGGAAGAAAATATCTCTGCGTTAAAAGCAAAGCTGGCCGAAGAAATTCGTATGGCAGAACTGGCCGCACAGTCCAGTTGGCGTGATATCTCTGAAGTGAATTTTGCAGAAGGTGACAGGTACTTGCTTGCTAATCTGATTTATTGTGAAGCAGGTGGAGAACCTTATAGCGGTCAGGTTGCCGTTGGTTCGGTTGTTATGAACCGTGTGCTTAGTTCCGTGTTTCCGGATACGGTAGTAGGTGTTATTTATCAGAATAAGCAGTTTTCACCAGTTGCCAGCGGAAGATTGGCGCTTGCACTGGCGGAGAACAAGGCAACAGCCAGTTGCTATCAGGCAGCAGATGAGGTTATGTCTGGAACAACCAATGTAGGAAACTGTGTATATTTCAGAACACCAGTAGATGGTGTTACACCGAAATATACAATCGGTGGACATATTTTCTATTAGAATTTTCCAAAAAGAGTAGAAACAAAGGAGAATAGAAATAAAAGAAAAGCACAGCGGATAAAAGCTGTGCTTTTAATGTTTTATTCAGAAATTATTTTTTCAATAGGAGCCTGCAAAGTATTGAACTTGCCGGCATATATGATTTCTAACAAATGATTCAGCTGCAAAAGCGACCTTTTCAAAGTATCTTCGTCAATCAGCTTTTTGTCCAATGCGATAGCGAGCTCGTCGATATCGACTACTTTGACAAAATCATCCGGATAAATAATTATATCTGCCAATAAATCGGTAACAATATAAGTGTTGGTGTCCTTCTGAAAATCATAGTCTACGATGTCGCAATACCAGTAGAGCAGCGAATTATCTTCTCGATAAAATTTACTGACTTTAAAACCTTCCTTCAGAAAATAACATGAATATCCGTGATGCATATCTTTTCGAGGTTTTAATGTATTCCATCCGGTTATAATCATATTGTCGTCCTGATACAGAATTTTATCATCCTTTAATAAAACGCATTCATCTGGAATAATTCTTTTGCGGTAAAGTGTAGGCAATGGCATAGGACCTCCTGATTTATACATCTGTATGTAAGGTTTTTGTAAAGGTTATACGTTTATTTACATAAAACGTTACACTGCGAAGGGAAAAAAGTCAATGATATTTTATGTAATTTCAACAATTTTACTGGACATAAATGCAAAAAATGGGTATAATTTTACTATTAACATGAAGGAAAGGGAAAAGCAGTGAATTACAATAGAAATGTCTATCATGCATTAACAATGATCAGCCAATTCGGTATTAACATGCTTGTTCCCATTTTTATTTGCACTTTTATCGGAATTGCCATAGATAAGAAGTGCGGAACTTCCTTTTGGATGGTTATTTTTTTCTTTATAGGGGCGATTGCCGGATGCAGGAATGTGTTTTTGTTTGCAAAAAAAATATATGAAGAACCGGCCCAGACACGAAAGCACTATAAGGCGGAGCCAAAGGAAGGACCGAAAGAAGAAATAGATGAGAAGTGATAAAATGGAAATCAGAAAGAAAATAAATCCTACGTTATTTGATTTATGTCTTGGAATTTTGATTTGGGGGATTTTGTGTCAGATTGTCATTCTGATTTTTTCGAGAACACCAGCTTACAGTATTGGATTATGGATAGGCATTGTACTTGGAATTGCAGGGGCAATTCATATGTGGTGGACATTAGATAGAAGCCTGGATATGATATCGAAAGGTGCGACAAAAACTGTTGGTACTCAGAGCATTATTCGTTATATTGTACTGGTAGTAGTAATGGCATTGCTTGCAGTAAGTGGGATTGCTAATCCACTATTTGCTTTTTTAGGTTATATGGGAATGAAAGCTGCCGCATATATGCAGCCATTTACCCGCAAAATAAGTACTAAAATTTTTAAGATTTAAAATCCATACATAAGGAGGTGAGAGTATGGAACAAGGAGTTCTGTTGACAGAGAGTGCGGATATCGATTTTATGATACATGGAGTATTCTCTTATGAACTTTTCGGACAGACTGTCTGGATTACAACGACTCATATCTGTGTCTTGATTGTCATGCTGGTTATTATTGCATTTTGTCTGGCTGCAAACAGAGTGGTTAAACATGCATCGGAAGTACCGGGAACATTTCAGAACATTGTAGAAATGGTTGTGGAGATGTTAGATAATATGATTGGTGGTGTTATGGGAAAATTTTCACCTAAATTCCGAAATTATATTGGAACCATATTTATCTTTATCTTTTTAAGCAATATTTCCGGTTTATTCGGACTTAGACCACCGACAGCAGACTATGGTGTAACATTTGCATTAGGTATTATGACTTTTGTAATCATTCATTATAATCAGTTTAAGTATCAGAAGGTCAAAGGTGTTATTGCTGGATTGTGTGATCCGTGGCCAATTTGGGCGCCAATTAATATTATTGGTGAAATTGCCGTACCGATTTCTTTATCATTGCGTTTGTTTGCAAACGTCCTGTCAGGAACGGTTATGATGGCATTAATTTATGGTTTATTATCCAAGATAGCGATTATCTGGCCAGGAGCACTTCATATTTACTTTGACTTGTTCTCCGGAGCAATTCAGACATATGTATTCTGTATGTTGACTATGACATACATTGCTAATGCCTGTGAAACAGATTAACGGGCAGGAATGTTAATAATTCTATTGAAAAGGATAAATTAAAGGAGGAAATAAAAATGGAATTTAACACAAACTTTATTTTAGGATGTTCAGCTATCGGTGCAGGACTTGCAGTTATCGCAGGTATCGGACCTGGTATTGGACAGGGTATTGCAGCAGGTCATGCAGCAGCAGCAGTTGGTAGAAATCCAGGAGCAAAATCTGATATTACTTCTACTATGTTATTAGGACAGGCTGTAGCAGAAACAACAGGTTTGTATGGTCTGCTTATTGCGATGTTACTCTTATTCGTAAAACCTTTAGGAAAATAAGAGCCTCTGGCGAAAAATATGAGAAAGGAGGCTTAAGGCTTGAATACGTTAAAAGGTACAGGTTTGGTACTGGCTTCGGCTGAAATGGAGCCCAGACTTTTTGACTTGGATCTTCAGCTGATTGTAGATGCGTCTTTGATGATTATTGCAGTCTTTTCCTTATTTTTAATAGCATCTCACTTCTTGTTTAATCCAGTAAGGGATATGCTTCAGAAAAGACAGAATAAGATTAAAGAGGAACTTGACAGCGCTGAACAGGATATGGCAGATGCCAAAGAGCTTAAGGCAGCATATGAAGCCAAGTTAAAAGATATTGATAAAGAAGCAGAAACAATCTTGAGCGAAGCAAGAAAGAAAGCATTAGCGAATGAGAATAAGATTGTGGCAGAAGCAAAAGAAGAAGCTGCCAGAATTATCGAAAGAGCAAATGTTGAGGCTGAACTGGAGAAAAAGAAAGCAGCTGACGAAGTGAAGCGAGAGATGGTGGTATTGGCATCTATGATGGCAGGAAAGGTTGTAAATGCGGCAATCGATACAACTGTTCAGGACAGTCTTATCGAGGAAACGCTTAACGAAATAGGTGACAGCACATGGCTAAGCTAATTTCAAAAACGTATGGAGATGCATTATTTGAGCTTGCGGTAGAAGAATCCAAAGTAGATGTTTTGCTGGATGAGATTCAGCAACTGCAGGAAATTCTGAAAGAAAATGCAGATTTTGGCAAATTGATGGCGCACCCGAAGATTATCAAAGAGGAGAAACTTCAAGTTGCCGAGAATGTATTTAAAGGCAGAGTTTCAGATGAACTGATGGGATTTCTATTAATCGTAATCTCTAAAGACCGCTATCAGGAAATAGATGAAATTCTGGAGTATTTTGTTACGGAAGTAAAGAAGTACAAAGGAATTGGAGTTGCTACTGTAACAACAGCAGTACCACTGAAAGAAGAACAATGTAAGAAAATTGAACAGAAGCTGCTTGATACAACAGAGTATAAAACAATGGAAATGCATTATCAGATTGATGCTGCCTTGATCGGCGGTATGGTAATCCGTATCGGTGACAGGGTTGTAGACAGCAGTATCAGTACGAAATTAAATGAACTTCAGAAAGAATTATTGAAAGTTCAAATCTAAAAGAAAGGTGCGTATGATCCATGAATTTAAGACCAGAAGAGATCAGTTCAGTCATTAAGGATCAAATTAAGAGATATGCTTCTGCGCTGGAAGTATCAGATGTTGGTACTGTTATCCAGGTAGCAGATGGTATCGCTCGTGTGCACGGACTTGAAAATGCAATGCAGGGAGAATTATTAGAGTTCCCTGGTGACGTATACGGAATGGTACTTAACCTGGAAGAAGATAATGTTGGTGCCGTACTTCTCGGAAGCCAGCATAATATCAATGAAGGTGATATTGTAAAAACAACAGGACGAGTAGTTGAGGTTCCGGTTGGCGATTGCATGTTGGGACGTGTTGTAAATGCTCTTGGACAGCCGATTGATGGTAAAGGGCCGATTCAGACTGACAAGTATCGTAAGATTGAAAGAGTTGCATCTGGTGTTATCACACGTAAATCAGTAGATACACCATTACAGACAGGTATCAAAGCTATTGACTCTATGGTGCCTATCGGAAGAGGACAAAGAGAGCTTATTATCGGTGACAGACAGACCGGTAAGACAGCAATTGCTATTGATACAATCATTAACCAGAAGGGACAGGGCGTAAAATGTATTTACGTTGCTATCGGACAGAAAGCATCTACTGTTGCTTCTATCGTTAAAACATTAAATGAATATGGTGCTATGAGCTATACGACCGTAGTTGCGGCTACAGCAAGTGAACTTGCACCATTACAGTATATTGCACCATACTCTGGATGTGCAATCGGTGAGGAATGGATGGAAAACGGCGAAGACGTACTCGTTGTATATGATGATTTGAGTAAGCACGCTGCAGCATATCGTACACTTTCCTTGCTGCTCAAGAGACCACCAGGACGTGAAGCTTATCCGGGTGACGTTTTCTACCTGCATTCCAGATTATTGGAACGTGCAGCAAGAATGAGCGAGGAATACGGCGGCGGTTCTCTGACTGCGCTTCCGATTATCGAAACACAGGCGGGCGACGTATCTGCATATATTCCGACAAACGTAATTTCCATTACAGATGGTCAGATTTATCTGGAAACCGAGATGTTCAACTCTGGTTTCAGACCAGCGGTTAATGCAGGTCTTTCCGTATCCCGTGTTGGTGGTGCAGCACAGATTAAAGCAATGAAGAAAATCGCAGCACCTATCCGTGTGGAATTAGCACAGTATCGTGAGCTGGCAGCATTCTCCCAGTTTGGTTCCGAATTGGATGCGGATACCAAAGAGAAACTGGCACAGGGTGAAAGAATTAAAGAAATCCTGAAACAGCCACAGTACAAACCAATGCCTGTACAGTATCAGGTAATTATTATCTTTGTTGCAACCAATAAATATCTGTTAGATATTCCGGTAGAGGATGTTACCAGATTTGAAACAGAGTTGTTTGAATTCCTGGATACAAAATATCCGGAGATTCCAAACTCCATTGCAGCAGAGAAAGTAATTTCTGAAGAAACAGAAGCAAAATTAAGAAAAGCTGTTGAAGAGTTTAAAGCGCAGTTTAAGTAAGTAGGAAGTGGAAGGTGATGCTATGGCCTCAATGATAGATATTAAAAGGCGTAAGGGTAGTATTCAAAGTACACAGCAGATTACCAAAGCCATGAAGCTTGTTTCTACTGTAAAACTGCAGAGAGCAAAACAACGCGCAGAACAGTCCAAAGCATACTTTAATTGTATGTATGAGACGGTAACCTCCATGTTGGCAAAAACAGGAAATCTGAATCATCCTTATCTCCGCAGTGGAGAGTCCACCAAGAAAGCAGTTATCGTTGTAACTTCCAACAGAGGACTTGCAGGCGGATATAACTCCAATGTTGTAAAATTGATTACACAGGGTGAGTTTCAGAAAGAAGACCTCAATATTTATGCGGTAGGAAGAAAAGGGAAAGAATCATTGAACCGAAAAGGTTATTCGATTGTAGAAGATGATTCCGATATGATTGAAGAACCTTTATATGTAGATGCAATGAACCTTAGCTCCAAAGTATTGGAAGCTTATACCAAAGGTGAGGTTGGAGAAATTTATCTTGCTTATACCAGCTTTAAAAATACGGTGGTGCATGAGCCTACTTTATTGAAGCTCCTTCCTGTAGAGGCAGAGCAGAAGGAAGAGAAGGCAGTGGAGAAAGAGAGTAAGGCGCTTATGAACTTCGAACCGGAAGATGATGAAGCACTTGACTTGATTATTCCGAAATATGTTACCAGTTTGATTTATGGTGGTTTGGTTGAGGCAGTTGCCAGCGAAAACGGCGCGAGAATGCAGGCTATGGATTCCGCAACAAGCAATGCTGAAGAAATGATAGATCACTTATCGCTGATGTATAACAGAGCAAGACAGGGCTCTATTACACAGGAATTAACAGAAATTATCGCAGGAGCAAATGCCATTTCCTAATGGTGCTTCTGATTAATAACAATGAGTGAAAGGAAAAAAAGATGGCAGAAGTAAAAAATGGCGAAAGCCGTGGAAAACTCACTCAGATTATCGGTGCCGTACTGGATATTAAATTCCAGGAGGGAAATTTACCGGAAATCAACGATGCAATCAGAATTCCATTAAAAGATGGAAATGAGTTGGTTGTAGAGGTATCCCAGCATCTGGGTGATGATACTGTTAGATGTATTGCTATGGGTTCCACAGACGGACTTGTCAGAGGTATGGAAGCAATTTCAACAGGTGCGCCTATTACAGTTCCCGTAGGTGAAAATACATTAGGACGTATGTTTAATGTCTTAGGACAGCCGATTGATAACGTACCTGCTCCGACAGAAGTTTCTTATGAACCAATTCATAGACCGGCTCCGAAATTCGAGGAACAGGCAACAGAAACAGAAATGTTGGAAACTGGTATCAAAGTCGTTGACCTCCTTTGTCCATATCAGAAAGGTGGTAAAATCGGTCTGTTTGGTGGTGCCGGTGTAGGTAAGACGGTGCTTATTCAGGAGTTGATTCGTAATATTGCTACCGAGCACGGTGGATATTCTGTATTTACCGGTGTAGGTGAGCGTACAAGAGAAGGTAACGACCTGTATTATGAAATGAAAGAATCAGGCGTTATTGATAAAACAACGATGGTATTCGGACAGATGAACGAGCCACCGGGAGCGAGAATGCGTGTTGGTCTGACTGGTCTGACAATGGCAGAATACTTCCGTGATAAAGGTGGAAAGGACGTATTGTTATTCATTGATAATATCTTCCGTTTCACACAGGCTGGTTCCGAAGTATCTGCGTTACTTGGACGTATGCCATCCGCAGTAGGTTATCAGCCTACATTACAGACAGAGATGGGTGCTTTACAGGAGCGTATTACTTCTACAAAGAATGGTTCCATTACATCCGTACAGGCTGTATATGTACCTGCCGATGACTTGACTGACCCGGCTCCGGCAACAACGTTTGCGCATCTGGATGCAACGACTGTATTATCCAGATCTATCGTAGAACTTGGTATTTATCCGGCAGTAGACCCACTTGAGTCCACATCCAGAATTTTGGACCCAAGAGTCGTTGGCGAAGAGCATTATCAGGTGGCCAGAGGCGTGCAGGAAATCCTGCAAAAATACAAAGAGCTGCAAGATATTATAGCAATTCTTGGTATGGACGAACTTTCAGAGGAAGATAAACTGGTAGTTTCCCGTGCCAGAAAGGTTCAGAGATTCTTATCTCAGCCATTCTTCGTAGCAGGACAGTTCACTGGTCTGGAAGGTAAGTATGTACCGATTGCTGAGACAATCAGAGGCTTTAAAGAAATATTGGAAGGTAAGCATGATGATATTCCTGAAGGACATTTCTTAAATGCAGGAAGCATTGATGACGTACTTGCCCGCGTGAAATAAGGGGGACTCGTATGGCTGAAAATGATAACAAGTTTACATTAAAGGTAATTACACCTGATAGAGTATTCTTTGAAGAAGAGGTTTCTATGGTTGAATTCAATACGGTGGAAGGCGAAGTTGGTATTTATAAAGAACATATACCAATGACTATGATAATAGCACCTGGTATTTTAACCATTACACAGGAGGAAGAAACCAAAGAAGCAGCATTACACTCCGGTTTTGCAGAAGTATTACCCAATCAGGTAACGATTCTTGCAGAAATTGTTGAATGGCCGGCAGAAATTGACCTGGGACGTGCAGAAGAGTCCAAAAACCGTGCAGAAGAACGTATTCGTGAAAACGCACCGGGAACGGACATGAAACGAGCAGAAATGTCACTGAAACGTGCCGTAGCCAGAATTAACGCAGTAGAATACAAATAACACGTGTAATTAAAACAAATAAAGTGAGTATATTGAAGTAATATTATAGTAGGATGAGTAGAGGGCGAGTGAAAAACTCGCCTTCTTTCGTTGTTTAGTTATAGATGACAAGCACATTTATTAAATCATAACTTAATAAACGAGTCTGAACAATCCGAATTTGTACGCATATGATAAAATAAAATAGTAAAAGAAGTTGGAACGACATGAATCAATCAAGAATTCTTCCGTTTTATATGGCATATCCGCTTCCGATGTATTATGAGGAGGAAGACACGGTAACACGTGATTTGGAATATTTGCAGCAGATGTATCCAATGGAAGCGAAGCGTTATCAGAAAATTATAGTTGAAATGCTTAATCAGATGGATTACGAGGGAAGCATGATATATGATGAGTATCCGGATAAGTGGCAGCTCTATCGTTTAACCCAGATTATTATGGATAAAATTAAACGAATGGATTCTATGGAGCAGGATAAAAACGAAGGAAATGAAACGGATAAAATGACAGGAAAATCGTGGGAACAGATAGAAGAACTTGTTCAGGTTCTGCTTTATTATGAAATTTATAAGAAACGTCATGCGAACCATAGAGGAATCTTAAAATTTTAGTTGAGCTTTTGGGGCAATCTTATTAAAATATAGTCATAGCATCTGTTATGGCTATATTTTATATATAATAGAAATGAGAAGTAACATGAACGAAGAATTAAAGCAGCTGTTACAGGAAACAGTAAATCGCAATTTATATCAAATTATCATTAGTAATGCCAGAGAGAAAGAAAAGGCATTTAAAGTAAAAATCAGACCGATTATGTTAAAGGACGAGCTTCTGTATCAGGAAACGGTCTATCAGGGAACTAAAGTTTTTCATGAAAATTACAAAGATTCGGAAATCATTTTGCGTGTAGGAAATTATTTGGAAAATGATTTTAAACAGTGTGAAATAGAGCATACTAATAAGAAGGCTGTTATTTTAGTCAGTAAAAAAGGCAAAATGACGATTAAAGCAAAACAAATGAAACCAGGTGAGAAAACGGAAGGACAAGAAAAAATTTCGCTGGCACATAACAGAGTAAAGAAATACATTCTGGAAGAGGGAATTCCGGTTCCTTTTTTGATTGATTTGGGTGTACAGAGTAAGGATGGTAAAATTATTCGTGCTAAATATGATAAGTATAAGCAGATAAACCGTTTCCTTGAATTTGTGGAAGATGTTCTCCCGGCGCTGCCCAAAGACAGAGAAATTCAAATTGTTGATTTCGGATGCGGTAAATCTTACTTAACGTTTGCCATTTACTATTATTTGCATGAGTTAAAAGGATTGGATGTGGCAATTACCGGACTTGATTTGAAAGAAGATGTCATTATTCATTGTAATGAATTGAGTAGGAAATATAACTATCATAAATTACAGTTTATTCGAGGCGATATCGCAGAGTATGAGGGTCTGACGAGGGCAGATATGGTTGTAACATTGCATGCTTGTGATACGGCAACCGATTATGCTCTGGAGAAAGCGGTAAACTGGGATGCAAAAGTTATTTTGTCAGTACCGTGTTGTCAGCATGAGGTGAATAAGCAGATTCGGTGTGAAGCATTACAACCGGTATTACAGTATGGGATTGTGAAAGAAAGAATGTCAGCATTATTTACGGATGCGCTTCGTGCAGACATTTTGAAAGTGGTTGGCTATGAGACGGATTTGCTAGAATTTATTGATATGGAACATACGCCGAAGAATATTTTGATTCGTGCTGTAAAAAAAGATAAGTTTAATACAACAAAACAGCAGGAAGAACTGGGTAAATTATCAGAAATGATGAAGTTCATGCAGATAGAACCAACGTTATATAAGTTGTTAGAAAAGAAATTTTAAGACAGAAATAAGGAATTAGAAGTATATGAAAAAAAATATCATCAAAGGTATTTATCTGGGGGCAGTTTTTGGTATAGCATTGGTATTGGCAAGTACTGTAATGAATAAGGGAAATACAGATATGACAACGGAAATGAGTGAAGCATCTTTTCCGATTGTTACAATGCAAATAGAGAATTATCAGGTAAATAGCTTGCATGGATATGCAGAAATAATGGATACCAGTTACTTGAGAGACACACTTTTGCCGATTGGCTCTGATAGAAAGGTATCTTTTTCCATAGATACTTATGGGAATGAAATTGATACACTGGCATTTGAGGTCAGAAGTATCAATGGTACAAGATTAGTAGAGAGCACAGAGATTGAAGGTTATGAGCAGGAAAATGATAAAATTTCTTGTACGATTACCTTAAAGGACTTAATCAATGCCGATGAAGAGTATATGCTGGTATTACTTGTGACACCATCGGGGAAAGAAACAATTCGCTATTACACAAGAATTGTTCAGTCAGAAGAATTGCATATTCAGGAGAAATTGGAATATGTACTGGATTTCCATAATCGTACTTTTGACAGGGAAGCGGCAGCGGATTTAACGAAATATCTGGAGTCGAACTCAGAAGGAGATAATACTACTTTCCAGAAAGTGAATATCCACAGTAGTTTTCAGCAGGTAACATGGGGCGATTTGAAGGCAGAGCGCATTACAGAGCCGATTGTTGATATTAAGGAGCTGGAAGAGCAAACCGGTTCTTTTCAGTTGGAGTATATAGCTCAGGTACGGGATGGAAAAGAGAAACAGTTGTATCAGGTAAAGGAATACTATCGGATTCGTTATACAACCGAGCGTATGTATTTGCTGGATTATGACAGGGAAATGACACAGCTTTTTGATGAACAGGCAGAAATTATCGCGAATGATAAGATTATGCTTGGTATCGTAGAACCACAGGTAGAAATGAAAGAAAGTGATGGCGGCAACGTATTTGCTTTTGTTGTTTCTAATAAGTTATACAGTTATAACGTAACAGATAAAAAACTGGCAAGACTTTTTTCTTTTTATCAAGAAGATGATATAACTGATGTCAGAAGCAGTTATAAACGTCATAAAATCAAAATCCTGAATGTAGATGAAGCGGGAAATGTAGATTTTCTGGTTTATGGATATATGAACAGAGGCAGACACGAGGGAGAGGTTGGAGTATCGCTTTATTCTTATAAGAGTACAGCGAATACGGTAGAAGAACATGTGTATATACCTTATAACCGCTCATATCAGTTGTTGAAAAATGATGTAGAAGAACTGTCATATGTGAACAAGTCCGGCATTTGCTATCTGATGTTGGAAGGAAGTGTATACGCAATCAATCTGGAAGAAAGGAATTATTCTATTGTTGTTTCCGGATTGACAGAGGATGATTATACTGTTTCTGAGTCAAATCAGATGCTAGTATGGCAGGAAGGCGATGACAAGTACAGTTGTACTACATTAAAACTTTTGAATCTGGGAACTGAGAAGGAAACAGAAATTACTGCCGGAGTAGGTGAGTACATTTCCCTGCTTGGATTCATGGAAGAAGATTTAATCTATGGACTTGCCAAAGCAAGGGATATTGTAAAGGACTCTTCCGGTGCAGTTACTTTTCCTATGTATTGCTTAAAGATTCAGAGTGAAAGCGGCGATTTGCTGAAAACATATCGTGAAGAAGATATTTATGTCGTTGACGGTGCGATAACAGATAATCAGATTACCTTGTCCAGAGTAAAATGGGATGAAGAAACGCAAAACTACTTATCAGTGACAGATGATCAGATTATGAGTACAGAGAAGGTTGAAGAAGGCCACAACACGATAGAAAGTGTTGTTGTTGATAAGTATGAAACGATTGTTGAAATTGCCGTGAAAGAGGAGATGGATGCCAAAGAAGTAAAAATTCTGACTCCGAAAGAAGTTCTTTTTGAAGGAAATCGTGAACTTACCATGCAGGAAAGCGAAATTACGGAAGAAAGATTTTATGTTTATGGCAAGAATGGCATAGAAGGAACCTTTACTCATCCGGGAAAAGCGGTGAACTACGCTTATGAAGTTGCAGGAGTTGTAGTAAATGACAATGGCGATTATGTCTGGAAACGAGGAACACGCAGTACCAAAAATCAGATTATGGCAATTGAAGGCGAAGCAGTAAGCGAGCAGACAACAAGCCTGTCTGTTTGTCTGGATACAATTTTGGAACTGGAAGGGGTATCGAAACATACCCAGTATATGTTGGATCAGGGCAAAACAATTCAATCTATTTTGGAAGACAGTCTGAAAGATGTACAGGTATTGGATTTGTCCGGTTGTAGTCTGGATGCGGTGCTATACTATGTGAATATGGATATTCCGGTGCTTGCGACATTACAGGATGGAAATGCTGTTCTGATCGTAGGATTTAATGAGCTGAATACGGTCATTATGGACCCACTGACCGGAACTGTTTATAAGAAAGGTATGAATGATTCAACGCAGTGGTTAGAGGAAAATGGAAATAGTTTTATAACTTATGTGCGAAAAGAACAGGAATAGCAAACTCGAAAACCTGATTGTTATATTGACAGTCAGGTTTTTTATTGTATAATATAAATTGCTGACTTATTAAAGTGACTTTAATAAGTGCATTTAATAAATGTTTAATGAAAAACGAAAGTGCACAAAAAAACAAAAGTACACAAAGAAGAACGTATATATAAGTACAAGAAAATAGTAAAGGCAGGAAAAGATTATGAAAGCAAAAGCGGTAGTTTTTGATATGGATGGTGTTATTTTTGACAGTGAGAAATTGGTACTGGACTGTTGGGAAAAAATTGGTGAAAAATATCAGATACCGGGAATACGTGATGTATTTGCAGAATGCATCGGAACCAATAAAACACGAACGAAAGAAATCGTATTTGAGCATTATGGAGATAGTTTTGATTATGATTCCTTTAGACAAGAAGCCTCTGCGCTGTTTCATGAATATGAAGCGGAACATGGTCTGCCTTTAAAAAAGGGTGTCAGAGAAATTCTGGAATATCTAAAAGAAAAGGGCATTGCAATTGGTCTTGCATCTTCTACCAGACTGGCAGTTGTAGAAGCAGAATTGAAGGATGCCGGATTGTATGAGTATTTCAAGGTAGTGATGGGTGGCGATCAGTTGAAACGAAGCAAGCCGGAGCCGGATATCTATTTAATGACTTGTGAGAAAATGGGAATTACGCCATGCAGTGCCTATGCTATTGAAGATTCCTATAATGGAATTCGTGCAGCTTTTGGCGCTGGTATGTTACCACTTATGGTACCGGATATGCTGCCGCCAACAGAAGAAATGCGGGAGAAAAGCGTGGCAATATTCGATGATTTGCTGCAGGTGATTCAATATTTTGAAAAAGAGAGGTGCCTGTCATGTCAGGAAATTTAATAAAAGATGAGAATTTGAAACTTCTGCGGGATGTACTTCGAAAAGAAAAGGAAGCAACCAAATCACAATTAGCCGAGAAAACAGGTTTGAGTGTTGTAACGATACAATCTTTGATGAAGATTCTTCTGGAACAGGGAGAAGCGGTTGAGGGAGAAATTGTGCAGCCGAAATTGGGAAGACCGGCAGCAACTTATCGCTTCAATGAATGTGTGCGATTAGCGCTGGTTATCTATATGTATGAAAAAGACAGAATTGATACAGCAGTTTGTCAGGTATGCGATTTATATGGAAACTGTATTGAAAAAATAGAAGAAAGTCTGCCGGAAGTAACCAAAGAAAGTTATGATGTCATGGTCAAAGCCATGATAACAAAGTATCCGGCAATTCAAATCATTGCGTTAGGGTTGCCGGTAGTAGCACGGGAAGGTGTAATTCTGGCAAGTGATTATCCTAAGCTTCTGGAGGTAGATTTAGGAGGATATCTTCAGGAGAGATTCGCAAGACAGGTTATAATTGTGAATGATATTAATGCGGCTGTCTTTGGGTATGCAGCATCGACAGAAGAAAATCGAATTGGTTGTACAGCCGGTATTTATATGCCGACAAAGTATCCGCCGGGGGCAGGAATTTGTCTGGATGGAAAAGTTCAGAGCGGTAGAAATGGTTTGATTGGAGAAATCAAAATGTTGCCACCATACATTGATTGGGAAAACTTTTCCTATGAAAAAGAAGCCGTAGAAAATTTTTTGTTAGAGGCAATGAGGGCACTTTTTTGTTTCTATAATCCGGACAGACTGGTAGTGTATAGCGAGATAATGGATGAAGGATTATTGAGAAAATTAGAAGAGAACTGTAATAATCCCATAGAAAAAATGCTGATTCCGGCAATAGAGATAAAACAAGGACTAAAAGATGACTTTGCAGCAGGCATGATACAGCTTGCTTTGCAGAAAATATTATAGGAGGATTGAAAAATGACATCAATATTATTAGTTATCATTTATATTTCGTTTATTAGTTTAGGGTTACCGGATGGACTGCTTGGTTCGGCGTGGCCAAGTATGTATGGGCAGATGGGAGTGCCGGTTTCTTATGCAGGAATTGTTTCAATGATTATTGCAGGAGGAACTATTATTTCCAGCCTTTTTAGTGACAAAATAATTCGCAGATTCGGAACAGGACTTGTGACAGCAGTCAGTGTCTGTATGACAGCGGCAGCTCTTTTTGGATTTTCCATATCCGGAGAATTCTGGCAGCTTTGTTTGTGGGCAATTCCGTATGGACTTGGAGCAGGAAGTGTAGATGCAGCCCTCAATAACTTTGTGGCATTGCATTATGAATCCAGACATATGAGCTGGTTACACTGTTTCTGGGGTATTGGTGCAACTGTTGGACCATATATTATGGGCATTTGCCTGACCGGTGGTTTTGGCTGGAATTCGGGTTATCTAAGTGTAGCGGTTATTCAGATCGTATTGACAGCAGTATTATTTGTATCCTTGCCGATGTGGAAAAAAATGAGTCAGAAAGCAGCGGAAGAACATGGGGAACATCCAAGTCTTAGTATGAAAGAACTTATTAAACTTCCGGGAGCCAAAGCGGTTCTGTGTGCTTTTTTCTGTTATTGTGCATTGGAGTCTACTACGGGATTATGGGCGAGCAGCTATCTGGTTTTGGACAAAGGAATATCTGCGGAAAAAGCGGCTACCTGGGCATCTTTATTTTATATGGGGATAACTGTTGGAAGATTGATAAGTGGTTTTATTACGAATAAATTAGGCGATAAAAAAATGGTACGTTTGGGACAGATGATTGCCGGTATTGGCGTACTGATTTTGTTCCTGCCGATGGGAGAAATGATAACGCTTTTGGGACTGATTGCAATCGGACTTGGATGTGCACCGATTTATCCGAGTCTTTTGCATGAAACGCCGGAGAATTTTGGACCGGAGTTATCGCAGGCGATTATGGGAATGCAGATGGCATGTGCCTATGTAGGCTCTACCTTTATGCCGCCTGTGTTTGGATTTATTGCAGAGCATATAAGTATTCGATTTTATCCACTTTACCTCTTGCTGTTTGTGGTAATAATGGTTATGATGGTAGAGAAGCTGAATAAAGTAAGCAAAAAGGAAAAATGATGCAGCGTAGCATCTGAATTGATTCTGTAAGGAATGGAAGGAAAATGGCATGAATGCAATAGGTCAGTATTTTAAGAAAATCGGCTGGAAAAGATTTGTTGTTATGATTTTTGGGAATATTTTCATTTCAATGGGTGTCAGCCTTTTCAAATTTGCAGGATTGGGCAATGACCCTTATAGTGGTATGGTAATGGCACTTTCTGATGTAGCAGGTATTGCATTTGCTAATTTTCTGATTTTATCCAATATTGTAATTTTTGTGTTGGAGATTGTTTTTGGTAAAGAATTTATTGGGGCAGGAACTGTTGTGAACGCATTGCTTGTCGGATATATTATAACCTTTTTCTATGAATTGATTTGCAAATGGTTTCCGACACCGGATACTATGTTAATAAGAGTGCTTATTGTGCTGATAGGAACAATTGTAACCGGTCTTGGAGTTTCCCTGTATCAGACACCGAATGTAGGCGCTTCACCATATGATAGTCTTTCCTTAATTATGACGAAGAAAATACCAAAGGTTTCCTATTTTTGGAATCGTATTTGTACAGATGCTATTTGTGTTGTTATTTGTTTCCTGTCGGGAGGAATTGTTGGACTGGGTACATTGGTAACAGCATTTGGACTTGGTCCTGTTATAGACTTCTTTAACGTACATGTTTCTCGAAAATTGTTTGATGAAGGTGACGATATTCTATAGATTTTTTGCAGAAAGATTTTGCGTGGAGAATTTGAACAATTAGAGAAAAAGCCGAAAATACGGTGTTTGCAACCGATAGTTGCGGAAATGAAAACTAGAATAGATAGCGCAACCAACCGGGTTTCTCTTATGATAAATCCAACATACAGCTTCTTTTCGTGCACAGATAAGATTTGTATCAAAGAAAAAATACAACAAATATGAGGAGAAAATCGTATATGAATATTGAAATTGCAAACAGACTTGTAGGATTGCGTAAAGCAAACAATCTTTCACAAGAGGCTTTAGCAGAGAAACTTGGAATCAGTAGACAGGCAGTTAGTAAATGGGAACGTGCAGAAGCGTCACCGGATACAGACAATTTAATTTTGCTTGCCAGATTATATGGTGTGTCTTTGGATGAACTTTTAAAAACGGATGAAGAAATTATTTCAGATATAGAGTATAATACAAAACAGGAGAATGGTTCTGTTGAGGATGTTTCTGAAACGACCAATCGCTTTGAAACAGAAGTGGCCATCGGTATTGGCTGTGGCGATAAAGATATGGAAGAAAACATGGAAGAAGATACAGATGACAATAACGATGATGATGACAAAGCTGAATATGTACATGTTGGATTTAAGGGAATCCATGTAAAGGATAAAGACGGCGAAGTTCATGTTGGATGGGATGGCATTCATGTTGTGGATGCAGATGATGAAGTACATATTGATGGAAATGGTGTTTATGTAAATGGCGAAGAAGTGGAAGGTCATATTTGGAAACATCATAAAGATGAGTTCCCATTGGGACTTATAGCGATTGTTGCATATATTGCGATAGGATGCTTTTTCAATTTATGGCATCCGGGCTGGCTGATATTTTTCCTCGTTCCGATTATCAGCAGCTTGATTAAAGCAATCAAGAAACGTAAACCGGAGAAATTTGCATACCCGGTATTGGTATTGCTTATTTTCTTATATGTAGGATTGGTAGAATATATCTGGCATCCTACATGGGTATTATTTTTAACCATTCCGATTTATTATTCTTTGATAGATTATTTTAAAGATACAAGGAGATAACAAGTGAGTGCTATAAGAGATATCATTTTGTATGTAATTTCTGTTCTGCTTGGTGTTATGACAGTAGGCGGATTTATGACAAGTATTCCAACAGGAGTTTTGTTTCTTCTGGCAACATTGTTCTGTTTGCCGGTAACCCATAGTCTGCTTAGAAAACTGACCGGAAATAAGACCGGTAAGGGCATCATGGCATTGGTTGGTTTCCTGCTTGCAGTAGTGCTTTCCGTTGCGGGAGTTGTGTTTGCAGCGAAAGCGGAAGGAAATGAAAACGAGTCACAACCGATTGCTAAGACGGCAGCAGCAACGGGTGTAGATACTTCGAAGGAGTCCGATGTTGTAGAAACGGAACTTTTACAAAATAATGATGTAGAAGGCAGTGCGGCAACAGATGATGAACAGGCAACTGCAAATAATGTACAGGCAGAAAATAAAGCCGGGACAGAGAATCAGACAGCACAGGATACAACAGATGATACCTCAGAACCTTCCCGCATGGAAGTACACTTTATTGATGTGGGACAGGGCGATGCCACACTGGTTAAATGCGGTGGACAATATATGTTAATTGATACCGGTGATGATACTAAAGGTACTGCTATTTGGAATTATTTGCGTAAACAGGGTGTTGATAAACTGGATTATCTGGTTTTGACGCATCCGGACAGCGATCATATAGGTGGTGCTCCGGTTGTTCTGACCAAATTTGATGTAGATAATGTTTTTGTTTCGAATTATAAAAAAGATACGACAGCTTATCATAAATTGACACAGGCACTGGACGACCAGTTGATTAAAGCAACAACACCGTCTACCGGAAGTACATATTCGCTCGGGAATGCAACTTTTCGGATTCTGGCACCGGTAAATACTTATAATAATGCAAATGATTCTTCGATTGCACTTCTGGTAACACATGGTGAGAATACATTTTTGTTTACCGGAGATGCTGAAATACAGACAGAGGCAGATATGCTTGTGAATGGAAACAGTGTAGATGCTGACGTTTATCAGGTGGGACATCACGGCAGCAGTAGTTCTTCCAGCAGTAACTTTTTGAATGCGGTCAGCCCGACTTATGCTGTTATCAGTTGTGAAGAAGGCAACAGTTATGGACATCCTCATGCAGAAGTGCTTAACAATCTGCGGGCTATGGGAGTTGATTTGTTCCGTACTGATGAGCAGGGTAGCATCATAGCTACTTCCGATGGAGAAGAGATTACATGGAATTGTGCACCTACAACGTCATGGCAGGCAGGAGAACGTACACAAAGCGCCGGAAAAGATGATGATGAAGGCGATACTGATGAGCCGGAGGAAACGGATACAAAGAATGACTATGATGGCGAATATATTTTAAATACGAATACCATGAAATTTCATCTGTCGGATTGCGATAGCGTAGATGATATTTCAGAAGAAAATAAAGAAACATCGAAATTATCCAGAGAAGAACTGATAGAAGATGGTTACACGGCATGCAAGAATTGTAATCCGTAAAAAAATGGTCACATTGCAGAAAAAGCAGTGTGACCATTTATAGTTATAATGCCGGAAAAAGTCTTGTACGGTATTTTTCCAGACTCAATAAAAGTATCATGCCAAGAACACCACAAGAGATAATCTCGCCTGCGCCAACAGTCAGAAAGTAATAGCCATAGCAATAGGCAGTAGAAACTCCTTCGATGGTCATACCATAGCCATAAATAAGTACAAGAGGAACAATAATAGCATTGGACAGAATCGGAGTAATCGGAGCGCACCATTTCCACCTGTGCAGCGCATAAGTGCCGAGCGCACCAAGTAAAGTCGCAAGAGTTCCGAAAACAATATCGGGTAATGCACATCCGGTCAAAAGGTTACTGAGCAGACACCCAATAAATAGCCCTGGTATTGCAGCGGGTGTAAAATAAGGCAGAATGGTAAGTGCCTCAGAGAAGCGGACCTGAATCGCATAATTAGCAAGTCCGAAGGCGTTGGCTATAAAAGTAAGCACAACGTAGATAGCGGCAATCATAGCTGCCTGGGTTAGAAATACGGTTTCTTTCTTTTTCATATTCATTTGTCTCCTTTAGTTTTGTTTTACGAGTGGAAGGTCTCGAACACTCGGTTTTTTTAGTATGTAATTTACATACTTAGCCCATAAGACCTTGGTTTTAGGGCTGTGCAACTTAGAAAGTGTAGCATATTCGGAGAAAAAAGGCAATCACTAATAGAATTTCTTTCTTTATTGAAAATCCTATGGTATTCTATATAACATAGAGAGTATAAGGTTATAGCGATTTTGATATATGATATGACATTATGAACGGAGGTGTTTCAAATGCCCGCATTATCTATGTTTTTTGGGATTATTGTACGAATGCAAAGTGAAAAGGGAGGAAAACATAATAAACCGCATATTCATGCCTTATATGGCGATAATGAAATCGTGGTAGGGATAGATGGTGAGATATTAGAAGGAAGTTTTCCGAATAAGCAAATGAAGCTTTTGCTGGCATGGATTGTAATTCATGAAGATGAATTAAAAGCAAACTGGGAATTACTAAGTAATGGAGATGACTATTTCAAGATAGAACCATTGCGTTAGGCGACGGAGGTGTTTTGTTATGTTGAGACCAACAGCGACTCATGTGGAAGTGATATGTGCATATCAAATATTAGTGGAGTTTGATAATGGTGAAAAAAAATATTTTGATGTTGAACCGTATATAAAGGGTGAATGGTATGGACAATTGAGGTCACTGGAATATTTTAAACGTGTTTATACGGATGGATTTACTGTTGTATGGCCCGATGGACAGGATATATGTCCTGATGAACTGTACAATTTAGGGAAAACGGTTTTGTATTGATTCAAAATATTGTTTTAGTCTATAATGAACGCTGAAACATCGGAGGAATACCTATGAAAAGAAGTCTAAAAGAAACCATCATAAGAGTTATCATCCTATTGATAGGACTTACGATTGCGCATCTTGGTGTGACATTATTCCTATTAGCGGATTTGGGGGCAGACCCTTTTAACGTACTTGTACAAGGAATTTTTCGAAGTGTAACCGACTTAACGGAATGGAAATTTCTGACACATGGATATACACATGTGACAATATGTTTTCTGATTATCCTTGTACTTTTGATAGTTGATAGAAGCTATATTAAAATCGGTACAATACTTTGTATGATTTGTGGTGGCCCAATTATTGATTTTTTCACTTTATTTTTAAAATTTCTCTTTGAAGGGGAGAAGAACCTGTGGTATAAACTGGTTGTGCTTGCATTTGGCTGTGTAATTCTGGCATTTGGTATGACAATTGTAATTAAGTCTGATGCAGGAACCGGACCGAATGATTTAGTTGCACTTGTTATCAGCGAGAAGACACATGCGAAATTTAGTATTATTCGAATTGCGGTAGATGTTTCTTTTGTTGTAGTAGGATTTTTGTTAGGCGGTTCCTTTGGTATTGGTACGATAGTCTGTGCCTGTCTGGTAGGTCCGGTAGCCGGATTCTTTTTGCCAAGAAGCGAGAAGATTATTGAGCGTATCTTGAAGAAGATAGTGTAAGTATAAAATATAAACAGAGCAAAAAATGCGGGTTCACACTTTCGTTGTTCCCGCATTTTTGTTTATCATATATCAATTTCAGTATACTAATTCAATTCTCCGGCATTGTATCTTGCTACAATGGACTGAATACGTTCTACCGGATTTAATAAATCACTGATAGAAGTATCATGATTTAAAGTATCAATGATATAAGCAATATATTTACTTAAATCACAGTTAATGTACCATTCACGATTTAAAAGTTCTGGTGTCTGGTAAACAAGGTTTGTAGTAAGAACCTTGTCAATAATGCCATCTGCAAATGCCTTGTCAAAGCGGTCAAGACCGGATGTGAAAAGACCGAAGGTAGAGAATACGAAAATGCGATTTGCTTTTCTTTCTTTCAAAGCAGCTGCAACTTCCAGAACACTTTCGCCGGAAGAAATCATATCATCAATGATAATCATATCCTTGCCTTCTACACTGGTTCCTAAGAACTCGTGAGCAACAATTGGGTTACGGCCGTTTACAACTTTTGTATAATCTCTTCTCTTATAGAACATACCCATATCCAGACCAAGAACGTTGGCAATGTAAATTGCTCTGCTCATACCGCCTTCATCCGGGCTGATAACCATCATGTGGTCATTGTCAATATGAAGTCCTTTTACATTTGTAAGAAGACCTTTTACAAACTGATAAGCCGGCTGGATGGTTTCGAAACCATGTAACGGAATCGCATTCTGAACACGTGGGTCATGTGCATCGAAGGTAATGATGTTATCAACGCCCATATTAACCATTTCCTGTAATGCCAGAGCACAGTCGAGAGATTCTCTTGCAGTTCTCTTATGCTGTCTGCTTTCGTATAAGAACGGCATAATTACGGTAATACGTCTTGCTTTACCACCAACAGCTGCAATAATACGTTTTAAATCCTGGTAGTGGTCATCCGGAGACATGTGATTCTCATGTCCACACAGAGAGTAAGTAAGGCTGTAGTTTGCGACATCCACCAGAAGGTACAAGTCGATACCACGAACAGATTCTTTAATAACACCTTTTGCCTCACCGGAGCCGAAACGAGGTACTTTAGCATCTACAATATAAGAGTCGCGCTGATAACCTGTAAAAGCAAGACTGTCTTTGTGTTCGCTTTCTCTTTCTGCTCTCCATTTCACGAGATAGTAGTTAACCTTTTCTCCCAATGATTTGCAGCCTTCGAGCGGAATGATACCGAGAGAGCCGACTGGGATGGTTTCCAGATTTCTTTTTTCTTCACGCTTTGCCATGAAAAAAATCCTCACTTTCTGTTCAGTAATCGCTTTTTGTAAATACGAATATCAGGACCAGTCAGTTTACACAACTCATAATGACTGGTAATACGGGAAAAAATACGGTCAGAATATCTGTTCCGCAATTCTTCCAGAGAAAGATTTGTAGAGATGACGGTTGCTTTTTTACCCATATGTCTTTCGTTTAAAAGGGAAAAAAGCTGAGAATTAACAAACTGGTTTGCCAATTCAGTTCCTAAATCATCTATAATTAACAAATCACATTGATAAAGGTCTGTATAGCGTTCTCTTTGATCTTCTTTGTTTCTGTAATCAAAAGAATATTTAGATAACATGTCAAAAAGACTGGTTGCACTGAAATAGATAACGGAATGACCGCTTTCAATCAGTTCTTTGGCAACACAGTTTGACAAGAATGATTTTCCAGTACCCACTTTACCATAAAAAAATAGATTATGGTAGTCGGAATTGAAATTTTTGATAAAATTCTGACAGGTTGTTACAGCGTTTTTGAAATGCTGCAAGTCATCTCCGTCATAATATTCATAAGATAAGGTCTGAAAGTTTTCGTTTTGTAACATTTCACGAATATTTGACTGTTCATATAGAAGAGTTATCATCGCTTGTTTGAAACAATGACATTTCTGACCGTCTATATAACCGGTATCTTTGCAATCCGGACAGGTATAAATCGGTTCCAGATAATTTTCCGGTAATCCGGCATCCAATAAAAGCTGTGCTTTTTTGCCGGATAATTCAGCGATTAAGTCACGTAAGTCTTCCATAGCGTTTTCATCGCCTTCCAGATATTTTTTTCCTTGCGATACGGAAACAGCGGCAACCGCGTCTTCCAAATCACGGTAGCCCGGAATATGCTCATATACATAAGCTTTCTTACGCTCCAGTTCATGACGATTGTTTAATTGTCTGTTTTCATAATCATGCAGTATGATATCATACTGGGAATTCGTTAGTGACACGGCGAAACTCCTTATTACTAATTACTTGACTTATTAATTGCTTAATAACTCTTTTTCCAGTGCATCAAAATCGTAATGACTTTGTTTGAACTGGTTAAATTTATTATTGGAAGCAGCTTTGGCTGCCTTGTTTTTCTGGAAATTATCTTCTAATGCCTGAATATCGCCTCGGTGATGAACACCGGCTTTATACCAGCTGCTCAAAATACTGTCGGCATATTCAAAACGATGTTTGTCGGTTGCCAGAACAGTACGTTCACAGGCGGCAGCAATCACATCAAACTCAAAGGCAAATTCTTTGGTCCAACGGGTAATATAAGTAACTTCAGTCTGCGTTGGAGTAGTGGATTTACCAAGTGCGTTCATTATATCATAGACGGTTTTGTCATATTTATGTACATATTTGGTTGCCTGTTTCGGTGTTGTAATACCTTCCTGCGCCCAGTTGATAGCAACTTTTTCCATGTAGCGCAAATCCTTTTTGCCCCGGTCAATACAATACTGAATCAGATAATCAATCAAGTCTTCTGAGAAACCAAGCTTGTCCGAAATGAAGAAAATAGATTTCATTTCCGAAGGACTTAACGTTTTCTTTAAATACTGTTCTGCGATGAAAAGCAATCTGGAAGTTGCTTCATCGGATTTAAAAGCTTTCAGCTCATCCAAAGTATAAGCAGGCTTTGCATAGGGGTCAGAAACCTCTTCTTTTATAACCGGCGTTTCTTTTTCAGGCATTGGCAGCTTGAAAGAAATCGGTGCCACATAGGATGCAGACGGTGCATCTGTTGATGACGTTGCATTTAAGTCGCGCAAGTGAATACCAACGAGATTTTTGGCATCATCATAGTCCAGTGTCAATAATTGGTTTTTTTCCCAATATTTTAAAGCGCGCAAAACGTCTTTTTCTGTATAATTAAACATATCCGCAATTTCTGACACGCTGGTAGAGAGTCGGGCACTCATCATACGGATTAGATACAGATAGATTTTGAGCTGCGCATCATTGGCAGACTTCATGTATTCATCAATAAAACGGTTAGAGATAACCGTCGCATCTGTATAATTATCCTGATAAATTGTTAACTGACTCATTTTTATACCATACCTTTTTAAAGATTTACCAAAGTAAGCAGAATTATAGCATAGCAATTTTTAAAAAGAAATAGTCAATTTGCCAGAAAGCAAAAACGAACATCTGTTCATAACTTTGTGGATAATGTGGATAACCGGAAAAGCATTTTGGGGTGTGATGCTTTTAAAATGATTTCTACGATTGTTCACGATTTTTCCATACAAGAAAAATATCCACAGCCAAAAGAGCAATAGAAAATGTTCTTTTGTGTGGATATTGTGGATAATTATTTTTTGAGCAGGTTTTCGCCGATTTTAACTACATCTCCGGCACCCATAGTTATCAACAAATCATCCTTTGTGCAATTTTTCAGAATGAAATTTTCAATTTCAGAAAAAGAAGGGAAGTAATAACATTCTTTTCCTAACTGCTGGATTTCTTCTTGCAAAGTCCGGGAGCTGATACCGAGTGTATCTTTTTCTCTTGCAGCATAAATGTCTGCCAGAATTACTTTGTCAGCAAGTGTCAGTGCTTTGGCAAAATCAGAGAGAAATGCCTTGGTTCGTGTATAAGTATGAGGTTGGAACACGCACCAGGTCGTTTTATGCGGATAATTTTTCACTGCTTTTAAAGTTGCAGTAATTTCTGTGGGATGATGTGCATAATCATCTATTATAGTGAAGCCGTTTACTTGACCTTTGTATTCAAATCGTCTGTCGGTTCCGGAAAAGTCGGACAACGCTTTGACAATTATGGATTGTTCCACGCCAAGTAATTTTGCAGTAGCAATAGCTGCGATGGCATTATAGACATTGTGAATGCCCGGAACATGTAAACTGTATATGCCTTCCTTTGCTCCATCTTTGGTCATAAGGGTAAAAGTAGGATGCCCGAATTCGTCATAAGTGATATCTGTAGGATAGTAGTCGGAAGAGTCGGACGAACCATAGGTAATTACCTGACACGCCAGAGCATTGGTAACTTCATCAACGTGAGGAATATCGCTATTGATAATCAGAGTTCCATCAGCCGGTAACAATTTTGCAAACTGGTGGAAGGAGTTACGAATATCGTTGATATCCTTGAAAAAGTCCAAATGATCTTCTTCTATATTAAGGATGATACTGATTTTTGGGAAAAAACTCAAAAAGCTGTTGGTGTATTCACATGCTTCGGTAACAAAATAATCTGATTTACCGACACGAATATTGCCGTTTATTGGCTGATAGATGCCGCCGATGGACAAGGTTGGATCTGTGTTGCCTTCCAGAAGAATCTGGGACAGCATGGAAGTTGTAGTTGTTTTGCCATGTGTACCGCTGACAGCAATCGGAAGCTTATAATTTTTCATCATTTGTCCAAGCAGTTGCGCACGTGACAGAAATGGAACATTAAGCTCTTTGCCGGCAATCATTTCGGGATTATCTTCTTTGATGGCACTGGTATATACAATTAAATCGGGAACGATGGAAAGGTTCTCTTTCTGGTGTCCATAGTAAATAGAAGCACCTTTTTCAGATAAAGTCTGGGTGAGCGGAGATTCCTGTCTGTCGGAACCGGATACTTTAAAACCTTCCGAGAGAAGAATTTCTGCGAGTCCGCTCATACTGATACCACCGATTCCAATAAAGTAGACATGAATCGGATTTTTAAAATCGATTTGATACATAATCTATGACTTCCTATCTTTTTTATTATTATAAGTATTATACGCATTTATAACAAAAAAACCAACCCAATTTTACACAAAATGGAAAGGAGATGGTAAAATATGCTTTTTTATTTAAAATTTACAAAAAGATAAATTTATGTAAAATGCAAAAAAAATAAAGTTGTGTAAAATATAGAAAAAATTTCGGAAAAATTCAAAAATATTGTTATATATGAATAAGATTGAACTTGTAAAATGAGAATTATTTTGTAAATAATATTCACTTTCTTCCGTGATTGTGATATACTTAAAAAACAAAATAAGTTTTTATATTTTTTATATAATATTTTTAGAAACAAGAGGTGAGGATATGGTTAAGAAAGAAATGATTGCCATGCTGTTGGCAGGTGGTCAGGGAAGCAGATTGGGGGTCCTGACATCTAAAGTAGCTAAACCGGCAGTGTCCTTTGGCAGCAAGTACAGAATTATTGATTTCCCACTCAGTAACTGCATTAACTCTGGCGTTGATACCGTTGGTGTTCTGACACAGTATCAGCCACTTCGTCTGAATACTCATATCGGAATTGGTATTCCTTGGGATTTGGATAGAAATATTGGCGGTGTTACTGTGCTTCCACCGTATGAGAAAAGTAGCAATAGCGAGTGGTATACTGGTACAGCGAATGCAATTTACCAGAATATTGATTATATGGAAAGCTTTAATCCGGAATATGTTCTGATTCTTTCAGGAGATCACATTTATAAGATGGATTATGAAGTGATGTTAGATTTCCATAAGCAGAATAATGCAGAAGTAACAATCGCTGTTATGCCGGTACCAATGGAAGAAGCGAAACGTTTTGGTATCATGATTACGGACGAAAATCGTAAGATTACCGATTTTGAAGAAAAACCGGAGAATCCAAGAAGCAATTTAGCTTCTATGGGTATTTACATTTTCAACTGGAAGACATTAAAGTCAGCATTACTTGCAAATGCAGAACAGCCGGGACTTGACTTCGGTAAACATATCATTCCTTACTGTCACAAAAATGGAGCACCTCTTTATGCATATGAGTTTAACGGATATTGGAAGGATGTAGGAACTTTAAATTCATACTGGGAAGCTAATATGGAACTGATTGACATCGTTCCGGAGTTTAATTTATATGAGGAATATTGGAAGATTTACACCAGATGTGAAATACTTCCACCACAGTATCTTGCACCGAATAGTGTTGTTGAGAGAAGTATTGTTGGTGAGGGCGCGGAAGTTTATGGTAAAATATATAATTCCGTTATCGGTTGCGGTGTAGTCATCGGAGAAGGCACTGTTATCAGAGATTCGATTGTTATGAATTCTACTGTAATTGGTAAGAATTGTGAATTGAATAAAGCTATCGTTGCAGAGAATGTAGTAATTGAAGATGATGTAAAACTTGGTGTTGGTGAAGAAGTTCAGAATGAAACGGATCCTCATATTTATAATCATGGTATTGTAACGGTTGGTGAGAAGAGTGTTATTCCAAATGGAATTACAGTCGGAAAGAACTCCGTTGTATTTGGTGTAACTTCGGAAGCTGACTACGAAGGTGGCAGCCTTCCAAGTGGTAGAACATTGATTAAGGCAGGTGAAGAACAGTGAGAGCAATAGGAATTATTTTAGCTGGTGGTAATAACCACAGAATTAAAGAACTTACCCAGAAACGTGCTGTTTGTGCTATGCCGATCGCAGGAAGCTACCGCAGTATTGACTTTGCACTTAGTAATATGTCTAATTCCCATATCAACAAAGTTGCTGTTTTTACACAGTATAATGCAGGTAGCCTGAATGAACATTTAAGTTCATCCAAATGGTGGGATTTCGGACGTAAGCAAGGTGGTTTATATGTTTTCACACCTGCAGTTACAGCAGAAAGTAATGCATGGTATCGTGGTACAGCAGATGCTATTGCACAGAATCTTGCTTTCCTGAAAAACAGCCATGAACCGTATGTTGTTATTTCATCCGGTGACTGTGTTTACAAGATGGATTACAATAAGATTCTGGAATATCATATTGAGAAAAAAGCAGATATCACTGTTGTCTGCAAAGACATGGCACCGGATATTAATGTAGAACGTTTCGGTACTATTAAAATGAATGAAGAATGTCGTATTGAAGAATTTGAAGAAAAACCGGTAGTTGCCAAATCCAATACCATTTCTTGTGGTATCTATGTAGTCAGAAGACGTCAGTTGATTGAAATGATTGAGAAGTGTGCAGCAGAAGACCGTTACGATTTTGTAAAAGATATTCTGATTCGCTATAAAGATATGAAGAGAATCTATGGTTATAAGATTAAAGAATACTGGAGTAACATTGCAACAGTAGATGATTATTTTAAAACCAATATGGATTTCCTTCAGCCGGATATTAGAAATTATTTCTTCAAACAGTATCCGGACATCTACTCTAAAGTAGATGACAATCCACCGGCAAAATACAATCTGGGGGCAACCATCAAGAATAGCTTGATTTCCAGCGGATGTATTGTGAATGGTACGGTTGAAGATTCCGTTATATTTAAGAAAACATATATCGGTAATAATTGTTACATTAAAAATTCCATTATCTTGAATGATGTTTACATTGGAGATAACACGCATATAGAGAACTGTATCGTAGAAAGCAGAGGCACAATCCGTGCCAATTCTTATCATAAAGGAGAAAATGGTATAGAGATTGTTGTAGAACATAATGACAGATACGTAATTTAGTGTTATTATAGTAAGAGTCCGTGTTATCTAGTGTAAATCTAAAGGGTTCAATAGATAAGGATATTTATTACAAGCTACGTGGCTTGATGAGTATGACTTGTGTGGAAAAGCTTGTGAAAGCCGACAGTAACCTGTTCGGTATCATATGATAAGGAGGCTGAGCTTCATGAGAATTACTGATGTCCGCGTACGTAAAATGACTCAAGACAGCAAGATGAAAGCAATCGTCTCGATTACCATTGACGACGAATTTGTGGTGCATGACATTAAAGTAATTGAAGGCGAAAAAGGGCTTTTTATTGCTATGCCAAGCAAAAAGGCGACTGATGGCGAGTATCGTGATATAGCACATCCGATTAATTCGGCTACCAGAGAAAGCATTCAGAAGATTATTCTGGAAAGCTATGAAAAAGCACTTTTAGAACCGGATGACGTATAGTGGTAATTTAATAAGCGTAGGAGAAGGATGCTAAGGCATCCTTTTCTTACGCAATAAAAAGGTGCTAAAAAGTTGTGTGAGGAACACATGGAGGAGTATATGTATATTATCGTAGGACTGGGAAATCCGGGTAAGGATTATGAAAATACAAGGCATAATGTTGGCTTTATGGTAATTGATGAAGCTGCAAAGAAGTATAATATCAGTGTGAATGAGAAGAAACATAAAGCGATAATCGGTAAAGGGCTTATTGCAGGACAGAAAGTGATTTTGGTAAAACCGCAGACTTTTATGAATCTGAGTGGTGAAAGTGTGCGTGATATCATAGATTATTATAAGATAGATGAAACGACAGAACTGATAGTGATTTCAGATGATATCAGTCTGGATGTCGGACAACTGCGTGTTCGTAAAAAAGGAAGTGCAGGTGGACATAACGGACTGAAGAATATTATACTACATTTAGGACATGATGAATTTCGAAGAATTCGCATGGGTGTAGGTGAGAAACCATCCGGTTATGATTTGGCAGATTATGTTCTGGGACATTTCCCGAAAGAGGAAAAAGAGCAAATTGCAGAAAGTGTGAAGAAGGCAGTAGAAGCTTTGGAAGTAATTATGACGAATGGGCCTGATGCAGCAATGAATCAATTCAATAAAAAAGGATAGGTAAGAAAAGTGAGAGCATTACTGGCTCCCTTACAGGAACTGGGAGAATATGGTGAAATTAGAAAAATGCTTGAGCAGGAGAAGGCGACCGTTGCGTTAAGTGGTTGTGTGGATTCTGAGAAGCTGCATATGATTTATGGACTGAGCGATGGTTTTCGTTATAAAATCATCGTTACTTTTAGTGACATAAAAGCGAAAGAATTATACGAAGATTATAAATTTTATGATAGAAATACGGTTATCTATCCGGCTAAGGATTTAATTTTTTTCCAGGCGGATATTCATGGTAATCAGCTTGTAAAACAGAGAATGAAGTGCCTGCGCAAAATTATGGAAGGGAAACCGGTAACGATTATTACCACGTTTGATTCCTTGATGGCACCGCAGATTCCACTTTCAACTTTGCAGAAGAGCGTAATCAGAATTAACAAGCAGAGCACAATTGATGAAAGCAAACTGGCGAAACAACTGGCAGAGCTTGGTTATGTGAAAAATTATCAGGTAGAGGCACCGGGACAGTTCAGTATTCGTGGTGGTATTGTAGATGTTTTTGATTTAACAGAAGAAAATCCATATCGAATTGAACTTTGGGGAGAAGATGTGGAATCCATTCGAAGCTTCGATATGTTAAGTCAGCGTTCGATTGAAAAACTGGAATCCATTTCCATTTATCCGGCAACAGAATTGGTTCTTAGCAAAGAAGAACTTCATGCCGGAATAAAAGCCATTGAAAAAGAAGGAAAAGAGTTTGCAGGAAAGCTTCGGAAGGAAATGAAAACAGAAGAAGCACACCGGGTGGAACAGCAGATAAAAGAGCTCAGGGAACAGCTTTTAGAACTCGGTGTTTCCGTGAATGCAGTCAATCTGGAAAGTTATATTCGTTATTTTTATCCGGAATTGTCTACATTTTTAGACTTTTTCCCGGCAGAGAAAAGCTGTATTTTCATTGATGAGCCGATTCGTGTAAAAGAACATGCAAGTGCAGTGGAACTGGAATTTCGGGAAAGTATGATGCACCGTGTCGAGAAGGGCTATATTTTACCGGGGCAGATGGATGTTCTTTTCCGTACGGAAGAAGTAGCAGCAAAATTGGCGAACAGACGCGTTGTTACCGTTGCGATGATGGATGGCAAAAATCCATTGTTTAAAGCAGAGCATAAATTTGATATTCAGGCAAGAAGTATGCCTTCTTATAATAATAGCTTTGAGGCGTTAGTGAAGGATTTGGGAAGATATCGGAAAAATAATTTCCGTGTACTTCTGCTATCCGGTTCCAGAACAAGAGCGAAACGTCTGGCAGAAGATTTAAGAGAGCAGGGATTAACAGCTTTTTATGGCGAAGACCCTTTTCGAGAAGTGCAGCCGGGTGAGGTTATGACGTACTACGGCAGAGTTTTGAAAGGATTTGAGTATCCGCTTTTAAAATTTGCGGTAATTTCCGAAAGCGATATTTTTGGTGCCGAGAAGAAGAAAAAGAAGAAGAAAAAAGTCTATGAAGGACAGAAAATCAATGATTTTTCAGAATTAAAGGTGGGCGATTATGTCGTACATGAAAGTCATGGACTGGGTGTATACCGGGGTATCGAAAAGGTTGAAGTAGAGAGGGTAGTAAAAGACTACATTAAGATAGAGTATCGTGATGGCGGCAATCTGTATATTCTGGCAACCGGGCTGGATGTGATTCAGAAATATGCTTCCGCTGATGCGGGCAGTGCGCCGAAGTTAAATAAACTGGGCACTCAGGAATGGAGCCGGACCAAATCAAAGGTACGCAGTGCAGTCAATGAGATTGCGCAGGACCTGGTAGAACTTTATGCGGCGCGCCAGCAGAAAAAAGGTTTTCAATATGGAAAAGATACTGTCTGGCAGAGAGAATTTGAAGAGATGTTTCCTTATGAAGAGACAGAAGACCAGCTGAGTGCGATTGAGGCCACTAAAGCGGATATGGAAAGTACGAAAATCATGGATAGACTTATCTGTGGTGATGTAGGTTACGGCAAAACAGAAATTGCCATTCGTGCCGCTTTCAAGGCAGTGCAGGAAGGAAAACAGGTAGTATATCTGGTGCCGACAACGATTCTGGCACAGCAGCACTACAACACCTTTGTACAGCGTATGAAGGATTTTCCGGTGCGTGTAGATTTGATGTCAAGATTCCGTACCGCAACAGAGCAGAAAAAGACTATCGAAGATTTGCGTAAAGGTATGGTAGATATCGTTATCGGAACACATCGGGTTTTGTCCAAAGACGTAGTGTTCAAAGATTTGGGACTTTTAATCATCGATGAGGAGCAGCGTTTTGGTGTTACTCATAAGGAAAAAATTAAAAAAATGAAGGAGAACATCGATGTTCTGACACTGACAGCGACACCGATTCCAAGAACACTGCACATGAGCCTAATCGGTATTCGTGATATGAGTGTTTTAGAGGAAGCTCCGAATGACCGATTACCGATACAGACTTTTGTCTGCGAATATAATGAAGAGCTTGTCCGGGAAGCGATTGTGCGTGAACTTTCCAGAGACGGACAGGTTTATTATGTATATAACAGAGTCAATAATATTGCAGATGTTGCAGCAGCTATTCAGAATCTGGTGCCGGAAGCAAATGTAGCTTTTGCACACGGACAGATGAAAGAAAATGAACTGGAACGAATCATGTATGATTTTGTGGAAGGTGAGATTGATGTACTGGTTTCCACGACGATTATTGAGACCGGTATGGATATTTCCAATGTAAACACGATGATTATTCATGATTCTGATAACCTGGGACTTTCCCAGTTATATCAGCTGCGAGGAAGAGTTGGACGTTCCAATCGTACCGCCTATGCGTTTCTCATGTATAAGCGGGATAAGATGCTAAAGGAAGTAGCAGAGAAGCGATTGGAAGCGATTAAGGAATTTACGGATTTGGGAAGCGGCTTTAAGATTGCCATGCGTGACTTAGAAATTCGTGGTGCCGGAAATCTTCTCGGAGCCAGACAACATGGGCATATGCAGGCAGTCGGTTATGATTTATACTGCAAGATGCTGAATGAAGCGGTGAAAAATTTAAAAGGTATTTCGACCATTGAAGATTTCAACACCAGTATTGATTTGGATGTGGATGCTTATATACCGCCTTCCTATATTGTCAATGAAATTCAGAAGTTAGATATTTATAAGCGAATTGCCGGTATTGAAAATGACAGAGAATGTGAGGACATGAAGGAAGAACTTTTAGACCGTTTCGGAGAGATACCAAAATCGGTGGATAATCTGTTACGAATTGCGTTAATCCGAATTAAGGCACACAAGCTTTTTATGCCCGAGGTCAAAGGAAAGAACGAGTCCATTCAGTTCCAGCTTAGAACCGATGCAAAAATTTCAGTGGAAAATATTCCGGTTCTGTTGCAGAAGCATAAAGGAAAATTAAATTTTGATCCAAAAGGAACGCCGGTTTTCCGTTACCATTATAAAAAATATGGTATGGTAGAAAAGGATGAAGAACTGCTTTTAACATTAACCGAAGAATTATTGTGTGATATGCAGGAATTGCTGCTGACAGAGTCCGATTTATAGGACCACATAAATGTTATCTTATCTATAGAACATATGGTTGCCACAGAGTAGCACGTTTTATAGAGAGGAGATAACATTATGAAAGGATATTCAGTAGAAAGCGGTTATATGGGATTGGTAGAAGGCAGATATATGCTGTTTGCAAGTGAAATGGATTACGAAGATTATATGGAAGAGTATGGTACAGGTATTGTATGATACGCCAAAATAGCATATGATATATGATAAAGGAAAGAGCATTTATTGCGCAGAAAAGAGCATCGGATATGCTTTTCATGACATATAATATATTTTAGAATGTAACACATGCTGTAATTTGTGATGAAAAAGGAGTCTTACGTGGTTACCAAAATTGATAATATTTCTGTGAATTATATAGATGAAGGAGAAGGCGATGTGATTCTGCTGTTGCATGGATGGGGATCTAACATTACCCTGTTTGATGGCATTATCAAGCTCCTTTCTCCGAATCATAGAGTCATTGCACTTGATATGCCGGGATTTGGCAAGACAACAGAGCCGCCACAACCTTGGTGTGTGGATGATTATGTAGATTTTGTCGTGAAATTTATTGATAGTCTGGAATTGAAAGAATTCAGTGTACTGGTACATTCTTTTGGTGGCAGAGTATTATTTAAAATGAATGCAAGAGAGAATCTTTCCTATCATATCCGGAAAGTGGTACTGGTAGACAGTGCGGGTATTATGCCGAAGAAAACGCTGAAACAGAAAGCAAGTCTTCGGATGTACAAAATCGCAAGAACCATTATGAGTACAAAAGTGCTGCATTTCCTTTATCCGGATGCAGTGGACGATATGCGCAGAAAACGTGGTTCAGCGGATTATAACAGTGCAACACCTACGATGCGTGCCACACTGGTCAAGGTAGTAAATGAAGATTTGGAGCCGCTTATTTCCAAAGTAAAATGCCCGACCCTTTTAGTATGGGGCGATTTGGATACCGCAACGCCAATTGGTGATGCAAGAGGTATGGAAGAACTGATAGAGGATGCAGGGCTTGTGGTATGCGAAGGAGCCGGACATTATTCCTTCTTGGAGCAGCCGGCAAAAGTGCATGGCGCACTTAAGGCTTTCTTTGGCTAGAATAACAGAAAGACTAACTATTAAAAGTCAAGTCTAAAAATGAAAGTTTTTTGAATGAATTGCAGAAATGCATTTCAGGATATAAAGGAACTCTTGCAGAGTTCTTCGAACATTGAAAACTGCATGACAAACAGAGTGTCGTTGTC
>JAGAPK010000003.1 GCA_017623295.1 Lachnospiraceae bacterium | reverse complement strand
GAGGTGAAGAAAGATGAATGGAAAATCAATGATTGCTGCTGCTCTGAGAGCAGAGATTCGTAAGTTAAGAGTGAAAATAGCAGAAGCACGCAGAGTTAAGACCAATTTGAGCGCAATAGACCGAATGATTTCCGGTAGCATTAGAAAATGGGCAAATAAATATAGTGGTTTTCAAGCCAGTCAGATGTCTGAGATTGTAGTTATCAACAAATTTGAAGGAGATACTGCAGAGAAAATCAAACAGAAACTGCCGGAACCGATTGAACAAATGGAAACGGAAATCACATCAGCAGAAAACGTACAAGTTGAAATTGGATTGCAGATTGAAAAATTAGAAGAATATATTCAAAAATTGCAAGACAAAATAGCACTTTTGCAATCCCAGCTTGCATCACTTTAATGTTTAACCAAAGAGAAAGGAATGAGGGAAATGGCAGAAGTTGTAAATTTGCAGCAAAGTGAATATGATGCGGCAATAGAACGTTTGAATGAACTGCACAGTGAGGTGTATGACGGAATAATAAGTTTGTCTGATAAAGTAAGAACTTTGTCAGAAGTAGAGGGCGGATTTTATATCGACCAGATATCGGCCAAAATAGCATTGCTGTTGGATACCCTTAATACCGGAATAATGGTTCCTATGCAATCAAATATGCAATTGACGGAAGAGAGTATGAGTAGCTTTGCTGAAATGATATTAAATGTAGATACTGCTTGCGGATTATAGTAAAGGAGGGGTATAATGTCTAATATAAGCAATGTGGCGATTGATAAAGATACGGCACCATTATTGATGTCGGAAATCCAGTCTGAGAATGAACAATTTCTTTCGCAGATGGAAGGAGAATATGAAGCTTTGGCAAATTCCTTTTCTGTTTCAGAAGGAGACTTTATTGGTGCGCTTAAAGTACAAATAGCAGCCGAACTGGAAATAGTTAGGGCAGCCAGTAGTTTTTTTGAAACATTGATACAGATGATGCAGGCAGCAGATGCCGATTTTGGTGCATTAGATAATGCTTATGCACAAGAAAAAATTAAGCAGTAGTGAAAATCGTGAATTGGAAAATTATAGGACAAAATATTAAAAAGAAACGTATAGAAAAGTCTTGGAGTCAAGCCGTTTTAGCAGAAAAGGCAGATTTATCAATTGCCTATATTGGTATGATTGAACGCGGAAAAAAGTTACCGAGACTTGAAACATTGGTAAAAATCGCTAATGTTTTAGAGGCAACATCTGATGAATTACTGGAAGGAGCAGTAAACAAACAACCAGAAATCAGAATGTCAGAGTATATTACCAGAATGAAAGACATACCCGAGCAAGATCGGGAAAGAATTTATGAAGTGTTGGATATTTTGCTAAAGTATGGTAAGAAAGGAAAATAGAATAAGAGTCTGAAATGGAGTTTGAATTTTCAAACTCCATTTTTAGCTAACTCTTTGACTTCCTCAATACTTAATTTGCAATATTCTGCAATTTTATCTATGGTAAGTGTGCCGTCGGTTAATAAACGAGCAGCAACCATTTTTACTCCTTTTTCGATTCCTCGGTTTTCGATTTTATCTAATAATATTTCACTCATAGTAGGTTTGTCTCCTTTCTGAAAGTTATAGGTGGTTTCAAAGCGATTATCGCCTGTAAGAGCATGAAGCATTTGTAGGAGTGCATCCACGTGTTTGATTGTTTCAGTGGAGGGAATGTATTCTTTGGTTTTTCGTTTTTGAACAAAATAATCAGCAACGATTCTGAAATCACTTGTAAAAAGAGTAAGTTGAAATTCTGCTAAATAAGCAATTTAAATCATAGCATATCAAATTATGCAACACAAGCATTAAAAGAAGAAAAAATAAACGGGAAAATGACAATTAAAACGAAATACCATTTACTCAAATTGTTCTTATTTCCAAAATAACACATTTTATATGGAAAAAAAGTTGTTCTCTTGCTATACTTACTATGTAAAAATAGAAGAAAAGGGGTTCCAGAATGAAACTTTCCGATTTGATGAAGTACAACCCGATTACGATACAGTGTCATGATAACCCGGATGCCGATGCTATCGCATCCGGTTATGCGTTGTATACTTTTTTCGGACAGCAGGGAAAAGCTGTAAAATTGATTTATTCCGGCAGAAATGAGATTCAGAAATCTAATTTATGTTTGATGTTGGAATATTTGAAAATTCCAGTTGAATACATAAGTCGACCGGACGAACTTGTAAAGGACACACCGGAACAAAAGCTGCCGGGATTATTGTTAACAGTAGACTGTCAGTACGGCGCCGGAAATGTGACGAAGATTCCGGCAGAAAATGTAGCGATTATTGATCATCATCAGGTAGAAATCCGCGATGTGGAGATGAATGAAATCAATCCGCAGCTTGGTAGCTGTTCTACTTTGGTTTGGAGCATGCTTCGTGAGGAAGGGTTCGAGATAAAGGATACGAAGTTAGGAACTGCTCTTTATTATGGACTTTATACAGATACAAATCAGTTTGCAGAAATTTTTAATCCACTTGATATGGATATGAGAGAAGCAGTACCATGTGAGCGGTCATTGGTGCAGTTGTTCCGTAATTCAAACTTGTCCTTGCATGAGTTGGAAATTGCCGGAGTGGCTTTGATTCGCCACATTTATAATGATGATTATGGTTATGCGATTATCAAATCACAGCCTTGTGACCCGAATATTTTAGGCTTGATTAGTGATTTCCTTCTGCAGGTCGCAGAGGTGTATACATGTGTCGTTTATAATGAATTAAAAGATGGTTATAAATTCTCTGTAAGAAGCTGTGTGAAAGAAGTGCAGGCAAATGAGTTGGCAGCATTTCTGGCAGAGGGAGTTGGCTCCGGTGGCGGACATCATGAAAAAGCAGGTGGATTTATTAGTAAAACGTTGTATGAGGAAGCGTATCCGACACTACATTCGGAAGCATTTTTCAGTGAGCGCTTGAATGATTACTTTGATAATTGTCAGATTATTGTAGCTAAAGATTATGAAATTGATACATCCAATATGCAGTCTTATGTAAAAAAGAAAATGCCACTTGGTTTTGTACAGGCAACCGATGTTTTACCGGCGGGTACACCGATTACAATCCGTACCTTAGAAGGCGACATAGATATGGTAGTAGAGCCGGATTTAATTATTATGATTGGCATCAAAGGAGAAGTTTATCCGAATCGAAAAAGTAAATTTGAGAAAACATATGAACTTACAGATGAGCCTTATGCCACAGCAGATTGTGCTGTAAAAACAGTATATCAGCCAACTATTCATAATAGAACAGACGGTTCGGTGCTGCATTTGGCGGATTATGCGAAGGTTTGTATTGCCAGCGGTGGTACTCATATTCATGCAGAAGAACTGACCAAACGAGTCAAAGTATTTACTGCGTGGGATGAGGAAAAATATATGTTAGGTAATCCGGGAGATTATCTGGCAGTGCGGTGTGACGACAAACATGACATCTATGTCGTTGAACGTGACATCTTTTTCAAAACGTATGACAAGACTGACATTTCAGAGTAAATATAGTAAATATATAGTAGGATGTACAAATTAGTGCAGGTGCGCTTGTAAAAGTAAAAGAGGAGAATGGAGAAATTAAGGGAATGGAGAAGAAATGGTATTATGATGCCTTTATCAGTTATAGGCATACGGAATTGGACAGTTTTGTAGCAAAGAATTTGCACAAGCAGTTGGAAAGTTTTAAGCTTCCGAAAAATGTAGCACGAAAAATACAGGCAAATGCAAAAGAGGACGGAAGTGGAATTGAAGTAGAAAGCAAAACCAGAATTACAAGAGTATTTCGTGATCAGGAAGAATTACCGTTGGTAAGTAATCTGGCAGATCCGATTATGGAAGCTTTGGAAAAATCAGAGTTTTTGATTGTAATCTGTTCCCCTAGACTGAAGGAGTCAATCTGGTGCAAAAAGGAAATCGAAACTTTTATTCGTCTGCACGACAGAGAACATGTTTTAGCGGTTTTGATAGAAGGTGAACCGGATGATTCTTTTCCGGAAGAATTGTTGTATCGTGAAGAGGAAGAAATCGCAGAAGATGGAAGTATCATAAGGAAAAAAGTGCCGGTAGAACCGCTTGCAGCAGATGTACGTGGCAGTTCTGAGGCAGAAATTAAGAAAAAGATTAAGTCAGAAGTGCTTCGTCTGGCAGCACCTATGTTCCAGTGTGGTTATGATGATTTAAGACAGCGCCATAGAGAACAGAGAATGCGTAAAATTATTACCGCATCTTTAGCAGGTAGTGCTGTTTGCTTAGCCTTCGGTGTAGTAAGTACAACGATGGCATTGCAGATTCAGAGACAGAATGTGAAGATTACCGAGCAGTCGGAAGAAATTGCGAAACAGGCAGATGAAATTGAAGCACAGTACATAGAAGCGATGCGTAGTAACTGTATTTCGCAGGCACAGGCATCAGAAAACCTGCTAGAAAAAGGAGATAGAATCGGGGCAATTGAAACTGCCCTTGCTGTTTATCCGAGTGAAGAAAATCCGGATATTCCGTATACAGCACAGGCAAACTATGCGTTGTCAGAGAGTTTGCGACTTTATGAAAATGGAAATATGGTTTTACCGGATAGAATGTTAGAAGCAGACACCACGATTAGTTTTATGAAAGTATCACCGGAAGGAAGTAAGCTTCTTACAGTAGATGATTTTGGTGCACTTTGTGTCTGGGATGGAGCAAGTGGTGAGAAGATAACTTCCTTTATGCTTGGAGAAGATGTTTATTATGATGAGAATGCTTTTGCATTTGTAAATGAAACCTGTTTTTTGTATCCGGTTGAAGATGGTATTTCCTGCTATGATACTGCTAATCAGACAGAGTCTTATCAGATAGGATGTGACAGCTTTTATTGTAGCGTTAGTTGTTCCAAAGAAACGAGCAATGCAGTAATAAGCTGCGATGAAGGCTTTACAGTGTTTGAAAAAGAAAGCGGCAAATTGGTTTCTGAAGGAAACTGGCAGGATGCGGTAGCAGAAGCGGAAATGGAAGCGGGTGCTGTTTTTGATGAAGCTGCAACCTATTTTGCAGTAGGATTATCAGCACCGGACAAAAATGTTGTAGCGGTATACGAAACAGCTACCGGCAAACTTTATCATAGTTATGAAGTGACAAGTAGCAATATTGAATATTTGAAGTTTGTGGATGGAGTACTGTACGTTTTAGATAATGCCGAGTTTGATGTAGAAACAATCAGTACCTCTGATGGTATGCTTTACGCTTGCGATTTAACGCAGGATAATACTTTCCTTTGGAACTATGTAAGCGAAGGAAGATGGGTGTATGAGGTGTCCGTTTCTTCAAAGGAAGACAGCAACTATATGTTATGTTCTTCTTATGGAATGGCAGTTGTTTTGGATAAACGTGATGGCAGTTACATAGATACTTTTTCTTTTAATTCCGAAATTATAAAGATGGGAAATTATGTCGGAACAAATACCTTTCTTGTGTTCACACGTGATGGCACATGGCATTATGTAAACCTAGACCACATGGAAGATATGGTTGGGACAACATTCAGTCAGTGTACTTCTAGTAATGTAAAAGCTTTTGAACTGGGTGATGGTTATTGTGCAACCTTACCGTATTTAGACAAAAATGTAACCTTGTATCGTAATGCACTTGGAACGAACTATGAAGTATTATATGAGTCTGATAGGGATTTTGATAATGCGGCAATTAGTGAAGATGGAGAATATGTTGCAGTTAATAGTTATGGCGACAGTTATAACACTTATGTAGAGATGATTGATACCAGCACAGGTAAAGTTCTCTGGTGCTATGAAGGGGATGACCATTGTTATGGTATGAACTTCTACACAGATAAAGATTTGTTTATGTTGATTACTTATGACACCATTCATCTGTTGAATGTGGAAAATGGCGGAGAAGAAGCTGTTTATAGCTTGGAAGACGGGGGCTGTGATTACTTAGGTACGGATTCTACCGGGCGTTATGTGTTCCTGAGCAGTTACAATACTTTATACGGTTATGATTTGGAAGACGGTTCTCTTGTCTATGAACACAAACATGAAGAAGAACTTATGGATAGAAGTGCTGTGGCTGTAAGTCCGGATTGTGAATTATATGCGATTGCTAATAAAGGAGAAAATTCTTTGCAGTTGTATTATATGGAAACCGAAACGCCGGGAGTTCTCAGTGAAATAGAAGAAGTCAATGCCACATACGCAGAATACATCTTCTTTGGTCCGGAAAGTGATTCGTTGTATGTAAGTTATAAAGATGGCAGTCTGGTATGCTATCCAATAGACCGCACATCGGAACCATATCTGGTAAGTGATGAGGAAAGTATAAAAGAATACGAAGAACTTGACGATACTATAAACTGCTACATTCAAGCGGAGGGGGCAGAGTATGGTGTTTTAGCCGGTGAGTATGATGCGTACCTGATTTCACAGGGCGAATTGCTTGCACGTATTGATTCCTTCCTGGCGGTAGATGGAACGAAGGATTGTGTTTATCTGACAGATGGAAACTGTATCTATCGGGCACCGGTTTATACACAGGAAGAATTACGCAAGGAGGCAGAAGCACAGCTTACAGTTTCTACCAACTAATTCAACTTTTTACTTTATATTTTGAGGTGGCTATGTTAATATAGTGATAATGGACGATAGAATATGCTCAAGGAGGCAGAAGCAAGAACTATGAGCGAGAACGAGAAAGTAGTAGCGACAGAAGAAGAGAAAGAAGTCGTTTCCAAGAACTTTATTGAACAGATTATTGAGAAAGATTTGGCAGAAGGCGTATATGATACGGTACACACCAGATTTCCACCGGAACCGAATGGTTATCTTCATATTGGACATGCCAAAAGTATTCTTTTAAACTATGGACTTGCACAGGAATATGGTGGTAAGTTCAATATGCGTTTTGATGATACGAATCCTACAAAAGAGAAAAATGAGTTCGTAGAGTCAATCAAAGCTGATGTAGCATGGCTTGGTGCAGATTATGAAGACAGATTATTTTTTGCATCCAACTATTTCGAGCAGATGTACGAAGGCGCAGTGAAACTGATTAAAAAGGGCAAAGCATATGTATCTGACCTGAGTGCAGAGCAGATGCGTGAGTACAGAGGTACTTTAACAGAGCCGGGTAAGGAAGACCCGAATCGTAACAGAAGCGTGGAAGAGAATCTGGCGCTGTTTGAAGATATGAAGAATGGCAAAGTTGCAGATGGAGAAAAAACACTTCGTGCAAAGATTGATATGGCATCTCCGAATATCAATATGAGAGATCCGATTCTTTATCGTGTAGCACATTTGCATCATCATAATACAGGTGACAAATGGTGTATTTATCCGATGTATGATTTTGCACATCCGATTGAAGATGCGATTGAAGGAATTACTCATTCTATTTGTACGCTGGAATTTGAGGATCATAGACCACTCTATAACTGGGTGGTAGAAGAACTGGAATATCCTCATCCACCGAAACAGATTGAATTTGCCAAAATGTATCTGACTAACGTTGTTACCGGTAAGAGATATATCAAGAAGCTGGTAGAAGATGGAATCGTAGATGGCTGGGATGATCCAAGACTGGTATCAATCGCAGCACTTAGAAGAAGAGGTTTCACACCGGAATCCATTAAATTATTTGTGGATTTGTGTGGTGTTTCCAAAGCAAATTCTTCCGCAGAGTACTCTATGCTTGAGTATTGTATCCGTGAAGATTTGAAGATGAAGAAACCACGTGTTATGGCAGCTTTGAATCCGATTAAACTGGTAATTGATAATTATCCGGAAGGTCAGAGCGAGATGCTTACGGTAGCAAATAATCTGGAGAATGAAAGTCTTGGCAGCAGAGAGGTTCCGTTTGAAAGAGAGCTTTACATTGATAGAGAAGATTTTATGGAAGAACCGCCTCGGAAATATTTCAGACTTTTCCCGGGGAATGAAGTCAGACTGATGCATGCATATTTTGTTACTTGTACAGGCTATGAAAAAGATGAAGAAGGCAATGTAACAGTAGTACATTGTACTTATGATCCGGCTTCTAAGGGTGGTAACAGCCCGGATGGACGTAAAGTGAAGGGAACGATTCATTGGGTGCCTGCATCTAAGGCAGTAAAAGCAGAAGTCAGATTATATGAGAATATTATCGATGAGGAAAAAGGAGTTTATAATGAGGATGGCAGCCTTAACTTAAATCCGAATTCCTTAACCGTACTGAAAGAGTGTTATATTGAGCCATCCGTAGCGGATGCAAAAGCATATGACAGCTTCCAGTTTGTAAGACAGGGATTTTTCTGTGTGGATTGCAAGGATTCCAAACCGGATGCGCTTGTATTTAACCGAATTGTATCACTGAAGAGTTCTTACGTTTTACCAAAGGGTGATAATAAATAAGAATTTCGAGAAAACTTTCGAATGCTTATGTGATTAAGTAAAGTTTATGAAGGATTAAATGTATTGGGAGGATAACAAATGGCTGGATTATTGTCAGGATTGGAACAGTTTGGACTGAGCAATCTGGAAAGTATGGATTTATATGAAGCACCAAAAAAAGCAGGTGAGAATGGGGAAGGAAAAGAAGCACCTGTAATGCAGGAGCAGGATTATCTGTTTGACAAATCTTTTACCTGTCCGATTTGTGATAAAGAGTTTAAAGCAAGAACTGTAAAAATCGGTAAAGTAAAATTAAGTGGTACAGACCTTGATTTACGCCCAAAATACGATCAGGTAGATTTGTTGAAATATGATATTATTATGTGTCCGCATTGTGGTTATGCTGCACTCAGCAGATTTTTTAAATTTGTTACTTCTCCACAGGCAAAAAATATTCAGAAGGCAATTTCAGCATCCTTTAAGCCACAGCCGGAAAAAGAAACCTATACTTATGATGATGCATTAGAGCGTTATAAACTGACTCTGGCAAATGCAATTGTAAAACAGGCAAAGCCAAGTGAGAAAGCCTATATTTGCTTGAAGACTGCATGGCTTTTAAGAGGAAAAGGAGAGCATTTGGATCAAAATGCACCAGATTATGCTGAACAGAAGAAGCAAGTAGATACAGAGGAAAATGAATTCCTGCACAATGCATTGGAAGGTTTCCTGGCTGCAAGACAGACCGAGAGTTTCCCGATGTGTGGTATGGATGAGCCGACGGTTGATTACTTGATTTCCGTAATTGCAATGCGTTTTGAGCAGTTTGATGTAGCAAGCAGATTGATAGCGGGTATTCTGACTTCTCCGACAGCGAATCCACGTATGAAAGATAAAGCAAGAATGATTAAAGAAATGATTGTGAAGAAAATCAAAGAAAGAAACGCTGCTAAGAAATAAATGCCGCAAAGAAAACAATGAAAGAATTACCTATCCATATTCAACTGAATCCGGAAAGTGACAAATGCCTTTACGAACAGATTTATGAGTTTGTTCGGAATGAAATCAGAGTCGGAAATCTTTTACAGAATGAAAAGCTTCCTTCTTCCAGATATCTGGCAGAATATTTACAGGTTTCCCGCACAACAGTGGATATGGCATATGGTCAGCTTGTTTCAGAAGGATACTTGGAAGCAAGACCGCAGAAAGGCTATTTCGTCTGTGCAATTGAAGAATTATATGATATACAGACCAAAACAGACGATGCCGGAGTGCAGAAACAAAACGTGGACAACAGGCAATCTTATCATTATGATTTTTCTCCGAATAAGATTGATATGTCCCTTTTTCCGTATGCAACATGGAAAAAAATAACGAAAAATATTCTGGTAGATGCTAAGAGCAGTATGTTTGCACTCGGGGAGCCGCAGGGAGATTTGGAACTTCGTACAACGATTTGCCGCTATCTTCATGCATCCAGAGGTGTGAACTGTAAGCCGGAACAGATTATAATAGGAGCAGGGAATGATTACCTGCTTCTTTTGCTTGAAAAAATATTGGGACGTCATGTGCCGGTTGCAATGGAAACACCATCTTATAAAAGAGCATATCAGATATTTAAGTCCTTTGCTTATCCGGTATCATTGCTGCCTATGGATGAAAACGGGATGCAGATAGAAGCGTTAAAGGCTAGTAAAGCACAAGTAGCTTATGTGATGCCGGCGCATCAATATCCAACAGGAGTAGTTATGCCGATTGGTAGAAGGTTGGAACTTCTCAAATGGGCATCGGAGGAAGAAAATCGCTATTTGATAGAAGATGATTACGATAGTGAATTTCGTTATCGCGGTAAGCCGATTCCTTCCTTACAGGCATCTGATAAGTATGGAAAAGTTGTGTATATCGGAACATTTTCCAAAGCGATAGCACCGGCAATTCGAGTCAGTTATATGGTATTGCCGGAGAAACTTCTGGAGAAATATCGTCAGAACTGTGGGTTTTATTCTTCGACAGTTTCACGAATCGATCAGACCATTCTAAATGAATTTATCCGGGATGGTTATTTTGAACGTTATTTGAACAAAATGCGTAAGCATTATCGCATGAAGCACGAACTTATGCTGAATGAACTACGGGTACTTGAGAAAGATTTTGTGATATCAGGTGCAGATGCCGGATTGCATATGCTTTTGATTGATAAAAAGGGCAGAAGTGAACAGGAGCTACGGGAACTTGCTGCGAAAGCAGGCGTTAAAGTGTACCCTATGCAGGATGCAAAATTGGAAACAGAGATTCCTTCGATAGCAAAAACTCCTGCGATGAAAGAAGTTTCAGAAAGTACAAATGAAAAAACAAATGCAACGATTATTCTGGGTTATGCTTCTCTTTCACAGGAGCAGATTATCGAAGGAGTTCGATTGTTAAAAGAAGTCTGGACAATTAAGTAATTCAATCTTTAATAATTATGTAATGCAAGGTTATTTATGATATGCCAGCTTCTTCATCATAGTAAGATAGCTGACAGTTTCTTCATATAACATCTCCGGCTGGAAAGAAGCATCCTGAAAGCGTTCGTTCATTAAGCCTTTGATGGTATATTCCAACATGGAATCCAGTTTGTTGAAATCTACATTCTCGGCAAATAAAGATTTGTCAACTTTTTCCATAAGTGAGGCATATACTTCCGCCATTTCACGGCGTGGTTCCTCAATCGCAAGCAGTGCTTCATTTACATTTTCGGATTTGGAACGATTTAAAAACTGCTGCATATACGGGTAGTTTTTTAAAACCTGCATTTTGGCAAATTCGATTTGCTTGCGAATTTCAAAATAGTCAGTTGTTGCGATGACTCCGGTAGTCAATTCTAGCTTCATAAATCTGACACTATAGTCATACAGGAAAGTATACAATCCCAATTTACTTCCAAAATAGTGAAATAATAAGCCTTTACTAATTCCTGCTTCGCTGACAATATCGTCAGTGCTGGCATGTTTATAACCATTTAAAGCAAAAATCTTTAAAGCAGCATTTATCATTCTATCTTGTTTTTCTTTTTTTAAATCAAAAAATTTCTCGTTCATTGATACCTTCCATTCTAAAGAAAAATGTCATAAATTGACTTTGTGAGTCGAATTTTAATATAGCACAAAAAATGGGGGGATTCAATGATTTGAAGGAAACTAGTTTCTGCTTTTTTTACAGATACAATATCTTGTGGCTCTGAAAAAATTAATTCTTTTTTTATACATATTCTCTTTTCATTTTCGCAAAATAGTATTACTATATTACTATAAGATTTTTATGTAAAAACAGTGAAAGGAGACTTCCACATATGGCGAAGAAATTTGGTAAGTTTTTAATGACAACTGCAGCTTTGGGTGCTTTGGCAGCAGGTGCATATTATTATTTACAGAAAAAAGAGGCACTTGATGATGAGATTTTCGATGATGATGAAGATTTCGATGATTTTGAAGATGATTTGGATGACGACGATGATACTGAACGTAAATATGTTGATCTGGATCTGAGCAAAGCAGCAGATGCGGCAGAAGCAAAAGCAGATGAATTTAAAGAAGGTCTGGATGCGGCGAAAGCAGAGGCTTCTGAGAAGGTTGTTGGTGCAGTAGAGGATGCAGCGAAAGCAACAGAAGCAAAAGTAGAAGAGTTTTTCGATGATGATGACGATAACGATGGCTCTTTAGATGCAATGTAATAAGTGTAAATAATAAGTGTAAATGGCTCCGGTATTTGAATTTCCGGAGCCATTATTTTGGATTGTTCTTTTTGGATTGTTCTTTTTGAGTCTGCGATTGTTATTTGTTCATTTTATAAGGGGCATCTGCCGGGTATCCACCTTTTAATTTCTGCATACCACGTTGGATAGCATCTTTGGAATTTTTCCAGTCGGCATCTTTGTTGCGATAATCGAATTTATCCACCAGCCAGGATACATCTTCTGCAAGTCGTTCCATATTTTTTTCCATTAATTCAAAACTCATATCGTAGAAAGCTGCTTTTTCTTTATCATTTAAACGGCTTTCGGCGGCTTCACATAAATCGCCGAAATGATGAAGACAGAAGCCCTTGCTGTTTTTTATTTTCTGACGGAATTCCTCATCTTTTTTATACATGACAAAAAAAGTATCCATGTAACGGTCATAAGTGTCACGGAAACGATTGCAGATATAACAGGAGTTTTCTTTTTCGGTAACCCAGATACCAATAGGATTGGTGCGTTCCGTTTGCTTTTTAAATTTATCTTTGAAAGAAGTCTTACCTGGTTTATAGCTGTGGAACTGCTCTTTCATTTCCCGAATCATCTGTATATAATGCGTTTTCAGAATCCAGCCATTTCCAAGTGTATTGCCGTAATCAAACATTTTCTTGAAATGTTCACGACAGAAGCCGGCTTTATCGGTAGCTTCTCTGACATCACTTTCCATATAAGAAGAACCGGAACCTAATGTAAAATCCAATAAATCCTGCTCTACATTTCGCTCGATGAAACAGAATGGACATTCATCATCAGCATTTATCGCATCATTTAACGGAATGGTATATAATTTTTCTTTCATAAGCATCCTCCGGGTAATATTTGCAAATTTTTTCTGCTTTTATAGTACCATAATGAAAGGGCTGATTCAAGCAAAGCCGAAGGGTGCCGGAGAATCAGTAAGGATACATAAAACAGTTGCATAGAAGGGAAAACGTCAATATACTGGTAAAAGAGACTGATAAGCGGTCATAGATACACAATTTTTTGAAAGTACAAATCATAGTATGGAAAATTATAGTATAGAAAAGGTGGCAAATATCATGATAGAAAATAATATCCTTCCGGAAGTGAATGAGGACAAACAGCAGATTTTAAAGGAGATACGATGTTTTGCGCTGGATATGGATGGCACGATTTATTTGGGAGAAAAGTGGATTGAAGGTGCCAGAGAATTTTTGCAGAAAATAGAGGAATCAGGACGAAGTTATGTTTTTTTGACGAACAATTCATCTAAGAATGCTTCTGTTTATGTGGAAAAATTGCATCGCATGGGTTGGGATGTAGGAGAAGATAAAATTATTACATCCGGGCAGGCTACCATTGCCTATCTGCAGCACAACTTCCCCGAGAAAAAAGTCTTTTTGCTCGGTAACACGCTATTGCAGGAAGAATTTGAACAGGCAGGAATTGTATTAGATGATGTAGCTCCGGATGTGGTAGTGACAGCTTTTGATACAACACTGGATTATCAGAAAATGTGTAAGGTGTGTGATTTTGTTCGTAGTGGCCTTCCTTATCTGGCAACACACCCGGATTATAATTGTCCGACAGAAACCGGCTTTATCCCGGATGCCGGAGCGATTCATGCTTTTATTCATGCATCTGCGTTTCGTTACCCGGACCGAATTATAGGAAAACCGAATGTTGATATTGTGAATTATCTTATGAAAAGAGTGGGAGCAGAGAAGCACCAGATTGCTATGGTAGGTGACAGACTTTATACCGATGTGGCAACCGGGGTTAATCATGGTTTGAAAGGTATTCTTGTGTTAAGCGGTGAAGCAACTTTAGAAGATGCCAGAACATCAGAGGTAGTACCACATCTGATTTTTAGGTCAGTGCATGGTATGATACCGTTTTTATAGAACTAGTATAACTTTTTGGTTGGCTTTTGTATCTTTTGCACAAAAAGAGAGATGAGGTTTCGACTATTACTACCAAAGTTGCAAAAAAGGTATTGCAAAAACATGGTACTAATGATATGCTTTATTCAACACATCGGAAACGTTACCGGAAACATTACCGAAAACGTTCCCGACAAACAATTTAATCTCATGGAAAGGGAGAGGTACTTTTATGAAAAAGAAACTTGTAAGCGTTTTACTTTGTGCATCCATGATTTCTACAGCATTAGTAGGATGTGGTTCTAGTGAAACATCTACAACAGAAGAAGCAGCAACAGAAGAAACAGTTGCAGAAGAAACAACAGAAGAAACAGCTACTGAAGAAACAACAGAAGAAGCAGCAACAGAAGAAACAGCTGCTGCAGATGGCGAAGGTTCCGTTTATTACTTAAACTTCAAACCAGAGCAGGATGAACAGTGGCAGGCATTAGCTGCAACATATACAGAAGAAACAGGCGTTCCTGTAACTGTAATTACAGCAGCATCTGGTACTTATGAGCAGACATTGAAATCTGAAATCGCTAAAACAGAAGCTCCTACATTATTCCAGGTAAATGGTCCTGTAGGTTTAGCATCTTGGAAAGATTACTGCTATGACTTAAAAGATACAGAATTATACAGCTATGTAAAGAGCGATGATTTCGTATTAAAAGATGGCGATGCAGTAAGCGGTATCGCATATGTTATTGAAACATATGGTATCATTTACAACAAAACATTACTTGCTGATTACTGTGCATTAGACGGAGCAGTTATCTCTGATGCTTCTGAAATCAACAACTTTGAAACATTAAAAGCTGTAGCTGATGATATTCAGGCTCGTAAAGATGAATTAGGTGTAGCTGGTGCATTTACATCTGCTGGTATGGATTCTTCCTCTGACTGGAGATTCAAAACACACCTTGCAAACCTTCCTATCTACTATGAATACCAGGATAAAGGAATCGGTTCTACAGATGCAATCGAAGGAACTTACTTAGACAACTACAAACAGATTTGGGATTTATATATCACAGATTCTACATGTGCACCTGCATTACTTTCCAGCAAAACTGGTAATGATGCAGCAGCTGAATTCGCAACAGGTATGGCAGTATTCTATCAGAATGGTACATGGGAATACAGCAACATCACACAGGATGGTCTTACAGATGATGATTTAGGAATGCTTCCTATCTACATCGGTGCTGAAGGCGAAGAGAACCAGGGTCTTTGTACAGGTTCTGAAAACTACTGGTGTGTAAACAAAAATGCTTCTGAAGCTGATATTCAGGCAACACTTGATTTCTTAACATGGGTAGTAACATCTGATACAGGTAGAAACTCTTTAGCAAACGATATGGGATTCGTTACACCATTCACAACATTTGATGATGGTTATACAGCAAGCAATCCTTTAATCAATGCAGCAGATGAATATATCGCAGCTGGTAAAACAGCAGTATCATGGAACTTCTCATCTATTCCTTCTGAAACATGGAAAGATAATGTAGGTAATGCATTACTTGAATATGCTCAGGGAACAGGCGAATGGAGTGCAGTAGAAACAGCATTCGTTGACGGATGGAAGACAGAATACGAAGCAGCAAATCAGTAATTACAAAGAAGTAAAAAAGTAACTGATGGGGTGAGTGCTTATCACTCACCCCTTTTTTCTCAAAAAATATAGAAAAGTAACAAGAAAAAAGTGGGTATAGTTAGAAAGGATAAGTCATATGGAGAAGTCAATCAAAAAATATTTCCCGATTTTTGCATTACCGACATTGATTGCATTCACAATTGGATTTATTATTCCGTTTGTTTTAGGTGTATATTTATCATTTTGTAATTTTACAACAATCAATGATGCAAAATTCATCGGAATCGATAATTACACAAAGATTTTTACAGATGAAACATTTGTTCATGCACTTTGGTATACAGCACTGTTTACTGTAGTATCTGTTATTACCATTAACGTAATTGCATTCGCTATTGCAATGCTTTTAACAAAAGGAATCAAAGGTACAAATATTTTCAGAACAGTATTTTTCATGCCAAACTTAATTGGTGGTATCGTACTTGGTTATATCTGGCAGTTGATTTTAAATGGTGTTTTATTGTATTTTGAACGTACATTGACTTTCTCTGCAACATATGGATTCTGGGGTTTAATTGTCCTGATGAACTGGCAGCAGATTGGTTACATGATGATTATTTATATTGCCGGTATTCAGAATGTTCCGGGTGAATTAATTGAAGCTGCCAAAATTGATGGAGCAACAAGCGGACAGATTTTAAGAAAAGTAACTATCCCGATGGTAATGCCATCTATTACAATTTGTTCCTTCCTTACTTTAACAAATTCCTTTAAGTTATTTGACCAGAACCTCGCATTAACAGCAGGTGCTCCTTCCAACAAATCTCAGATGTTAGCACTTAATATCTATGATACCTTCTATGGTCGAGTTGGTTGGGAAGGCGTAGGTCAGGCAAAAGCAGTTGTATTCTTTATTATGGTTGCAATTATTGCCGTTATCCAGTTAGGAGCAACAAGACAGAAGGAGGTACAGCAGTAATGGGTGTAAGAAAAGCAAAACATGGCGGTATTTTAACATTTATCTTTTCTTTGATTTCTATTTTGTGGGTTTGTCCGATTGTTATTGTATTGATTAACTCCTTTAAAAAGAAATCATTCATTAGTAACGAACCGTTTAGTATTCCAACCGGCAAAGTATTTGTTGGCCTGGACAACTATATAAATGGTATTGAGAAAATTGACTTTTTCTCTGCGTTTTTTAACTCCTTATTCATTACGGTAGGTTCCGTATTTGTAATTGTATTATGTACATCCATGTGTGGATGGTATATAACACGTGTAAAAAATAAGTTTACAAGCTCAATTTATTACTTATGTGTATTTTCCATGATTGTACCATTCCAGATGGTAATGTTTACTTTATCTAAAATCGCAGATATGTTAAAACTTGATAATCCACTTGGTATTATCCTTGTATATCTGGGATTTGGTGCAGGACTCGCAGTATTCATGTTCTGTGGTTTCGTAAAATCGATTCCGCTTGAAATTGAAGAAGCAGCTATGATTGATGGTTGTACACCGATTCAGACTTATTTCCAGATTGTATTGCCGGTTTTGAAACCAACCTGTATCACTGTTGCAATCTTACAGGCAATGTGGATTTGGAACGACTATTTGTTACCATATCTTGTACTTGATTTGAAAAAGTATAAAACCATTCCGATTGCTATTCAGTACTTAAAAGGTGGATATGGTTCTGTAGATATGGGCGCTATGATGGCTATGTTGATTTTAGCAATCATTCCTATCGTTATCTTCTACTTATGCTGCCAGAAATACATCATTGAAGGTGTTATTGCCGGAGCAGTTAAAGGCTAATGATTTTTGGTAAGGTTAGAAGATAAAGATAATAGAAAATAAAACGAAAATTGAAAATAATTTTGAAAATATTACCTGAATTTACAGGGGGACATAGAAATGAGAAAAAGCGGTATTTTGTTACCCGTTTCCAGTATTCCTTCTAAGTATGGAATCGGAACATTTTCCAAACAGGCTTATGCCTTTATAGATTTATTAGCACAAGCAGGACAGACATATTGGCAGATGTTGCCACTGGGACCGACAGGGTATGGTGATTCACCATACCAGTCCTTCTCCACATTTGCCGGAAATCCTTACTATATTGATTTGGAAGAATTGATTGAAGAAGGCTATCTGACAAAAGAAGATTGTGATCAGTACGATTTTGGTGACAATGCAGAATATGTGGATTATGAGAAAATATATAATTCCAGATTTAAAGTGCTTCGCAAAGCTTTTAAGAATAGCAAAATAGAAGAAAATGATGATTTTAAGGCATTTATTTCTAAAAACAGTTACTGGTTAGACGATTATGCACTTTACATGGCAGTGAAAAATTCTTTCGATGGTATCAGTTGGATTGAATGGGATGAAGATATCAAACTTCGTAAAGAAAGTGCACTTGCAGCATATCGTGAGAAATATGCAGAAGAAATTGCGTTTTATCAGTTCCAGCAGTTCCTTTTTGCAAAACAGTGGACTGCATTAAAAGCATATGCTAATAAGAAAAAGATTCAGATTATCGGTGATATTCCGATTTATGTAGCATTTGATAGTGCTGATACATGGGCGAATCCGAAGTTGTTCCAGTTGGATGATACCTGTACTCCTATCGCAGTTGCAGGATGTCCACCAGATGCTTTCTCAGCAACCGGTCAGTTGTGGGGAAATCCATTGTATCGTTGGGACTATCACAAGAAAACAGAATATGCATGGTGGATGAAACGTATTGCATACTGTTATGAATTATATGATGTAGTAAGAATTGACCATTTCAGAGGTTTTGATGAATATTATGCGATTCCATATGGTGATCCAACTGCCGAGTTCGGTAAATGGGAACAGGGACCTGGTTATGATATTTTCAAAACAATGAAAGAAAAACTTGGTAAGAAAGTTGTTATCGCAGAAGATTTAGGATTCTTAACAGATTCTGTATTAAAGCTTGTAAAGAAAACAGGATATCCGGGAATGAAAATTCTGCAGTTTGCTTTCGACTCCAGAGAAGAAAGTGATTATCTGCCACATAACTATATTGCAAACAGTGTAGTTTATACAGGTACACATGACAATGATACAGTACTTGGCTGGTATGAGTCTTTGAACAAACGTGATAAGGCTTTTGCAAAGAGATATCTCAATATTCGTTCTAATAAGGATGTGCAGTGGGAGTTCATAAGAGCAGCTATGTCCAGCGTATCTGACACTTGTATCATTCCAATGCAGGATTATCTGGGACTTGGAGCAGAAGCAAGAATTAATGTGCCGTCTACATTAGGTACAAACTGGAAGTGGAGAATGCTTCCGGGTGCCTTTGATGAAGAATTGGCAGAACGTATTAGAAAAATGACAAAGCTTTATGGAAGACTTTAGGGGAGTTTTTAATAAGCTGTAATCGAGGTAGAAAATGGCTGAAATTACCATAAAAGATATTGCGAAACAGTGTGGCGTTGGGGTGAGTACCGTTTCGAGAGCAATCAATAATCACCCGGATATCAATCCGGAAACCCGGAAAATGATAATGGATGTAATTGAAGAAACTGGTTTTATTCCAAATAACAGTGCCAGAAATCTGAAAAGAACAGATGCAAAATGTATAGCGGTACTGGTAAAAGGTATTACAAACCCCTTTTTCAGCAATATGATTCAGATAATTGAAGAAGAAACCCAGAAACATAAATATGCTTTGGTGCTTCGACATGTAGAGGCACATGAAGACGAAGTAGATGTGGCTTTAGAATTAGTAAAAGAGAAACGACTTCGTGGTATTATTTTCCTGGGCGGTGGTTTTTATCATGCCGAAGAGAAACTTGCCAAACTGACAGTTCCATTTGTATTCAGTACAATTGGAATGGGTATGTCTGACAAAGAAAGTAAAAGAAGTTATTCCAATATTGCGGTAGATGACAGACTGGAAAGTAAAAAAATGACGGAATATCTTTTGAATTTAGGACATCGTGACATAGCGATTATTGCGGAAAATCCAAAAGAGCCGTTAGGACAGCTTCGTCTGGAAGGATATGAACAGGCATTTAAGGAGCATAATCTTACTGTTAATTCGAAGATGATTTGCCATGTAGAGGAAGAAATCGAGCATTATTCGATGGAAAATGGTTATATCACAGCCAAGAAACTTTTAGAATCCGGAGAAAAAGTAACAGCTATATACGCGACAGCCGATTCCTTGGCAATTGGTGCTTGCAGAGCGATTTTAGAAGCAGGTAAAAAGATTCCGGAGGATATTTCCGTAGCCGGTTACGATGGTATTTCTCTTGGTGAATACTACAATCCAAAACTGACAACGATTAAGCAGCCGGTAGAGGATATGGCGTTAACAACGATTCATTTGTTACTTGAAGTAATTGCCGGTAGAGAAGAACATAAGCAGATTGTTTTTGAAGCAGAACTTTTGGAAAGAGAATCTACAGCAAAATTAAGTTAATTTACAATGATTTTGGAATAGGAAGTTCTATTTAGAGAAGGATAAAAAAGAAAGTAATTTTGACATTTAAAGTCGAGATTACTTTCTTTTTGTATGATTATGGGATTGTTTTTTGTATACTTATAAAATTGTTTTCTTACTTAGGTTGGAATTATGATATTCGGGATTATGCGTTACATCATCCTCAAACCAGTCAACCGGCAGAAAAGCCTTTGCCATTTCCTGATTTGGAAACTCTACTTCCGCAATAATAAGATTTTCGAAAGGAGCCTCAAAAATATCCAATTCAACAGTTAGACTCACTTGGTCAATGGAAGCAGAATAATCTGACGAAAATGTCGGATGTTCAATCGGAATCAGATATCGTTTCTTAGCAATTACATTTCCGTCTGCTTTTTCACGGAGATGATAGTAAGAATCCTTATTTAACGGGAGGTTGTATTCCTCGCGGGCCATCATCCCTTTTCCTTTATAGGTAAGATAATAGTCATCGTCCTGTTTGCGGATTCTGACAACTGGGTCAGTATTTAGATATGCCTGTTCAATATGATGGAATGAGTATTGTTCCAGATTGACCGGCAGGGTCTTTACTGTAAATTTGCGTTCGATTTCCATAGAGGGACTCCTTTTGAAAAATTTTTATAAAAGTCTTTATAACAGAATATTATATAATTATATAGGATAACCAAAAGGATATCAAATAGTAAAATATTACTTGACGATTTATCCATAAGTTGCTATGATGCTTACATAGCATTGAAATTCTAACGGAAATTCGTTTATTATTCTCAACAAACAGAAGGCCGAGGTAATCGCTATGTCGATTTATGAATACAATGAAGAATATGTGAAAAAGACATTATTTGAAGATGGGTATGATGCGGGAAAACTTGATGGCATAGAAAAAGGCATGGAAATGGGCAATTGGATAACTCTTGTAAATAGTGTTGAGGCAGTTATGAAAAACATGAATATAAATTTAGAACAGGCATGTAAAATTTTGGATGTTTCAGTGGAGGATTATCATAAAGCAAAAGATAATATTATACAACCATAATCAATGTTCCAATACCAATCAGGATACAGCCAATTAAAGATTTCATTGTGAAATCTTCATGTAAAAATATGAAAGCAAGAATCAGCGTAATCACAACGCTGAGTTTATCAATTGGGACAACTTTGGATGCATCACCTACTTGTAATGCTTTGTAATAGCATAGCCAGGAAGCACCTGTGGCAAGTCCCGAAAGAATCAAAAACAACCAGCTTTTTCTACTAATCTCTGTAATTCCGGTTTGTGCATTTGTTAAAAATACCATTCCCCAAGACATAAAAACATCCTCCAGTGTCATTTGATTTATATTTATTATACTATTTGCGATATTTGATAGGAAGAGGTAAAATAGAAAACAATAAATAATGTAAAGGGGACTAAAATGAAACTTTTAATTAAACAAAGGGTATTTTCGTGGACAGATTCTTATGATATTTATGATGAAAATGGGAATCAGAAATATTTTGTAAAGGCCGAATTGATTGCACTGGGACATCAGCTTCATGTGTATGATGCAAATCATAATGAAATTGGTATGATTAAGCAGAAATTGCTTACTTTTTTACCGACTTTTAATATTGAGGTTGGCGGAAGAGAAATCGGAAGTATTCAGAAAAAATTCACTTTCTTAAAACCCAAATATGAGATTGATTATAACGGTTGGCGCTGTGAAGGTGATTTTCTTGGATGGGATTACGATGTGTATTCCGGATGCAGTTCCATCATACATATTTCCAAACAATTGTTAAGTTGGGGCGATACCTACGTGATTGATTTTGCAAATCCGGCAGATGAATTATTAGGAATGATGTTGGTTATTGCGATTGATGCTGCAAATTGTGAGGATAATAATTAGAAAAAGAATTAAATATTGAACCATACTTCTTATATATTTTATCTTATGTTAATTAGATTGAAATTTTGATAAAATGATTGCATATATGAAAAAGATATTTTTTAATATTGTTAAAGAATTTCTTTATATATCAATGTATTATATCTAGAAGTGAAGTCTAATTTTAATGTAAAATCGTGTAATGCAATCCCAACGTAAAAACAATGGCACTGGATGAACATAGGATAAAAGAGGTAAAGAGGTATAGTGTTTATTTCACTTGGAAAAATATGTGTGAAACCTTTGGAGAAAGTTTTTGGAAAACTTCAGACGGATGAAATTATTCTTACGTATGAACGGATGAAACATATTAAGAAAAGGCACCCACAAGATTGGCAGTTTTTTAGAAAATATATCAATGAAAATATCCAGGATCCTGATTTAATTATTACGGATGAAAAGCATGAGGGCACCATATATATGATTAAAATGGGAACAGATATGAATATAAATGTAGTGGTACGCATTGCTTTGGAGTCTGATGGAAGTAATTTAAAAAATTCGGTTATGACATTTTATAGGATTCGTGAAAAGAATATGAATAAGTTAATCGAAAAGAATAGATTACTTTACAAAAAAGGGATTGTAGTGTAAAATTTTTATAACAGTAAATATAAAAATGGTAGTTTTATCAAAGAATTGTTGAAGTAGAGAATGTGCTGCTACGCACCCTAGTGGTCAAAAGAAATGTGGGAAGAGGCACACCCACCAATAATTCTTTGATTAAAATAAAACAATTTCCACAGAGTCAAATGATTATGTGGATTTTTTGTATTGTGAAAGGCAATGTTTATGCGTACAGAATCCGAAATGTTTAATCTAATTTTAACTATTGCCAAAGAAGATGACAGAATCCTTGCGGTTTATATGAATGGTTCCAGAACAAATGTGAATGCACCGAAGGATATTTTTCGGGATTATGACATTGTATATGTAGTAAAGGAAACAAAATCGTTTCGAGAAGATAAAACATGGATTGACCGATTTGGACAACGATTATTTATGCAGTATCCGGATGAAGGCTTTTTCGCAACTGACTCAACGGAGGAGTTTTACGGATGGTTGATTCAGTTTGCAGACGGAAATCGATTAGATTTGCATGTACAGACATTGGAAGCGGCATGTCGTGATATTGACAAGGACAGCTTGTGTGAAATTCTATTGGACAAGAACGGTCTTCTGCCTAAAATACCGGAAGCTTCTGAACAGACATATTGGGTAAAGAAGCCATCCGAAGAAGAATTCAAGGCAGTGTGCAATGAGTTCTGGTGGTGTCTGGATAATGTAGGGAAAGGTCTTTGGCGAGAGGAAATTCCTTATGTACAGGATATGATAAATATGCACATCCGTCCCCAATTGGTAAAAGTGCTTTCTTGGAAAGCAGGAATTTTGCATGATTTTAGGTGCAGCATTGGCAAATCTGGGAAATATTTATATCGATTGATTTCGGATGAGGAATGGCAGCGTTTTTTACACACTTATGCAGGTTATCGGGTGGAAGATATCTGGTATGCAACGGAAGAAATGTGTGATTTGATGGATGAATCGGCACAATGGGTAGCAAAGAATCTGGATTTTGATTATAATAAAGAAGAAGCAGATAATTGTAAGAGATATTTGAAATATATAAAAACACTTCCAAAAGATATTACTTGCGAAAAATTAAATCTAAATATAAGAAAGGAAAACAAAGATGAGTAAAGTAAGCGTTTTTTTTGCACCGGGTTATGAAGAAATTGAGGCATTGACTGTAGTAGACATTCTGCGCCGGGCAGGAATTGAAGTTGATATGGTTTCTATTACAGGGGAGAAAAAAGTAACAGGTTCTCACAAAATTACAGTAGAAATGGACAAACTATTTGAAGAAGTTGATTTTGAACAAAACGATATGATTGTCCTTCCGGGTGGCATGCCGGGAACAACCAATCTGGAAGCATTTGAACCTTTGATGAAACAGGTGGAAGATTTTTATGCAAAAGAAAAATATGTGGCAGCTATTTGTGCGGCACCAAGTATTTTCGGACACAGAGGCATGGTAAAAGGCAGAAATGCTTGTGCAAATCCGGGCTTTGAAAGTCATCTGGAAGGTGCCAATGTGAAGAAAGAGCCGGCAGTTGTTGATGGACATGTTATTACAAGTCGTGGAATGGGAACGGCGATTCCTTTTGGACTTGCAATCTTAGAGCAGTTAAAAGGAAAAGAAGCAGCTGAGGAAATGAAAGGCAAACTGGTTTATTAGGAAACAGGTTTATTAGAAAATTGTTTTCTATTAGAAAAACTTACCAAAATAATTTTTTTCAATCCGCTCATACTAACATCAAGATAAGTGATGCGAACACGCGTTGCTTATCTCAAATATAGATAAAAATAGATAAAAGATGAAATGTATTTTCGGAGGTGAAAGAAAATGGCAAGTAACAAAACTAATAGAGTAGAAGTTCCAGAAGCAAAAGCAGCAATGGATCGTTTCAAAACAGAGGTTGCATCTGAATTAGGTGTTAACTTAAAAGAAGGTTACAATGGTGACTTAACATCTAGAGAAGCCGGTTCTATCGGTGGTGAAATGGTTCGTAGAATGATTAAGAAACAGGAAGAACAGATGAAATAACATCATTTCTGTTTCTGGAAAATAAGAATGACCCGCTTGGAAACAGGCGGGTTGTTTTTTTGGATATAATATAGTAAAATAGATTCGATAACTCGGAAGGTTCGTCCTGACGATGCATCATGACATGATTCTGACACTCGAAGATTCGTTCTGAGAGGAAAGGCCGCGTAGACTCTATATGTTGTAAATCAGTGTGCCTTTGTCGGGTGCGCTTTTTTTATGTAAGGGAGAAGTGCTTGTAAGTAGGAAAAGCGTAGGAACCGTTGTGGACAACCACGAGAAATATATGCAAAGGAGAACTATTATGAAAAAGAAAGTAGTAGCGGTAATGATGAGTCTTGCACTTTGCGCTTCTCTGATGATGGGATGTGGCAGTGCAGAGACAAAAGAAGCAGCAGAAAATACTGAAACAGAGGAAACTGTTGAAACTGTTGAGGAAGAGGCAACTGAGGTAGAAGCAGAAGATGAAACTGCAACAGAAGTTGAAGAAACAACAGAATCTGAAGAAGTTACAGATGAAGAAGCAGTTGAAGAAACAGCAGAAGCAGCATATGAAGCTGTTGATATCAATGTTGGTTCATTAAAAGGACCTACTTCTATCGGACTTGTTTATCTGATGGATCAAGCGAAAAATGGTGAAGCAGCAAATAACTATAATTTTACTATGGCAACAGCAGCAGATGAACTGCTTCCTAAGATGATTTCCGGAGAGATGGACATTGTGCTTGTTCCGGCAAATGTGGCAAGTGTTTTATACAATAAAACAGAAGGCGGCGTTTCTGTTATTGATATCAATACATTAGGTGTTCTTTATATGGTATCCGGCGATTCTTCTATTCAGACAATGACTGATTTGAAAGGAAAAACGATTTATCTGACCGGAAAAGGAACAACACCGGACTATGTTTTACAGTACCTTTTGACAGAAAACGGTATGACAACCGATGATGTGACTTTAGAATATAAATCTGAAGCAACCGAAGTAGCAGCAGTGCTTGCTGAAAATCCGGATGCAATCGGTGTATTACCACAGCCTTTCGTAACAGCAGCTTGTATTCAGAATGAAGCATTGACTGTTGTAATGGATTTAAATGCTGAGTGGAATGCAGTTCAGGGTGAAGGTGGAAGTAGTCTGGTAACAGGCGTTACAGTTGTTCGGAATGAATTTTTAGCAGAAAATCCGGAAGCAGTAGCCAAATTCATGGAAGAACATGAAGCAAGCGCTGCTTATGCAAATGAAAATGTAGAAGCTGCAGCAGAATTAGTAGCAGCAGAAGGCATTATTGAAAAAGCACCGGTTGCTGCCAAAGCTATGCCGAAATGTAACATTACTTATATTGATGGCGAAGATATGAAAACAGCGCTTTCCGGTTATCTGGAAGTTCTGTTCAATCAGGATGCATCTTCCGTAGGCGGTAGCCTGCCTGCTGATGATTTCTATTATATTCAGTAATTTTAAACATGAATTTTTAATATGTATTTTTAACATAAAGAGAAGTACGAGATTTGTATGCAAATAGTTTTATAAAAAATATCGGGGTGAATCGTGAAATATAATAAGAAGAAAAGCTTATTGCGAAAAAGTGTAATAATCTTATTTTGGCTATGCATCTGGCAACTTGTAGCGTATGTTATGGATAATAACATCCTTTTGGTAGGACCCTGGCAGGTGGGCAAGGCTTTCTTGGAAAATATCACCAGACCCGATTTCTTAAAAATTGTTATTTATTCTTTAGGCAGAATTGGGCTGGGATTTTTCCTGGCCCTTTTATGTGGACTTCTTTTGGGAGCATTGAGTTATTGTTATACTGTTTTGGAAGAAATATTGGCGCCGGTTATGGTAACTCTCAAATCCATTCCGGTGGCATCTTTTGTCGTACTTTTGTTGATTTGGTTTGGTTCTGCACGACTGTCTTTTTTTATTAGCTTTTTGATTGTTTTTCCCAATGTCTATGTCAATACAATAGCTGGTTTGAAAAGTACGGATAAGCAACTTTTAGAGATGGCAGATGTATTTGAGATAAAGGGATGGAATCGGTTCTGTTATATTTACCGTCCGGCATTGATGCCTTATCTTACCAGCTGTTTGAAAATTTCGCTTGGTATGAGCTGGAAATCGGGGGTCGCAGCAGAAGTTATTGGTATGCCGGAATTTTCACTTGGTGAGCGTTTGTATATGTCTAAGATTTATTTGGACACAGCAGGCCTTTTTGCATGGACATTGAGCATTGTCCTGTTGAGCTTCTTTTTTGAAAAAGCAGTATTATATCTGGTGGAAAAATTTACGGAATGGAAGCCATATCCAATCAGCAAAAACAGAAATATAAAAAGTGCGGGAAAAGGCAGTAGAACACAGGACGATGCGGCAAATATGACAAATGCAGCAAATGCGAAAAAAGAAACTGCAATTCGTATTTGTAATGTAGATAAATCATATGGAGAGAAAAAAGTGCTCGAAAATTTTTCGATAACTTTGGAAAAAGGTGGAAGATATTGTCTGATGGCACCCTCCGGCAGCGGAAAAACCACATTGCTTCGACTGCTTAATCAGATTGAAAAGGCAGATAATGGTAGTATTGAAGGGCTTGCCGGGCGAGTGGGAATGGTTTTTCAAGAAGACAGATTATGCGAAGAATACGATGTAATAAAAAATGTTATGTTAACCAGAAGCGCGCAACAGGGAACTACCGGAATGGCGCGGCAGGGAACTACCGGAATGGTGAGACAGAGTGTTGCCGAAATGGTGCGGCAGGAGGCAGGTCAGATTTTGCCAGAGGATTGCCTGGACAAACCGGTCAAAGAATTAAGTGGCGGTATGAAACGCCGATGTGCAATTTTGCGGACGATGCTTTCCGGTGCCGAAGTGATTATTATGGATGAACCTTTTACGGGATTGGATGAAGAAAATCGCAGAAAAACAGCGTTATATATATTGAAGAAACTGGAAGGAAGGACTTTGCTTGTAACAACACATCAGGAGGCAGATGTTAAGTTGCTGCAGGGGATTAAGATTGAGTTGTAGGGGGACAAATATGGAAAATGAAACAAGGGTAGCGTTACTTGGAATTATTGTGGAGAATCCGGAGGAAATTGACAGACTGAATCAGATTTTACATGATTATGCTGAATATATTATCGGAAGAATGGGTATTCCTTATAGCAAAAAGAAAATGAACGTGATAAGTATTGTGATGGATGCACCTGAAAAACAAATCAGTGCCTTGTCCGGAAAGATAGGAATGTTAAACGGGATTACTTCAAAAGTGATTTACGGAAAGAAATGCTAGTATTTTCCTAACGTTTGTGCTATAATCTTAAAATGACTGTGACTAGGGATTTTTATAGGAGTCCCTGATGAAATGATATATGTTGCAGAGGTAATTGAAGGAGGAAACCGATTTATGAGTTTACAGGTGGAGAAATTAGAAAAGAACATGGCGAAGCTTACTATTGAAGCAAGCGCAGAAGATTTAGAAAAAGCAATTGAGGCAGCTTACCAGAAACAGAAAAGCCAGATTAGCATTCCTGGTTTCAGAAAAGGTAAAGTACCGCGTCAGATGGTTGAAAAAATGTATGGAAAAGAAGTTTTCTATGAAGAAGCAGCAAACAGCCTGATTCCAACAGCTTACGAAAAAGCATTGGATGAGTGTGAAGAAGATATCGTATCTTCTCCAAAGATTGAAGTTACACAGATTGAAGCAGGAAAACCTTTTATCTTTACAGCAACTGTTGCTTTAAAACCGGAAGTTAAATTAGGAAAATACAAAGGTGTTAAAGTTGATAAAGTAGATGTTGAAGTTACAGAAGAAGAAGTTAATGCAGCAATCGACAAAGAAAGAGAAAACAATGCAAGAAATATCACAGTAGAAGACAGAGCTGTTAAAGACGGTGATATGACTGTTATCGATTTCGAAGGTTTTGTTGATGGCGTTGCATTCGAAGGTGGTAAAGGCGAGAACTATCCGCTTACAATCGGTTCCGGTGCATTCATTCCTGGTTTCGAAGAGCAGTTAGTTGGTGCAGAAATCGGTAAAGAAGTAGAAGTCAACGTTACTTTCCCGGAAGACTACCATGCAGAAGATTTAAAGGGCAAAGCAGCAGTTTTCAAATGTACTGTAAAAGAAATCAAAGAAAAACAGCTTCCTGAATTAGATGATGAATTCGCAAGCGAAGTATCTGAATTTGAAACATTAGCTGAATACAAGGAAGATGTTAAGAAGAATCTGGAAGAGAAAAAAGCAAAAGATGCTAAGAATGCAAAAGAAGAAGCTGTTATCAGTGCTATCGTAGAAGCATCTGAAATGGAAATTCCGGAAGCTATGTTAGAAACACAGCAGAGACAGATGGTAGATGAATTCGCTCAGAGAATTACAATGCAGGGTCTTTCTATGGAACAGTACTTCCAGTTTACAGGAACAAACTATCAGCAGATGGTAGAACAGGTAAAACCACAGGCTGAAGAAAGAATTAAATCCAGATTAGTTCTGGAAGCAGTTGTTGCAGCAGAGAAGATTGAAGCAACAGAAGAAGACTACGAGAAAGAAATGGAAACAATGGCAGAAGTTTACCAGATGGATGTTGCAAAGGTAAAAGAACTGCTTGGTGAAAAAGAAAAGAAAAACATTATGCAGGACATCGCAGTAAAGAAAGCTGTTGAATTCGTAGTAGAAAAAGCAAAAGAAAACAAATAATAAATAGTATAAAGTTTTTCTTAAATTTGAAGCTGATTCGTGCAGAATTATTTTAATAGCGCTATAATATGTTTTAGTAAAGGGAAATTATGGCAATATTAGAATAAAATGGAGGAATTATTATGGCATTAGTACCTTATGTCATTGAACAGACCTCAAAAGGGGAACGTTCTTATGATATTTATTCAAGACTTTTAAAGGAAAGAATCATTTTCTTAGGAGAGGAAGTAAACGAAACAACAGCAAGCCTTGTTGTTGCACAGATGTTATTCTTAGAGTCTGAGGACCCGGAGAAGGACATTCATCTCTATATCAACAGTCCGGGCGGTTCTGTTACAGCAGGTATGGCAATTTACGATACTATGCAGTTCATCAAATGTGATGTTTCTACTGTATGCATCGGTATGGCAGCCAGCATGGGTGCGTTCTTACTTGCAGGTGGTGCTAAAGGCAAAAGAATGGCACTTCCAAATGCAGAGATTATGATTCATCAGCCACTTGGTGGAGCACAGGGTCAGGCAACTGAAATTGAGATTGCAGCAAAACATATCCTGCAGACCAAAGAAAAGTTAAATAAGATTTTGGCTGAAAACACAGGACAGGATTATGAGGTGATTGCAGCGGATACAGAACGTGATAACTGGAAATCCGCAGAAGAAGCTCTTGCTTACGGGTTAATTGACCGTGTTATTACCAATCATGTCGAGGCTGCGAAATAACTAAGAAAGGCATGGTTATTGAACAATGGCAGGAAGAAATTCTGACGATAAAGTAAGATGTTCTTTTTGTAATAAAACTCAGGATCAGGTAAGAAAATTGATTGCCGGTCCTGCAGGTGTCTATATTTGTGATGAATGTGTAGATATCTGTGCGGATATCATCGAGGAAGAATATGAGGAAGAAACGGAAGTAGAAGAAGTGGAAATTAATCTTCTTAAACCGGTAGAAATCAAGAAATTTCTGGATGATTATGTGATTGGACAGGAAGAAGCAAAGAAAGTTCTGGCAGTTTCCGTATACAATCATTATAAAAGAGTGACAGCACCACAGGATGATGATGGTGTGGAATTACAGAAAAGTAATATTATCATGGTTGGACCGACCGGTTCCGGTAAGACATATCTGGCACAGACATTGGCGAAGATTATCAATGTACCTTTTGCCATTGCCGATGCAACCACACTTACCGAAGCAGGTTATGTTGGCGAAGACGTTGAAAATATTTTGTTAAAGCTGATTCAGGCAGCAGATTATGATATCGAGCGTGCGCAGTATGGAATCATTTATATTGATGAAATTGATAAGATTACTAAGAAAAGTGAAAATGTTTCCATTACGAGAGACGTTTCGGGTGAAGGTGTTCAACAGGCACTTCTGAAGATTATTGAAGGAACGGTTGCCAGTGTACCACCACAGGGCGGTAGAAAGCATCCTCATCAGGAATTGATTCAGATTGATACGTCCAATATTCTGTTTATTTGCGGTGGAGCTTTTGATGGTCTGGAGAAAATTGTAGAAGAGAGACTTGATAGAAATTCTATCGGTTTTAATGCTCAGATTGCCGAAAAAAGCAGTAAAGATATCGGTGCAGTTCTGAAAGAAGTAGCACCACAGGATTTGATGAAGTTTGGTCTGATTCCGGAATTTATTGGGCGTGTGCCGATTACCGTTACTTTGGAAGGACTGGATAAAGCAGCATTAATCAGAATTTTGAAAGAGCCTAAGAATGCTTTAATCAAGCAGTATCGTAAGCTGTTTGAATTTGACGAAGTTAGATTGAGCGTTGAAGAAGATGCTGTCGAAGCGATCGCAGAACTGGCATATGAGAGAAAAACAGGTGCCAGAGGACTTCGCTCTATTATGGAAAACGTTATGATGGATGTTATGTATGAAATTCCATCGGATGATAATATTGCAGAATGTATTATCACAAAAGATGCGGTAGAGGGCAAAAGTAAGCCTCTTGTCCGTTATCGTGACAGAACTTTACAGGCACAGGGCATGTAATATGTGAAGGGCTGTGACCTATGATATGAAACGCCGCCAGAAACATGGGCGGCGTTTTCTAGTATTTGAATATTAACAGTTTTTGGTGATGAAATGGAAGAAATATTAAATCAAGAATTAACTAATGAGAAAATACAGAGTGAAGGGATTCCGACCGTAGCATTACGAGGTCTGACCGTATTGCCGGACATGATTATTCACTTTGATTTGAGTCGTGAAAAGTCAATTTTAGCAGTAGAGCAGGCAATGATGGGAAACCAGCAGCTTGTTGTAGTGACACAGAAAGATCCTAATGAAAGCAATCCTGTTTTTGAACAGGTTTATCCAATCGGTACTTTAGCAATGGTAAAACAGGTGACAAAATTACCTAAGCAGATGGTTAGAGTATTGATTGAAGGTATAAAGAGAGTAGAAATAAAGTCTTTTTTAGAGAATGCGGAATACTTGACTTCTGAAGTCAATGAAGTGCAGGAAGACAATGGAAGTATAGATGAAATGGAGAAGGAAGCAATGCTTCGCACAGTAAAAGATATTTTTGCAGAGTATGCGGCCTGTTTCCCGAAAATTGCAGGTACTATCAGCCGTCAGGTAGAAGAAAGTACGAATCTTGGAAAATTGTTGGATCAGATTACCATCAACATTCCATTATCTTTTCAGAAGAAACAGCAGGTATTGAGTGCTTATGATTTGACAGAGCGATTTGAGGTCTTAACAGGAATTCTGGCAAATGAAGTAGAGATTAGTCAAGTAAAAACAAAGTTGACTACACAAGTCAAAGCCAGATTAGATAAGAATCAAAGAGATTACATTTTGCGGGAGCAGATGCGTTATATCAGAGAGGAACTTGGGGATGACAATTCTTTTTCTGATATTGAGCAGTTTGAAGAAGCACTTGGCAAATTGAAAGCGAGTAAAGAAGTCAAAGAGAAAATTAAGAAAGAGATTTCGCGTTTCAAAAGTGTGTCGGGAAGCAGTTCAGAAAGTGCAGTGGAACGTGCCTATATTGAAACCTTGTTGGAATTGCCTTGGGATAAGATGTCGAAAGATAATCTGGATATTAACCGTGCACAGCAGATTCTGGAAGAACAGCACTATGGCTTAGAGAAAGTGAAAGAGCGTGTGCTGGAATTTCTGGCAGTTCGCGCCATGACAAAGAAGGGCGACAGCCCGATTATCTGTCTTGTGGGACCTCCGGGAACCGGTAAAACATCGATTGCAAGAAGTATTGCAGAATCTTTGAATAAGAAGTATGTGCGTATTTGTCTTGGTGGCGTGCGTGATGAAGCAGAAATTCGCGGTCATCGCAAAACCTATGTGGGCGCTATGCCGGGGCGAATTGTAACCGGTTTGAAGCAGGCTGGTGTGAAGAATCCGCTGATGCTTTTAGATGAAATTGATAAGGTAAGCAGCGATTACAAAGGTGATCCTTCTTCTGCTTTGTTAGAGGTATTGGATGGTGAGCAGAATAATCAGTTCCGTGATCATTATGTAGAAATTCCGGTAGATTTGTCTGAGGTTCTGTTTGTTGCAACGGCAAATACTACGGAAACGATTCCAAGACCATTGCTAGACAGAATGGAAATTATTGAGGTTAACAGCTATACCGCAAATGAGAAATTTCATATTGCCAAAGAGCACTTATGGGAGAAGCAGTTGAGTCAAAATGGTTTGAGTGAAGAAATCCTGCAAGTTACTGATGGTGCGCTTAGGGACATTATTGATTTCTATACCAGAGAAGCCGGTGTGCGTGGACTGGAACGTAAACTGGGTGAGATATGCAGGAAAGCAGCAAGAGCCTTTTTACAGGATGGTAAAAAGAAAATAAAGGTAACGTCTTCAAATCTGTCACAATACCTTGGGAAACCAAAATATGACAGAAATCCTGCAAATGAGACAGATGAGGTTGGTATTGTAAGAGGCTTGGCATGGACAAGCGTAGGTGGCGAAACATTACAGATAGAAGTCAACAAAATGCCGGGTAAAGGCGAGATTGACCTAACAGGTCAAATGGGTGATGTGATGAAAGAATCTGCCATCATTGCTTTGAGTTATGTGCGTTCTATCAGCAAAGAGTATGGTATTGAAGACGATTTCTTCAAAGAAACAGATTTCCATTTACATATTCCGGAAGGAGCAGTTCCGAAGGATGGTCCGTCGGCAGGTATCACAATGGCAACGGCAATTTTGTCTGCCGTAACTGAGATTCCGGTATGCGCGAAAGTAGCAATGACAGGTGAAATTACTCTACGTGGAAAAGTGCTTCCTATCGGTGGCTTGAAGGAAAAAATGCTTGCGGCCAAGATGGCGGGTATCGAAACGGTATTAGTGCCGAAGAAAAATGAAAAAGATGTGGAAGAAATTCCGTTAGAAATTAAAAAGGGAATGCAAATCCACTATGTAGAAACAATGGAAGATGTGTTAAAATATTCTTTAAGCAGAAATCTTCTTTGAGCAGAGAAGAATAAATGTGAAATAGGTTGTGAACTGAATGCATGATAAACAATATAGAAATTGTACATGGAGGACAGTATGGTTATTAAAAGTGTAAATTTGGAAACGGTCTGTGGGATTACCAGTAAGCTTCCGGATAATCAATATATGGAAATTGCGTTTGCGGGAAAGAGTAATGTGGGAAAATCATCTCTTATTAACGGTCTTATGAACCGGAAATCACTGGCGAGAACCAGTTCACAGCCGGGCAAAACGCAGACAATCAATTATTACAATGTAAACAATCAGATGTATTTCGTGGATTTACCGGGTTATGGTTATGCTACGGCAAATGAGAAGGTTAAGGCACAATGGGGAAAATTAATTGAAGATTATCTGCATCAGTCCAAAATGATTAAAGCAGTATTTCTTCTGATTGATATTCGTCATGCACCTTCGGAAAATGATTGCATTATGTATGACTGGATTTTGGAAAGAGGATATAAGCCGATAATTATTGCAACAAAGTTGGACAAAATTAAGCGCAGTCAGATTTCGAAACAGATTAAACTGATTTGTGACACGTTGCAAGTTGAAGATGACACGACTGTCATACCATACTCATCCATGACAAAACAGGGAAGAGACGATATTTATGAGTTAATTGATGGTATGATGGAAAGTGTAGAAGAATAAGCTAAGCAGGATAAACTGAGGATGATAAGCTAAGAAGGGGAAGCTATGAAACAATCCGTAAAAACATATTTTAAAGTAAGTCTAAATATATTGACTGCCATAGTCGCAATTTTATTTTGTATTTTTGTTTTGCCAAAGGTAATCATTTTCTTTATGCCTTTTATCATTGGATGGATTATAGCAATGATTGCTTCGCCATTAGTGCGTTTCTTTGAAGAGAAATTTAAGATTAAAAGAAAAGCAGTTTCAGCGTTTGTGATTGTTGCAGTTTTGGCAGGTGTCGTGCTTCTTGTATATGGAGTAGGAGCGAAACTAATTCGGGAGATCATAGGTTTTATTGATGAACTTCCTGTTTTGTGGGAGCAGATTGAGCAGGAATTTAATCGGGTAGGTGCAAATTTAGAAGGCGTTTATAAACGTCTGCCGAAAGACTTGCAGGGAACACTGATGAGCTTTACCAAAGGTCTGGGCGGCTATTTTTCTAATTTTATCAGTAATATTAACCTCGGAACATCTACCGTTACATGGGTAGGTAATTTTGCGAAACATTTGCCGGATGTTTTTATGGCAGTGATTATGAGTCTGCTTTCTTCGTACTTTTTTGTAGCGGATAAAAATTATGTATCGGAGTTTGCGAAGAAGCATGTACCGGATTCGATTTACTATCGTTATGATATGGTAAGACGAAGCTTTCGCAATGCAGTTGGCGGTTATTTTAAAGCACAGTTTAAAATTGAGATTTGGGTTTATATGGTAGTGCTTGTCGGATTGTTGATTCTTGGAATTGACTATGCGGCAGTTATCGCGCTGGGAATTGCGATTCTGGATTTGCTTCCGGTTTTTGGCACCGGAACTGTTATGATTCCTTGGGCAATTATTGAAATATTAAGCGGTGAATACAAAAGAGCAATAGGACTTCTGATTATCTGGTGCGTGGGACAGCTTTTCCGCCAGATTATTCAGCCGAAAATTGTGGGAGATTCTATTGGAATGGATGCGATTCCTACGATTTTCCTCCTTTACATCGGTTATCAGGCTGCCGGTGTGATTGGTATGATTTTCGCAGTGCCGATTGGTATTATTATATTAAACCTGTACGAAGAAGGGGTTTTTGATACAACGAAGAAAAGCTTGAAAATTCTATTGGCCGGTTTTAATAAATTCAGAAAGATTCGCGAGGAAGACTGGGCAATCGTGACAAGCTATGAAGAAGAAGTGAAGGAATCTTACGAGCGAAAGTTGGAAGAAGAGGAAAAACAATCATGAAAGTTACGGTTTATAATTGCAGAGAATTTGATGAGAAAGAGTTGTTTTTGCGTTATGAAAAGGAACTTGGTATAGAACTTGTTCTGTGTGCGGATGCCCCAACGCTGGAGAATGCGCATTTGACAAAGGGAAGTGAATGTGTGGATATTATCACTTCCAAGATTACGAGAGAGTTACTGGAGGCTTTTCATAACAATGGAGTCAAATATCTGACAACCAGAACGATTGGCTATGATCATATTGATTTGGAGGCAGCCAAAGAATTTGGTATTAAAGTAGGAAACGCACCTTATGGACCAAATGGTGTGGCAGATTATACGGTTATGTTGATTCTGATGTCGATTCGTAAAATGAAACGGATTATGGAGCGTACTAATATTCAGGATTATACACTTGCCGGTATTCAGGGAAGAGAACTGAAGGATTTGACCGTTGGAGTCATCGGAACCGGAAGAATCGGCAGAACCGTAATTCAGGATTTGTCCGGCTTTGGCTGTAAAATGATTGCGTATGATTTGTATGAGCAGGAAGAAGTGAAGCAGTATGCAGAGTATGTTCCGCTAGCACAGCTTTTTGCACAGGCAGATGTTATCACACTACATACGCCGTTGACCGAACAGAATTATCACATTATTGATGCAAAAAGCATTGCGACAATGAAAGACGGAGTGGTTATCGTCAATACCGCAAGAGGTGCTTTGATTGATTCGGAAGCCCTTATTTCTGCGATTGAGTCCGGTAAAATCGGTGCAGCAGGTCTGGATGTTGTAGAAAATGAATTTGGTTTATACTATTATGACCACAAATCGGATATATTAAATAATAGGGAACTTGCTATTTTAAGAGGTTTTCCAAATGTTACGGTTTCCCATCACATGGCATTTTACACGGATAACTGTGTAGAAACCGTAGTCCGGGATTCCTTGCTTAGCTGTAAGCTTTTTGTAGAAGGACAGGAAAATCCTTGGGAGGTTGCCTAAGTGCGTAATTTCAAATTGACTTTACAATATGAAGGGACTCGCTATCAAGGCTGGCAACGGCAGGAAAGTACAGATAATACCATTCAGGGCAAACTGGAGACTTTACTTTCGAAAATGTGCGGGCAGAAGGTTGAAATACAAGGCTCCGGCAGAACGGATGCAGGGGTACACGCTTTGGCACAGATAGCGAATTTTCATGCAGATACGGAGAAAACGCCGGAGGAAATTCTGGATTATATGAATGAATATCTGCCGGAGGATATCGCAGTTGTATTGGTAGAAGAAGTACCGGAACGTTTTCACAGTCGTCTGAATGCCAAAGGAAAGATTTACCGTTATCAGATTATAAACAGTAAAATTCCGTCTGTTTTTGATAGAAGATATGCTTATCAATTAGAGGAAAAATTGGATGTAGAGGCGATGCGCCATGCAGCATCTTATCTGGAAGGAACGCACGACTTTAAATCTTTTACCTCGACAAAAAAAGGAAAAAAATCCACAATTCGCACCATTGATTCCATACAGATTGACAGACAGGGTGACAAACTGATACTTACTTATACTGGAAATGGTTTCTTGTATCATATGGTACGCATTTTGACAGGAACGCTGATTGAAGTCGGACTTGGCAAAAGAAAGCCGGAAGAGATGGAAGCAATTATAGAGGCAAAAGACAGAGAGAAGGCAGGCTATTTGGTGCCGGCAAAAGGATTAACATTAGTTCAGGTTAAGTATGAAGGAGAATACCAGTGCAAAAAAAGATAAAAATCTTTTTTGCTATTTATATTTTATTTGTGTTAAAGGTGATTATCTTCAAACATCCGTTTAAGCAACTCTATGCGATTGTGCAGACATGGCAAAGAGGTGTTGTGTTGGAAGGGCTTGAAACGGCCAATTTTATTCCTTTCAAAACAATTAAAATGTATATAGACTATGCCTATAAATTGAATAGTTTTGAAAATCTGGCGGGAAATATACTTGTTTTTGTACCATTTGGAATATTGTTTCCAATGGTAAGGGCAGAAAGAAATAGTTTTCCGGATGTATTTCTAAATGTTTTTGTTTTCGTTCTGGGTATTGAGATTTTTCAGCTTTTCAGTGCTTTTGGAGCATTTGATGTAGATGACATTATCCTGAATTGTTTCGGTGCTGTATTGGGATATATTATTTATCGGAAATGCCGGGATATTGTTATGTGGCAGCAGGGAAAAAGGATAGCGGAGGAAGAGAAAAATGGAGAATATTTTGAAGAAAATTAAAGCAAACGTGGTTGTATCGGCGGCTTTGTGCGTTATTGCAGGTGCTGTACTTATTATCTGGCCGGGAATGACGGTACAGATAGCTTGTCGTGCCATTGGAGCAGTTCTTGTTATTATGGGAGTGAGCAAGCTGTTTGGTTATGTTTATTCCAGGGATGGAAGTCTTTTTTCACAGATAAATCTGATTGTCGGGATTATTATTACCGTCATTGGTGTCTGGATTTTCACAAGTCCGGAGAAAATTATTGCTATGGTTCCGATTCTGGTAGGTATTATTATTGTGATGCACGGAATCAATAATTTGCAGCAGACCGTGAAATTGTGCAAGGGACAGTATGATAAATGGTGGATTGCGCTGGTACTGGGCTTAGTAACGGTTGGATTTGGAATTGTGCTTATTGTTAATCCTTTTGCAGCAGTGGATACATTGGTTCGCGCAATCGGTATTTTTCTGGTATATGATGGTGTTTCTGATATATGGATTGTTTCCAGAGTTGCGCATAATGCCAAAGTGTTAAGGCAGGAAAAAGAAGCAGTAGATGTGGATGCAGAAGAAGTAGAATAGAACATAGTATGTCTTGTTTTTTTATGGAAATACAGTTATAATGAATCTAATCGAGGTAGGAGAGGAGTAATCACATGAGAATCGGTGGAATTGGAAGTTTTTATTCAACATATGTATATAATGCGAATGTTCTAAGTGCAGACAGTATGGATAAATTATCCAGAATTTCGGATGATGTTCTTGACCAGAAGGTTGATTATTCCGGTCTTGTACAGGAGGACAATCAGAATCCGTTAGATGTTGGAGAAACACTTGATTTTGATAGTGTTCTGGAGCAACAGATGAGCGAAGGTTACAAGCGTGCAGCGAAGATTTTTCCGGATGGAGTTGAACCGATAGACGGGAATGTGACTATTTCAGCAGACGGCGAAGAATTTATGCAGGATTCCTCTTACCAGATGCAGAATTCTACTTATCAGATGCAGAGAGCGATTCAGGCATATGAGATGTCGATGATAGCATAGAGAAGAATTAGAAAAATAATATGATAAAATGCTAAGTCCTCGCTTTTATAAAAAGTGAGGACTATTTTTGTGTGTAATCCGATAACAATTAATTTTGGGTGCTTCAAAATCCAGCAACGGAATCTGTTTGAGTTTCTGCTCCTTAATGTAAGGCGCAGCAATGCTTTCCGGCACAAAACTAATGCCGTTAAATGCAATCAGATAAGGAATCAGTTTCGTACTGTTATCAATTTCAAATCCGAATTGATGATGAGGTGGAAACAATTCTTTAATAAAAAGACCGACCTCTTGCAGAGCAAAATTGCAATACAAATAGTTTGCATGTACAAGATCTTCCTGTGAAATGCCATGATTGTATGCATTGTTCTGATAGCTGGTAACAAGTGCCAGATTGTCTGTTGCAAAGACCTGACAGTCAAAACCGGCATGATAGAACGGAATGTAAGAATAAACGACATCCATTAAATTATCCTGAATGGCCTGTACCAAATCCGTAGAATGTGTAATGGTAATTTTTACAGCCTGTTCGGGATATTTTGTCATATAGTCCTTAATCAGTGGGAAAAGATGACATTCATAAATAGTATTTGTAGAGCCGATACGAATCGTATCGGTATATTTTTTGATTGCGTTAATTTCCTGAATACCAGCTTCGGAAAGCTCAATAATTCTTTTGGCATAGCTTAAGAAGGCCTCACCTTCGGCAGTTAAGGTCACTTTTCTTTTATTTCTGGCAAAAAGTTGTTTCCCGATTTCTTTCTCCAACTCTGCGATACGGTTAGTAACCGTAGACTGTGCGATGAAAAGAGAATCAGCAGTCTTGGTAAAATTTCGATATTCAGCTAAAGCAACAAAAGTCTGCAATGATTGTGTGTCCATAAGATTCCTCACAGTGATTCTATAAATGTATGATTGAACTATAAATATATCATAATTCTAATTATTTATATAGATTTAATGTCTCCCTAACTGCCAGAAAGCAACTGCACTGGCGGCTGCAACGTTCAAAGAATCTACCCCGTGCGACATAGGAATACGCACCGTGTAATCACAGTCAGCGATAGTAGATGCGGCCAGACCATCCCCTTCCGTTCCCAGTATGATAGCTAATTTTTCTTCTGCCATAAGCTGTGGGTCATCTATGCTTACGGATTGGTCACTCAATGCCATAGCGGCGGTCTTAAATCCCAGATTTTGCAGAAGGTTCATGCCTTGATGTGGCCATGCTAAGGAATCATCATTAAGAAAGGTCCAGGGTATCTGAAAAACAGTTCCCATACTGACTCTGATTGCGCGGCGATATAACGGATTGCTGCATGCCGGTGTAAGCAGAATCGCATCCATATTTAAGGCGGCAGCAGAACGGAAAATGGCACCAATATTAGTAGGGTTCATGACATTTTCCAATATGGCAATCCTACGTGCATCGCGGCATACTTCTTCCACAGTCGGCAGCTTCGGGCGCAGCATTGCGCATAATACGCCACGAGTTAACTGAAATCCGGTCAATTGTGTCAAAACATCAAACTCGGCAGTGTAAACAGGAATATCACCGCAACGTGCAATGACTTCGCGAGCTTCTCCTTCAATATGCTTTTTTTCTAATAAAAGGGAAACCGGAACGCAACCGGCATCCAGCGCGCGTTCAACAACTTTTGGGCTTTCGGCAATGAACAGACCTTTTTCGGGTTCATGTCGATTGAGTAACTGGGCTTCCGAGAGTCGGGCGTAAATATCCAGTTCTGGTGCTGCAAAGTCGGTTATTTCAATGATGTTAGGCATAAATATCTCCTAAAAAGTATTTTAAATGAAAAGTATTCTGAATATGTAGATACTGTTTTTTAGAAACATTATAGTGGTTTGCTAAAACGGTGTCAAATGGGGGTTCGCAACCATAGTTAACGTAATTGACAGCACTCGTTGACAAATTGTTAAGCCGGATTGGTGGAGTGTTTTTGAGAAAATTTATAGAATAAAATCATCAAAAACATTTAACCGGGAGGTCTTAACAATGAAAGAAATAAGAAAAGTTTTTAAATGGATTAGTCCATTCAATAACATGGAGGAAATGCCGACAGCTGTTTATATTGTGAAAAAAATGCTGGCATTTCTTGTGTTATATTTTGTTTCGGGAATTTTGGGAGAAGCTGTTATTATTGCCGGATTGGTGGCTGCAGGTTATGATCCTTTACATGGTGGAATGCCAAGTGGAGAGATAGCGACATTAATACAATATTTTGGCTTTATCATTTATCTTCTTATGGCAATCGTATATTGGAAAGGGATTGAGAAGAGTAGTATACAGTCTCTTGGCTTTGACAAAAAGATAGCAGATTATGTGTTGGGCGTTTTGGCTGCCGTTGTTTTACTGGGTGCAATTATTGGAGTGACACTTCTTGTTGGGGATATATCTTTTACAGCAGTAAATAAAAATATCAATTGGGGTTATACAATTGCACTGCTTTTAGGTTTTATGATTCAAGGAGCCGCAGAAGAAGCCTTATGTCGTGGCTTTTTGCAGACTACTCTTATGAAAAAAGTGCCAGCTTATGCAGCTATCTTGCTTAGTGCATTAGCTTTTGCATTTCCGCACTTTTCCACACTTTTTGAAGCAGAAACAAAATATGCAATGACTGGCATAGTCAATCTGGCTCTGATATCGATTATTTTCTCTGTCCTTAGATTATATCGGGCGAATATCTGGGCTACTTGTGGCTTGCATAGTATATGGAACTTTCTGCTTTATGGTGTCTTTGGCTTGACATTAAGTGGAAGTGAGTCAGGTACAACAGGAATCCTTTGCTTTGAAGTAGATAAATGTAGTATGATAAACGGTGGAGCGTATGGATTAGAAGCAAGCATTTTGACAACTGTGATTTTAGCGATTGCAGCAATGGCTCTTATCTTAAGATGGAAAAAGGCGAAATAAGCATTTGAAACGTTAAATGGAGGAAAAAAGATGGAATTCAGTAATCGATTATATGAACTTCGAAAACAAAAAGGATTTTCGCAGGAAGAACTTGCAGGGAGATTGAATGTTACCAGACAGACCATTTCAAAATGGGAAATTGGAGATTCCACACCGGATATGGAGAAGTTGATTGCTATCAGCGAACTTTTTCAGGTATCACTGGATGAATTAATGCTTGGAAAAAAGTCATCTGAAAGTGAAAAAACTGAGAAAAAAACAGCAATAAATTCAGAACTTGTGAATGCTTTGGAAGAAAAGGTTTTGACAGAAGAAAATAAGAGAAAAGCAGGAAAGGGTCTGAAAATAGCAGGAATAATAGCGGGTGTTATTCTAACAATCGATTTGCTTTCCATGATAATTTATTTTTGCCTATATGGAATACCAAAATAAAAAAAACGTTGACAAATATTTCCTCAACTGATAGAATCGTGCCTTGGATGGCTATCCATGTAAAAAAGGGAGGATGAAAATATGAAAAAAATTGCAGCTATGTTAGCATGTGTAATGACAGTTGGTTTACTTGGAGGTTGTGGAAACTCTTTTGATGCTTCCGCATATCTGAAAGCAGTGTTAGATAATTCTTATAAGAATGATTCTACAGGTTTTGTTGAGTTAGAAGTTGGAACAGCAGAAGAATCTGCAGAAGTTTATCAGGAAGGTCTTACAGAAATCGTTGATTCATACCTTTATGGTTTAGATGCAACAGATGAGCAGAAAGCAGCTTTCGAAGAAACTTTTGCTGAAATCCTTGCAGGTGCAAAATATACTGTAGGCGAAGCTGAGAAACAGGATGATGGTTCTTACGTTGTAACTGTAACTTATGAGCAGATGAATTTATATGTTCCTGCAATCGCAATCTACGAGGAAGATACAGAAGCATTAATGACTGAGTGGACAGAAGCAGCTGCAGCTGGTGAAGAAGTTCCATCTAACGAAGAAATGATGACACAGCTTGTTGATTTATTAAAAGTCAGCCTTGATGAAGCTTATGCAAATGTTACTTACAATGAAGCAGCTACAACAACTGTTAAAGTTGAAATTGTAGATGAGTATTGGACACCTAGCGCAGCAGATTTAGAGACTCTTGGCGGATTACTTTTTGATGCTGATGCAGCAAGCCAGGCTTTAGCAGAATAATTCCAAAACAGAGTTAATACGATGTTTTAAACTGAAAAGAATGATAGAAAACCGGAGTGTGATGTAAAACACTTCGGTTTTTTTGCATGTTATAGATGAAAAATGCAACTTACCTTGCAGATTATAGCGGATAAAAGGAAAAAAATGTATAATACGAATAGAGTAAAGAAATTACAATGAAGATAAGTAAAAAGTAACAGGATTACGGAGAAATTGGAAAAGTGAGGGACAAGCAAATGGAGCAGAAAAAGGGTAAGAAAAGCAAGAAGAAAGTGGTAAAAATCATATTGTTTGTGATTTTGATTTGCTTATTGTTATTTATAGCAGGAGCATGGTCAATGTTTGGTGATAAAATCAAGGCGGCATCTTCTGTTGAGAGAATAACGGACGGCTTATATGTCATGGAATATGAAGGAGATTATGGTTTTGCTGATTTTCTGAAGCAGGGCGGTGCTAAGACTAGTGATGAGATGGCTGCCTATATTGTGTCTTTTTTATCCAACGGATTTTATAAGCCTGAAGATGTCGGCTTAACAACAGTGGATTATGGATGCAGTACATTGTATGCGAAATCAAACTGTGAAGTGGGCGGTCAGGAATATCTAATGGGCAGAAATTATGATTGGGAATCCTGTGATGCCGTGATTGTACATACTTTGCCGAAGGACGGATACGAATCCTATTCTACTTGTTGTCTGGAATTTTTAGGGTTTGGAGATACCTGGAAACCGGAAGGATTTGCCAATCAATATATGGCGCTTGCAGCAATCTATGTTCCGGTAGATGGTATGAATGAGAAAGGGTTATGTATTGCCGATTTGATGGCAGGGGATGAAATAGAAACACATCAGAATACCGATAAAGCGGATTTGACAACGACAGCTGCGATTCGAATGATATTGGATTATGCAGCAAATGTAGACGAAGCACTGGCATTGTTAGAGCAATATGATATGAATTCCGATATTGGAACAGCACATCATTATGCAATCGCAGATGCAAGCGGCAGGTCTGTTGTTGTGGAATATGTAGATGGAGAAATGATTGTTACAGAGTCAGAGGTTCTGACAAATCATTATCTGGCAGAAGCCAAAGCGGGAATTGGCAACGAACAGTCGCATATTCGTTTCGACAATTTGCAAGAAATCTTGCAAAATAATAATGGTGAATTAACCTCGTCAGAGTTGAAAGGTGCTATGCAGTCTGTTGCACAAAGCAACTTTAATTCCGGTGAAGTGACACAGTGGACAATTCTTTATCATACCGGAGACCTTGCTGTAGAATACTATTGGAATGAGCAGTATGAAAATGGTTATACATTTCAGATAAATGAAGATTAGAGTTGAATTAGATAATACAAGAAAAGTATCGGGGGACAGGGATGAACGAAGTTAATAAAACATTGTATATACCGCTTTATGGAAAGGCGGCAGTTAGTAAAAAGGGCATTATTTTGCAAGACAAAAAGGCTGAGCAGATTTGGGAGAAAGAAGGCTTTGTTCTAAAAGGAAAGGCAAAATCCAAGTGGCTTACTTATTATATGGGAATGCGCAGTGCCGTCTTTGATAACTGGGTAAAGACAATGCTGGAAACATACCCGGAGGCAATGGTTTTGCATATTGGTTGTGGTATGGATAGCCGTGTGGAACGTATTGGAGCAAGAAACAGAATCTGGTATGATGTGGATTTCCCGGATGTAATAGAAGAACGCAGAAAATATTATCAAGAAGATGAATATTACCATATGCTTTTGGCAGATGCCAGAAAAACAGATTGGGTAAAGCAACTTCCATGTTGTAATCATATTATTGTTATTATGGAAGGCATTTCCATGTATTTAACACATGAAGAACTGGCACATTTACTTTTAACAATCAAAAACTATTTTCAAAATGTCAATTTACTGGTAGACTGTTATACAGAATTAGCAGCAAAAGCATCAAAATATAAAAATCCGATTAAGGAGGTTGGCGCTTCCGCTACCTCTGGTCTGGATGACACTACCTATCTTGAGAAAAGAGCAGGACTTAAGTTTGTGGCAGAGCATAGTTTGACACCATCTGAAATGGTAGATGAATTACACGGCTTTGAGCGTTGGTTTTTTAAACATGTTATGGCCGGAAGCATGGCAAAGAAATTGTACCGATTATACGAATATAATAGCGGCATATAAGAAGCAGAGAAAGGAGAAAATTTTATGACTACACCTAATTACGTTGCATAGCACTGGCTATTGCAATACAGATAGCCAATGCTAATCCTAAGAGCAAAATATTTTTTAGGAGGCTAACATGGGCTATAAAAAAGCAGAAGAGATTCTGCCAATGGAAATAATAGAATTAATACAGCAGTATGTAGATGGAGAGAATATATATATTCCAAGAAAAGCGGACAGCAGGCAGAAATGGGGTGCCGGTACAGCACTTAAGCAGGAACTGTCAGAGCGGAACCGGAAGATATATCAGGATTATCTGGCAGGAATGTCGAACAATGAATTAGCTTTTAAGTATTATTTGTCTAAGAAAAGCATACAGCGTATTATAAGAGAAATGAAAGTAGAGAAAGTGAGCTGATACGAAAGTATTGGCTCATTTCTTCTGGAAAAAATTTATCGGAGGCAAAAATGAATCAGGAAAAACAGTTGCAAAAATTATTTACTTTTATAGAGGAAAGTCCTACCTGTTTCCATGCAGTAGCAAATACAGAGAAAATGTTGGAAGAAGCAGGTTTTTCCAAATTGGAAGAGAAGAACAAATGGGATATTCAAAAAGGTGGAAAATATTATGTAAACCGAAATAAATCTTCCATAATCGCCTTTACGATTCCGGACATAGAGCCGAAAGCTGTGAAAGGGTTTCATATGGTGGCGGCGCACAGTGATTCTCCATGTTTCAAATTAAAGGAAATACCGGAAGGAACATTAGATACTGCTTATTTAAAATGGAATGTGGAAAAGTATGGTGGAATGATTCTGTCAACATGGCTCGACAGACCTCTTTCGATAGCCGGAAGAGTTGTCTATAAAGCCAAAGATGGCATGGAAAGCTGTCTGGTAAATCTTGAGAAGGATACAGCCATTATTCCTAATGTAGCAATTCATATGAACCGGGACATGAATAAAGGCGTGGAGTATAATCCACAGATTGATATGCAGCCACTTGTGGGACAGGCAGATGCCAAAGGGATGTATCTTGAGCTTCTGGCAAAGGAAGCCGGAATTGAGAAGGAAGCCATTCTGGGGACGGATTTATTCCTGTATAATCGGGATAAATGTCATGTAATCGGACTGGATGAGATGTTTATTGCAGGACCGAGGTTAGATGATTTGGAATGTGCTTATGCAGGAATGAAAGCACTGACGAAAGAAGAAGCAAAAGAATATATCAATCTCTGTGCTGTTTTTGATAACGAAGAAATAGGAAGTGGAACAAAACAGGGAGCAGACTCTACGTTTCTGAAGGATGTGCTTGTGCGGATTTGTACAAAGCTTGGCTTGGGAGAAGAAGAATACCGCTGTATGTTAGCGGATAGTTTTTTGATTTCTGCGGACAATGCGCATGCACTGCACCCGAATCATCCGGAAAAGGCTGATACAGCAAATCGCCCGGTATTAAACGGTGGAATTGTTATTAAATATCATGGAAGTCAGAAATATGCAACAGATGCTTATTCGTCAGCCGTTATGAAAGATATCTGTCATAAGGCAAAAGTACCTTATCAGGCGTATGCTAATCGTTCAGATATTGTAGGTGGCAGTACGCTTGGAAATATTTCCACAGCGCAGGTTTCTGTGAACACGGTAGATATAGGACTGCCTCAGCTTGCCATGCATTCTGCATTGGAAACAGCCGGAGCCAAAGACATTGTTTATTTGCTTGAAGCATTACAGACTTTTTACAGGCAATAAACAATAGCAGGGAAAATGCAGCGGAAAACTACTGTGCAAGAGGAATCGCTGCGGGAACAGAATCACTACGGGAGTGGAATGCTGAAAGGGTTTGCCGCAGCGTTAGCAGTAGTAGTTGCAACGTGTTCCCGGTATTCAGTTGGTGTACAGTCTAAATATCTTTTGAAAAGTTTATTAAAATAGCTGATATTATTAAATCCGACAGACAAAGCTAAATCGGAAATAGAATGTGCCGCATAGTTGTCGTCCAGAATTTTTTTGCTGGCTTCAAAAATGCGGTATTTCATTAAATATTCAAAAGGTGTCATTTGAATGGTACGTTTAAAGCAACGGCAACATTCGCTTTTGCTGACCGGGATACTATCTGCAATATCATCCAGAGTCAGAGATTCGGCATGGTGCAGACGAATGAAAAGCATTGCCTGTTTTACGCGTTGTTCATCTAATGAAATCTGAGAAGAAGGAACAATTTCTGCTGTCTGAGGAAGTTTGCTTACCAGATTGGCCCAGAACTGGCACAAATATCCTTTTGTCGCCATTTCATAACCAAAACTCTTGTTCAGATTAACTGCAATCACTTCATTTAACGCATCCAGCATGGATTCATGCCATGCATCTTTTTCATCCAATATCAAAGCTTTTAAAATAGAAAAACTTTGTGCGGGAAGTAAAAATTGAGTACGCATATAAGAATTGGACTTCCCAAAAAGAAAATCGGGGTGAAAAACGACAGAATAAAAGGTACAATTACTACCCTCTACACAGTGGATAGAATGGATAACATTCTGATTCAAAATCAAGCCCTGCCCGGGAGAAAGAATATAAGTTTCGTCATCGGTGTTGAACTCAGCTTTTCCACTGTTGACGATAATTACTTCCATTTCTTCATGCCAGTGCCAACGGATAGAATGCATATAGGATTTGTATAAATCAATAAAATAGACCATGACAGGATATTCCAGATTGCCATGAGCCTTTTTTTCATAAAAATTTTCAAAATTAGTAAAGTCAATGGGTTCGAATTCTTTGTGTAAATCAGTTTCCATTCGGAACCTCCATTCTTCAGTAAGTAATATTTTGTCGCGCTTCCAAGTTGTTTTACTGTCAATTTATCATAGCATGGAACAAACCTTTAGTCAAAAAACTTTTCGAAAAAAGATTCGCTTTACAGATACCCCTATGGGGTATATAATTTCGATATAATTATTTCGAAACGGAGGGTGCATGATGCAGGAAAAAAGTTGTGAATGTTGCAGCAAAACGAAGGAACGCTCTGAGAAAGAATATAAGGATTTAATGAATCGTTTGAAGCGAATCGAAGGACAGGTTCGGGGAATACAGGGAATGTTGGAAAAAGATTGTTATTGCACGGACATTATTGTTCAGGTAGCGGCAGTAAATGCAGCATTGAACAGTTTTAATAAAGAGTTGCTTTCCAATCATATCCGTACTTGTGTGGCAGATAATATCCGTGAGGGAAATGATGAAGTCATAGATGAACTGGTAATACTGTTACAGAAGCTGATGAAATAGAAAGGGGACATATAATGGAACAATATACAGTGACCGGTATGAGCTGCGCGGCATGTAGTGCCAGAGTAGAAAAGGCGGTGTCCGGTGTAGATGGCGTGACAAGCTGTTCGGTCAGTTTACTTACGAATTCAATGGGCATAGAAGGGAACGCAGCACCACAGGAAATTATTCGGGCGGTGGAGGCAGCCGGTTATGGGGCAGCCTTGCGTGGCAAAGGAACTGGTAGCGGAAAAGGACAGGAGAATGGCAACCGGGCAGAAACGGCAGCTTATGAAGATATGCTCGTAGACAGAGCAACGCCTCTTTTGAAAAAAAGAATGATAGCTTCGCTGTGTTTGTTGCTGCCGCTTATGTACTTTTCTATGGGACATATGATGTGGGGATGGCCGGTGCCAGCTGTTTTAGAGGGAAACCATGTTGCAATGGGGCTTTTGCAGCTTTTGTTTACCGTTGCAATTATGGTAATCAATCAGAAGTTTTTTATCAGTGGTTTTAAAGGACTTATTCATAAGGCACCAAATATGGATACGCTTGTTGCAATGGGAGCAGGAGCATCATTTCTTTATAGTGTATATGCGTTGTTTGCAATGACGGATGCACAGATGAATGGCGACAGTGAGGCGGTTATGGCATATATGCATGAATTCTATTTTGAATCGGCAGCCATGATTTTGACACTGATAACGGTGGGTAAGATGTTAGAAGCCCGTTCCAAAGGAAAAACAACTGATGCAATTAAAAGCTTAATGAAACTGGCACCGAAAACGGCAGTTGTGGTACGCGATGAACAAGAAAGCGAAGTACCTATTGAACAGGTTGGAATCGGCGATATTTTTGTAGTAAGACCGGGAGAAAATGTTCCGGTAGATGGTGTGGTAATTGAAGGAAACAGTGCGGTAAATGAAGCAGCACTGACCGGTGAGAGTATTCCGGTAGATAAGCAAAAAGGCGATAGTGTTTCGGCTGCGACCTTGAATCAGTCGGGATTTTTGCGTTGTGAAGCAACCAGAGTTGGTGAAGATACGACATTATCACAGATTATTCAGATGGTAAGCGATGCAGCGGCAACGAAGGCACCGATTGCGAAAGTGGCAGATAAAGTTTCTGGTGTTTTTGTCCCAGCTGTTATTTTAACTGCAGTGCTAACGATAGTTGTCTGGCTTCTTGTAGGCGAAAGCTTTGGTTTTGCATTGGCAAGAGGAATTTCCGTATTAGTGATTAGTTGTCCTTGTGCGCTCGGACTGGCAACCCCGGTGGCAATTATGGTCGGAAACGGTATGGGAGCCAAGCATGGCATTATGTTTAAGACCGCCCAGTCTTTGGAACTTGCAGGAAAAGCGCAGATTGTGGCACTGGACAAAACCGGTACGATTACCAAAGGCGAACCGGAAGTAACAGATATTCTTCCGGCGAAAGAAAATACGGAAGATGCTTTATTACGCTTGGCATACACGTTGGAACAGAAAAGTGAACATCCACTTGCAAAGGCAATTTTAAAGCGGGCAGAAGAAATAAAGTGGGCAGAAGCAAAAACGGTAGATACAGGAAATATAGAAGATTTTCGTGCACTTCCGGGGAATGGCTTGACTGGAATAGTCAACGGAGAAGAATTAGCTGGTGGAAATCTTGCATTTATAAAATCGAAAGCAGAGGTTCCTACAGAAGTAATAACCCAGGCAGAAGAACTGGCAAAACAGGGTAAAACACCATTGTTCTTCAGTAAAGCGGGAATTCTTCAAGGAATCATTGCAGTTGCAGATGTGATAAAAGAAGACAGCCCACAGGCAGTCGCAGAGCTTCAAAATATGGGTATAAAAGTAGTTATGTTAACCGGAGATAACAAGAGGACTGCCGAGGCAATTGGTGCACAGGCTGGTGTGGATGAAGTGATTGCGGATGTTTTACCGGATGGAAAAGAGCAGGTTATACGCGACTTGCAGAAACGTGGTAAAGTAGCTATGGTGGGGGATGGTATCAATGATGCACCGGCACTTACCAGAGCAGATATCGGAATCGCAATCGGTGCAGGAACGGATATTGCAATTGATGCTGCTGATATTGTTTTGATGAAAAGCAGGCTTAGAGATGTTCCGGCAGCTATCCGGTTAAGTCGTGCAACGTTGAAAAATATTCATGAAAATTTATTCTGGGCATTTTTTTATAATATAATTGGAATTCCGCTTGCGGCAGGAGTGTGGTATCCTATATTTGGATGGAAACTAAATCCGATGTTTGGTGCGGCAGCCATGAGCTTATCCAGCTTCTGTGTTGTCAGCAATGCGTTGCGGCTGAATTTCTTCCAGATGTATAGTACCAAAAGGGATAAAAAGATAAAGCAACAGAAAGATTTCATAAAAGAGAAAGGCAAAGTCGAGGAAAAAGGCAAAGCCAATGAAAAAGACAAAATAAATTCAAACCCAAAAGCAAAGGAGAGAAAAATGATGGAAAAAACAATGGAAATTAAAGGTATGATGTGCGGACATTGTGAAGCAACCGTAAAGAAAGCGTTAGAGGCATTACCGGAAGTAGAGGAAGCCGTAGTAAGCCACGAAAAAGGAACTGCGATTGTAAAAGTGCAGGCAGATATTGCAGATGATGTTCTGAAAAAGACAGTAGAAGAGAAAGATTTTGAAGTTATTTCCATTCAAGGATAAAATCAAGGGTAAAAACAGTATGGTTGATGCATAGATTGTAAAAAGCGGTTGTAATGGAGAACTGTGAATGGATTCTCAGAAACGGGAAAACCTATTGAATCTTGCACTGAATAGTTCTGTTGCAGAACGGGATAAATCATTAGAATTAAATATTGGCTATGAGAAAGAGGACAATACCTGGGAAATCATCGTGAAATATCACGGGAATTTACGGCAGGGCTTGTCCTCTTTTTTGGAGTCACCACAAGGGGCACTTTTTAAGATAGAAGAATTGATTGCAGGATATGCAATTTTGACCGTGCCGGAATCCTATATGGATGCACTGACAGCAGTGGAAGAAATTGAATATATTGAGAAACCTAAAAGGCTTTTCTTTGAAGTATTGCAGGGAAAACAAGCATCCTGTATTGTTCCGGGAAATCTGTTTACCACAACATTACAGGGCAAAGGAATTCTGGTAGCTGTCATAGATTCCGGAATTGCCTACCGCAATATGGATTTTCGAAAAAAGGACGGAACGACCAGGATTCGCTATTTGTGGGATCAGACTCTGAATGCAGGGCAGATGCAGCAAAGCGGAGAATGGGAATATGCACCACCGGAAGGCTTTCAAACAGGAGTAGAGTTTACGGCGGAACAAATTAACGAAGCATTACAGGCAGCAACCGAAGCAGAAGGATTTCAAATAGTTCCAAGTATTGATGTCTCTGGACACGGAACGGCAGTGGCAGGCATTGCGGCCGGTAACGGAAACAATTCCGGTGGAATTTATGCAGGAGTGGCACCGGAGAGTGAATTGTTGATTGTGAAACTGGGAATGCCGAGAGCAGAAGGTTTTCCAAGAACGACGGAGCTTATGAGAGCACTGACCTATGTAGTACGAAAATCGCTTGCATTGCAGATGCCGGTAGCAATTAATCTGAGCTTTGGAAATACCTATGGTGCGCATGAGCCTTATAATTAGGGGAAGAAATAAGAAAACACTGATGTTTCCTGCGTTTGCGGACATTCAGTGTTTTACTTTTTTTCATCATCAGTTGTAGTTTTAGTCTTATAATACTCTGTCAGAATCATGTTGATTTGCTGAGAACGTGTGCGGAAGTTTTCTTTCGCATCTTTATCAATTTCAGTAACTAGTTCCTTGGAGAGAGTAGTATAGACTTGGACGTTGTTGGAACTTATAGCCATGTGGCACCTCCGGGGAAGTTTGATGGGTTTATTTTAGCATAGATTAAGTATGAGAGCAATCATAACAGAAATGTTAAAGTTGGTGAGTGAGATAGAGAAAAGAAAATAAGAATATTTTTTATGAAAAAATAATGCATAAAAATTATGAAAAATACTTGCATAAAAAATAAAATATGATATTATAATAATACGGAACCGTATATATGGAGGAATGGATCATGATTATAGAATTAAGAGCAAAGAATTGTTTTTCTTTTGAAGAGCAAATAATATTTTCAATGAAAGCAGATATGCGAAATAAGAAATTTTCTTCTAATGTGCACAAGGAGAATAATTTTAATATTTTGAAAACAGTCGGTGTTTATGGACCAAACAATGCTGGGAAAACATGCCTTGTAAAGTGTATTAATGCTGTAAAACAAATTCTCTTAAACAAAAAACCAAATTTGATGCCAAATTTATTTACAAAAAATTCAGTATGTGAGCTAGGTGTTACTTTTTTAGCGGATGGTAGAAAATTTTCATATGATTTCAAATATGATGTCGAAAATGAAGAATTTTTATATGAAAAGTTTTGGGAAATATTAAAGGATCAGTATGGTAACGAGAAAGAAATCTTATGGTTAGAAAAAGATAATAAAGCTCAACAATACTATTGCATTGATGATAATATGCTTTTAATGATTCCATTGGTGTCATCAAACAATCTTCTTTGTTATGTTATTGATGCAAGTAAGTTTGAATACCTAGCAAAAATAAAAAGTATTATTGTAGAATTTGCTCAGAAAATCGATATTATCAATATGAATAATATTCCTATGAAAAAAACTATCGATTTGATGAAAAACAAAGATGGAATGCAAGAAAAAGTTGTATCTTTTATTAAGAATGCTGATTTGTATATGGATAATTTCGAATATGTCGATATGGATCAGATTAAATTAAATATCAACACAGGAAATGAGAAACCAGATGAAGAAGTTTTGAATATGAGAGAAAAATTCATGGAACAGATTCGATTAGTTTCTACGTATAAAGGTGTACCAGTACCAAGTCTCATGTTTGACTCTACAGGAACAAAGAAAATTGCAGCTATCGCAAGTTATATTGTCGAAGGGTTAGAAAAGGGAAGAATTCTTGTAATCGATGAATTAGATAGTAGTATTCATTTTAAACTTACAAGAGCGATTGTCGCTATGTTCAACAATGAATTAAATACAAGTGCTCAAATGATATTTACAGTTCATGATGTAAATCTTATGGATTGTAAAAAGATGTTCAGAAAAGAGCAGATTTGGTTTGTTCATAAAGATCAGGACGGCGTCTATGTATATTCTTTAGCAGATTTTACAGCTCAACAAGGTGTCAGAGATACAACAGATATTATTGAAAAGTACAGAAAAGGAGCATTGGGAGCATTGCCAGATCCTGAATTAATCAATTCTCTGTTGGATCTTAAAGGTAACAAGAAAGGAGCGGCTGCGGATGAAGAGTAGATTACCGGCTTTTCTTGATAAGGATAAAATTTGTATTATTTGTGAAGGGGATGAAGAATTTGATTACCTTAACAGATTAAAAGATTTGGGAGTATGGAATGAAAAGTATGAGGTCTCACTTGATAATGCAGACGGGAATGGAAATATTCCGGCAAGATATCAGGACCGCTATCAAAACGGTTCATATGAAATGGTATTAGTGTTTTGTGATACTGAGAAAAAGCCCTATGAGCAATACGAAGACATTAAAAGAAAAATCAATGACTTTCATGGTGTAGATAATGCGGCTGAGGAAGTTGTTATATATGGGAATCCCTGTACAATGCAAATTATTTTGGAGCATTGGACTGACGTTAGATTGAAATCACCTGCAAAAAAAGTAAATGCTTCTTTGATTAAAGAATTTACTGGTGTTGACCACTATAAGGGAAGAGCAGACCAAAGAGAAGAGTTGATGAAGCATGTGACAGCAGAAAATTACCAAGAGATGTATTGTCGAATACAGGCAATGGAAAATGATGATACCGTTGTTGGAAGTAGTAATTTTGATAGATTACTGAAATATTTGTCAGCGGACAATGACAGTTGGATAAAAAAAATTAATGAAAAATTGGAGGAGTAGATAATTTGAAATTAAAAAAACAGTTTAAGGATTTTTATGATGAAATTTGTATTCACGAAGAAAGTGAAGACTTAAAGGAAAAAAGAGACATTTTACAGAAAGACATCAAAGATAAATTTCCAGATGAAATGAAAAAACATGATATTGAACTTAAGAAAAGTGAAATTGAAATGTTCGATCAAGGAAGTTATAAATATAGCACGACTATTCGATCTTCAGTAATCGACAGAGATGTAGCGGTGATGATTCCGTTAGATATTAAAAAATATCCTGATCCAAGAAAAATCAAAGGATATCTTCGAGATGCGATAGGTCACGTTGCAGCAAGAACTGTAAAGATCAAAGAGCCTTGCGTAAATGTTTCTTACTATGAAAATGGTGTAGAGTGGATGCATATTGATTTACCTCTGTATGCAAAGCATAATGGTAAAGTCTATTTGGCCAGAGGAAAAGAATTTGGTACTCAGTATTCCTGGGAGCTTGCAGATCCTAAAGGGTTGAATGACGATTTGTGTAGTAGAATAAATAAAAACGAACAGTTACGTAGAGTGATTCGCTACATAAAAAAATGGAGAAATGACAAATATGAGAATTCAATTCTAGACCATGAAGTTCCACCAAGTATTGGACTTACATACTTGGCATGTGATTGTTTTGTCCCTTCAACTACATCAGAAGGAGACGATGATTTAGTTGCATTACAGCAGACAATGTCAAATATAAAAAATGAGTTTCTGCTCACATATGAGGATGGAGAACTCGTAAAAGCAGACATTTCGAGATGCCTTCCGGTAGAACCATACACAGATGTTTTTCAGAAGATGAAAGATGCCAGTGATAGTTATGGTGTGACTTTTTATAAACGTCTTTCAACTGCGGTACAAAATTTGACAAATGCTGTTAATGTTGAATCTGAGCATGATGCAGGAAACTATGTAAAAAAAGTCTTGGGAGAAGCGTTTAAGGTTCCACCTAAACAGACATCTTCAACATCAACAAATAGTAAAAAGGAGCATAACTTTGGATAAAAAAGATATTGTTTCAAAAATCTTGGATTCTTATGAAGAGATTACAATTACTGGGGAACAAGAAGATATTGTTTTTTTTGAACTAAAAGGTAAAGAATATGGCTGCTGGTATCCAGAAATAGATCAGGACGTCAGCAGTCCTTTTATTCTGGTAAAGAATGACGTCGAATATGATTATCCACATATTTTACCAACAAGTGTTCCCATAGATAAAAATCTTAAAAATAAATATAGGTATGTATGTTTACAGGAAAATGATAGCACTATTGCTTTCTTACAAAGTATTGAGGAAAAACTAATAGATACAATTGAGAGACTTCTGCATCTATTATCATTATCTGATTTAGAATGTGAGGAAGAATTTCAAAAGGAATTCCTGTTTTATTGGAATGATATGGCAGATAAATCTGGTATTGCTAGAGTGTATCTTAATCAGAATCGAGAATTTCAAATATTAAATTCGTACAGAAGTAATGATGGTAAAATTCGTTTTGTTGCGCATGGAATATCTTTGAATGACCAGAGTACAAAAGTCAACGGAGAGAAGAAGTGGAAACATTTGCCAGAACTTCCAGTTTTCTATATTCCAATCACAGATAAGCGAAGAGTATTGCCACCAACTCGAGATAAAAAATGGAAAGCTGAAGATATTTTAAAAATTGTATGTGGGAAGCAATTTAATCGCATCTCACACGAGAGCTACATTAAGCTTGGACAAGAAAAAGTGAAAACTAAACATGTAGGATTGGTGTTTGAAATAGAGATCAATGAGAATTACATTGATTTTACAGTGATTGTAGGATTTAAAAGTGCGAAGAACGACACTTTATTGAATAAATTGAAACATGAAATCATGGAAGTGATGCCAATAATGAGTCGCAGAGCGGATTATTATCATCTTTGTAGACAGATTGGAAACGAAACCATGTTACTGAATAAAAAAGTTCTGGTAGTAGGAGCGGGATCTTTAGGAAGTTATGTTGCGAGAGAACTTGTAAAGGCAGGGATAAAAACACTTACAATATACGACAGCGAGTCTTTGGTAGAAGAGAATCTCTTGAGGCATACTGTCGATGGTTTTTGGGTAGGTTATTCAAAAACTGCAGGTCTGAAATACGAATTGGAACAGATTCATCCGGAAATTCATGTCACTGCAGTCGGAAAAGATATTGATAAAAATTCTATTATTACTGAAATGGAAAAAGCGGATTTGATTCTGTTTACTGTGGGGTCAAGTACTGTTCAGTGGAAACTGAATAAAGTGTTGAAAAACGAAAAATGTAAGGCGAAAGTGGTATATGCATGGTTAGAAGCAGGAGGCGAAAATAGTCATATTTTAGCGATTGATTATGATAAACCAGGATGCTTTGAGTGCTTATATACGGATGAGTATGGCACTCTAACCAATAATAAGGCAAACTATAATTCGGAAGAAGACCTGGATAATTATAAGATTAGAAATGGATGCGGTGGCACAAGAGTTGCTTATGGTAATGCAGTATTGCTGAGGACGACGGCGGTATTGTTGGAGGTAGTCCGAGATTTATTTGAGAATCCAGAAGCTCCAAATAGATTAGTGGATATTACTCAAACTTCTGTTCAAGACAAAAGAAATTCTTTCATAGAAAGAAAGTGTAGGTGTTGTGGAGATGAAATTCACAAATAGTTGTAAGAAAATGAAACTGCCAAATGAAAAAGTTGTGGATATCTTATCGAATGTATTTGAAAAAATAAATATTTGGATTCAAGATACAGATGAGAAAGCAGAAGCGGGTGGTTATATCGTAGGATATCAACATTCTGGAACTGAAAATATTACTTTGGAAGATATCTCACAACCATGTATGTTGGATAAAAGAACTCGTATATATTTCGGAATGAGAGATCCAAGACACCAATTCTTTTTGAAAAAGAGTATACGAAAAAAGAGTTTTTATATGGGAGTATGGCATACTCATCCACAAATGATACCAGAACCATCGTCCATTGACTGGAATGATTGGTACGACACCTTAGAAGTAGATAGGACAGGCTGCGAATATATCTTTTTTATTATTGCAGGAATTAAAGAAATAAGAGTCTGGGTTGGTGATTTTGAAAGTAAAAAAATTGTAGAGATATTTGAATGTGAGAAAGTGGGTGATTTGTATGAACATTGGAATGTATAAAATAAAATGGAACAAGGTGATTTCTTCTGTAGTAAGTGTAGGAACTGCATGGATGACCTTTCAAACGGTATTTATGATTATGTATGAGGTGAAGGGATATTTTGAATGGTTCATGCCACTAATAGGATATACGGAAGAAACACCGTTGTATTATTTGTTTAATGAGATTCAAAAAAAAGAAAATGGAAATAGATATTTATGTGTAATATGTGTAGTCATGGCAATTCTTTTCTTGTTTTCATTAGTATGGTTAATACGACAAAATGCTGGAAAGAAATTATTAATTCTTGAACATTCTTCATTACAAAGTATGAGTTTTTCTTATGACAGCGAAGAATTGGAAGAATATGTTGTTAAAAAACTGCCAATTAATCAGTATAAAACAATTAACAATATATCGTTGCCACTGGATGCTAAAGTCTCGTTGTTAATAACAGAGATTAGCAATATTTTACCAAAGATTAATGATTATGTGAAAAAACAATATCAGATTGGTTATGCCGGAATACCAGTAGGAAATATACCATCAGCCTTTTTATTAGGATATGAATTAGATGATGCTAATAAAAAATTATATTTTCACAAAAACAGATCCAATCACATGGATGACAATTTCCACATTCTCAAGGATGATTATAGTTCAATAAAAATGCAGGTAACGCATAAAGAGAACCAAGAGGATAAAGTTGGAGAATTGTTGGTGATAATACAGTTAACACAGCCTATAAAAGATACGGATTTGGTAGGAGTGTTAAATGCCAATGATTATATCTTAAGATATGAGATTTCCGGACAAATCGACTATGACATTATTAATTCTGTGAAACAGATCAATGAATATGCACAGCATATTGTCAGTGATATTGCGGAGCTGCAGAAGAAATCTAATATATCAAAAATAAAAATATGTATTGCTGCTTCAAGTGATTTTGTTTTTGCATTAGGAACAAAATTTAGCAAAACACAAAATATTGATATTATTGTATATCAGTTTGAGAAGGGCAGATATTCGTGGGGAATTAATGTCACTAAGAAGACAGCAGTAATCAACAATACATATTGTTAATAAAAAGGCTTACAACTCGTAAGCCTTTTTATCGTTCCATATCCCTTGAACGTTTCTTCACTGACTTTGGTCGATTCCAAGCCTTCTCTTGTGCCTTCTCGTATCGTTTCGCCCAAGTACGTTTCCTAATAATATCTGGATCTTCGTTCAGATAGTAGTCGATTTCATCTGAGGCATCACGCAGACGTTCATAGCTGAATACCCTGCCAAAAACTTCCTGCAATTTGCCAATAAGAGAATTACGGTGATTTTCACGGAGGGAGATACGTTCATCTAGTAACTCAAGTTCTTTTTCTAGAGGAACTTTGGATTTCCATTTGTGGAATTTCGTGGTTTCATCTGATTTCTGTTGTTCTAATGTTTTCTGACGTTCTGATAATTTCTCTACAGTTTCATTCATTTTCTTAAGATTACTTTCTGCAATTTTGAAATCACTTTCTTTATCACATCCCAGACGAATCAAGATGGAAGTCTTCTGATTTTTTAATTCTTCGATTTCTTCTGTAAGAGCTGTAATCTTCTGACTTAACTGAATATGGCGAATTGGATTGAAAAATCCAGTGTTTTTCTTTTGCTTAGATAATTCTTTTTTCTCAGCAGTTTTTTGATTGAGCAATTGTTTTACATCATAGTATTCTTTGAAAACGGGTGTACCAGAGTTAATCTTTTTGGTAAGAGAATACGACTGTGATTCGTTATGAAGTAATCGATACTGAATAAGAATCAGACGTTCTCTAATGGTTTCTAACGCTTCTGCGATAGCGGGAATACTTTCTGCAACAGCCTTGGAAAGTTTATTGACCTGTTTCTTTAATTCTTTCAGAAGCTTATTATCAGCACGTATCTGACGATTGAGTTCACAGCGTTCCGAAATTAGTCCTTTCTTTTCAGCAAGTTGTGCTGCATATCCTTCGTGAATGGTTGGTTGTTCGGTGAGACCTCGTTCAGTGAAACTACGATGATCAATGGTTTCGATTATATTGTGTTTTTCTAACATCTGATTAGTAGCAGTTGCCCAATGTTCTCGCCAGGTTAATAGTTGCTCGTCGCTATTCCACCGTTCTGTAAGAGGATTCTGCCTGCCAAATTTGGTACTCTTTGGATATTTGTTGACTCGTTCATAATTGTATTTCCTAGCTTCAGACGGTGTCATAAAAACTTTCTTCTTTTCAACTTTATAGGAATACTGTTTCTCCCAGCCTTCAAGTTGGGCTGATTTAAATTCGGAAGCAGTAAATCCTTTTTCTTCTCCGTTTCGTATACAAAGATATTCTTTTTCTGCTTTGTGTTGCCAGGTTCCATTTTCATTTAAAGGGCGGACCGTTAACATGATGTGTGCATGTGGATTGTGTCCATCGGTATCGTGAATAGCAAAGTCGGCACACATACCGGCATCTACAAATTCTGTTTGAATATAGTGTCGTAGTAATTCTATCCAGGAATCTTTATCAAGTTCTATAGGAAGTGCTACAACAAATTCTCTGGCAAGTCTGCTGTCTTTTGTTTTCTCGGTTTCTTCAACGGCGTTCCATAATTTTTCACGGTCAATCCATTCGGGATTGGCGTGTAGTGGAAGCAGGACTTCTTGATGGAGAAGTCCGTGCTTTCGGGTGTAGTCGTGTTGGATTCCATCGTAATCATTATACATACGACTACAGCTTAGATAAGCAGAAGCAGCAACGGCGGAGCGACCAGCTCCACGACTGATGACTTTTGCTTGTAAATGATAAATGGCTATACTGTCACCTTCTTTCCATTGTGTGCTATTTATCATCCCTTTCTGGAGAAAGGTACAGTGTACCTTTCGTGAAGAACGCACATCCCGTAAGGGTACCACCGCCCGATTTTATCGGGTGGTGAGTAAGTGCGCCCTTTGGGAATAAAACTACTTGTTACATGTCCTTGAGTCGTAAAGATAATTCATGCTTTAAATCTTCTAAATCCATAGAGCAAACAGTAGGAGCAACACTTTCGAGAATTGCACCTTCTTGAATTAATCTTCTTGTACGGGATTTGCGTTCTTTCACTCGATCTCTTGCTTCGACAGCTTCTAATCTGTGTTTTGCTTGTAATAATGCTTTTTCATCATTGGATAAAATATTATTTGCCATATCTGGCACCTCCTTTCTTGCATGCCCGTTTCCGGGCTGTTTTCATTTACAACTAAGTGAATAGCTGCTTTGCTCTGATCATATTGGATGAAGCATTGAGTTCACGGATATTTTGATTATTGATTTTCAGTGGAATACAATTTTCAAGTATTCGGTCATAGATGCGTTTTCGCATTAAATCTGGCGGATTGTTTAATTCTGATAAAGTCAGATTGGTTGTAATGATCATTGGTTTTTTGCTGCGGTAACGACTATCGATTACATTAAATACTTGTTCTAGTGCGAATTCAGAATTTCGTTCAATACCTAAATCGTCGATGATAAGCAAATTGTACTGATTTAAGCTGTGGATAAATTGATTACGGTTTTCGGAAAACATTCCT
>JAGAPK010000026.1 GCA_017623295.1 Lachnospiraceae bacterium | reverse complement strand
TCTTGTTTCACCTATTTTCTTTGGAGATAGGGGAGTATGTCGCTCCCCTTCATGAAAAATGAACAACAAAGTCCTTTTTATTGGGCTTTATATGTGTTATGCTAAGACATTCCCACATTATCTTAGAATAACTCGAAGGAGGTGAACCATTTGGAAGAAATAATCTTTCTCTGCATAAAATCATTATTTGAATGTATACCCATACTTATAAAGGCTGTAATAAGTACTTTTTTAACTCACCATGATATTGCCTTACTTTTTGCAACCATTTTTGTATTGGCATTCCTCGAAAAAAAATTCTGCTGATACGGTGTCTCTCCTTGTTGATTTATATTTTACAACTTGAGTTGGGGAATATTTTGTAAAAAACCAGTTGACACGCATGGGAGCGTATAATATAATATTTAACTGTGACAATGTTTAAAAATGTTTAGCCAAAGCCCCGGCGAAAACATTTTGAATATAGTTCTAAGCTTTGCTTGAAGGTCTTGGCGTGTGGCCGGACATCTGCACAATAAGATAGAGAGAGCAAAAATAAGACAATCGAAAACAAGGTTAATTTTAACGGAGGAAATACGATGAAGACTTTTATGGCTAGTCCAGCTACAATCGAAAGAAAATGGTATGTAGTTGATGCTACAGATATGACACTTGGACGTTTAGCATCTGAAGTTGCTAAAGTTTTAAGAGGTAAAAACAAACCTACTTTCACACCTCACATTGACACAGGTGATTATGTAATCGTTGTTAATGCAGAGAAAATCAAAGTTACAGGTAAGAAATTAGATCAGAAAATTTACTACCATCACTCAGACTACGTTGGTGGTATGAAAGAAACTACTTTAAAAGAGATGTTACAGAAACATCCTGAAAGAGTTATTGAGTTTGCTGTAAAAGGCATGCTTCCAAAAGGACCTTTAGGAAGACAAATGTACACAAAACTTCATGTATATGCAGGACCTGAGCATGAACATGCAGCTCAGAAACCAGAAGTATTAACATTTTAATTAAAGGGACTGAAAGGAGAAAATTAAAATGGCTAAGTCAGCGAAAACAGCAGCAAAATATTATGGAACTGGCAGAAGAAAAAAATCTATCGCCAGAGTATATTTAGTACCAGGTAAAGGTGAAATTACAATCAACAAGAGAAGCCTTGATGATTATTTTGGATTAGAAACACTTAAAGTTATCGTACGTCAGCCTTTAACAGCTACAGAAACAGCTGATAAATTCGACGTAATCGTTACTGTAAAAGGTGGCGGATACACAGGACAGGCTGGTGCAGTTAGACACGGTATCGCAAGAGCACTTCTTCAGGCAGATCCAGATTACAGACCTACATTGAAGAAAGCAGGCTACTTAACAAGAGATCCTCGTATGAAAGAAAGAAAGAAATACGGTCTCAAAGCAGCTCGTCGTGCACCACAGTTCAGCAAACGTTAATAATTGCTGCGAATTGCAGAATATGGAAAGGACTCCCGATTTTATTCGAGGAGTTCTTTTTTTGTATTCCGTGATGATAGATAGGAATATTCTTGTGAATGTGGCTCAGTTATATTTTTTAAAGAGATTTATTAGAAGAACAAGTGTTTGTAAAAAGTGTTTGCAATTATTCAGATAAATGAATATAATAGAGTATATATTTAGGAGGCGCAATATGGAATATTTAACAACATTAGAAATGTCGAAAAAATGGGGCATATCAGCAAGAAGAATAGCATTATTATGTGAGCAAGGGCGTATAGCAGGTGTTGTGAAGAAGGGTAAGACCTGGTTGATACCAGAAGAAGCTGAAAAACCTGCAGACAAGAGAAAAAGTGATGCATCAGCATAATTGGAGGGATACTTTTGAGTAATACGAAGAAACGTCGAGATGTAGAAGTATATGAGAATTATTGGAAGTTTACAGCAGCTCATTTGGATATTACAGGTACCAAGTTTAACAATTGTCTGAATGTAATTGTGCGCTTTATAGATAAGAATAGAGAGTCATTGGAGAAAAATGCACAGAACGGTAGCAACTTCTCTGATTCTGCACTTTACAAGGTGCTTCAACAGCAAATTGTAGATATATCAAGATTCAAAGGTAGTGATGCAACTTTGTCGGCTAGAAAAGCAATTAACCAGTTTGTAAAGATTGGATTTGTTTATCCGTTGTTAGTTGGATATCATCCGTTAGTGAAGTCATTTATTCTTGAAACGAATAAAGAAAAGAAGGAAATTATTTTTTCTAAGATATTCTATGAATGTTCATCATTGGCATCGGATGTGACGTTAGACCATAGAAATTTGAAACACGTTAATTTCTTACTGAAAACATTGGATAAAAACGGTTCTCTTAATAAAAATGATATTATGGCATTGATGGTAACTAATATTTCTAACTACAGTGCAGGATATCTGACAAGAAAACAGTTAGATATGCAATATCAGTATGCTAAAATTAGTGAATTTGATGAAAGAAAATACAACCAGATTGCGCATTTGATTGGATATTTGAAACGTTTTGTTGATTTAAAATATGATAAAAATGAAGAGAGATTTTGGTTTGCAAACGATCCGCAGATTGTGGACAAAGATTTTGATGAGTCATATGCTAGGGATGGTGTAAAGCACAGAATTTATAAAGAAGAATTAAAAGAGGAGTCGAAATCAATATATGGAGATGCGGTTTGCTATTTGGATAAGAAGCCATATAAATCTTTGATTGCATCTCATATCAAACCATGTGCAGACTGCCTAAAAGAACATAGAGAAGATCAAGCGTATGATGTAGATAATGGATTATTATTGAGTCCAACCGTGGATTCTTACTTTGATAAAAAAGATATATCATTTGCTGATGATGGAACTGTTTTGGTTGGTAAAAATGTTGCTGAAGCTGTCAGAGCTGATTTTGAAAAATTGAAACTTGATGAAAGTGTTTTAAACGAGCGTAGAAAAAGATACTTAGAATATCATAGACATTTATTCGAACAGAAAAATGGAGGAAAAGAATAATGGCATATAAGTACATAGATTTATTTTGTGGCGCGGGTGGTTTATCATTAGGTTTTGACAGCGCACATTTTGAAAATGTTTTTGCTGTTGAGTTTAATCCTGACTTTGCCAAAACTTATTCACGGAATTTTCCAGAACATAATCTGATAGTTGATGATATACGAAATGTTGATGATAACAAAATCAAAGAACTTGTGGGGGATAATGATGTCGATGTTATTATCGGCGGACCGCCATGTCAAGGGTTTTCAATAGCAGGAAATATTGGTAGAACATTTATTGATGATGAACGAAATAGATTATTTAGGGAATTTGTGCGATTTGTGACATGTGTGCAACCAAAGATGTTTGTTATGGAGAATGTAGCAACTATGGCAACGCATCTTAAAGGAAAGACCATAAAAACTATTGTAGAAGCATTTGAAAATGCTGGTTGTGGATATAAAGTAAAATATGAAGTTCTGAATAGTGCGAATTATGGTATTGCGCAGGAAAGAAGAAGGATTGTTGTAGTTGGTATCCGAAATGATATTGATTCGGAGTTTTCATATCCTGAAAAAACTGATGATGTATTTACGATTAAAGATGTGATTGATGATTTACCAAAGTTAATGAGTGGTCAAGAGAGCGAGGTCCCAAATCATGTGGCTATGAAACATAGTGCACAGATGTTGGAAAAGATGAGTTATGTTAAAGATGGTGGAGATCGTATGGATATACCGGAAGAGTTAAGACCGAAGTCTGGGGATATTAGAAAATATATTAGATACGATAGTACAAAGCCATCGGTATGTGTAACGGGAGATATGAGGAAGATTTTTCACTATGAACAGAATAGAGCGTTAACGGCAAGGGAACTTGCGCGTATACAGTCATTTCCTGATGATTTCATTTTTGAAGGTACATCTATTCAAATTCAACAACAGATAGGTAATGCTGTGCCACCCAAGTTGGCATATCAAATTGCTTTGCAGGTAGAGGAGGCACTGGATAATGGCTAAATATCCGAAGGTAAACTATATAGGAAACAAAGAGAAGTTAGTTAATTGGATAATAGATGAAATGCCAGTTAAAAGAGGCACAGTCTTGGATATATTTGCAGGCGGGTGTTCTGTATCATATGCGTTGAAGGATAGTGGATATTCAGTTATTGCAAACGATATATTGTTTGCTGATTATGTTATAGCCAAAGCATTAGTGGAAAACTCAAACACAACGTTACCGATAACTGTATTTGATGAAAAGGTAAGTGAAAAAAGAGTAGCTGAATTAAATGATAAATTTTCTTTCTTGGCAAATTATCTTTATTATACTGAGGAAGTAAGGGAGTTAAGTAGACTAGTGGCAATTGCTGAAAAACTTAAAGGCTCAGAAAAGTATATGATGTTATCTTTGATTCGTAGAGCAATGATAAGGAAATTACCATATTCAAGAATGAATGTGCCTTGGGAACAGATTCAGAAGTTGCGAGATGAAGATTACAGCTATATGAAATATAAGAGAAGGAGAGCGTATCATAATCAATCTTTTGAAAGTCATATGCGAGAAAATATAGATGAATATAATGAGGCGATTTTCGCAAAGGAAGAGTGTAAGGTTTATAACTGTGATGCATTTGATATGGTCAAGAAAATAGATTTTGTTGATGTGGTTTATATGGATCCACCATATCCGTCAACTATGAACAATTATGATGCCTTTTATGGTATGTTTGATGAGATGTTTGATAAGAAGAGAAAGCATACTGATTATACACAAAAGACAAGCTTTCTGGATAATTTGGACAAGCTTGTAAAAAAATTGGTGGGAAAAACAAGATACATAGTTTTAAGTCAAAATACACGTGTTCAGCCTGGCCCAGATGAGATTGAAGAGATGCTTAAGAAATATGGTAAAGTTACAATTAAGGAGAAGAAGCATAATTATCAGGTAACAGGTAAAGAAAACAAAAATGCAAGCAAGGAGTTATTATTTATCCTTGAGATGGAGGCATAGATGGGGACAGAAAATACAAAGAAAGCAAAGGAAGAACAACAGTATGATTCTTATTGGAAACTTACTGTCGAGTACTCGGATATTCACGGTACGCTGTTTAATAATGTATTGGATTTAATCGTAAAGTTTATAGATAACCACAGATTGGCAAGTGTTGATTGTACGGCAGAGTTAAATAAAAAGTTACAAGCTATTATCAATAAAATAAATCCAAAAGAAGATATGGGTTCTGTAAGAAAATCCATTAATCAATTTATTAAACTGGGATTTATTAATCCTGGATACAAGGGATATCATCCGTTAACTAAGAAGTTTTTAGCATGTAAGGATGAAAAGGAAAGAGAATTAATCTTTACACAGATTTTTTATGAGCGTGGTAGCTTAAATTCTTCGTATACAAACGATTGTACCGATCATAAAGAGGTTAACTTTTTGTTGAAAACATTGGCATATAATGGGCAGTTAACAAAAAATGATTTGATGGGATTGATGGTTACAGATGTTGCAAAATATAAAAGAGGATATTTGTTGCCAGAAGAATTGGAGATGCAATATCAGTATGCGCTGTCAATAAACTTCGATGAAAATAAGTATAATCAGATTGAATACTTGATTGGTTTTCTGAAGTATATGCCTGAACTCTCATATGAAAATGGTATATTGGAATTTGAGGATAATAAGTCCGTTGTAGCAGGAACTGATGTTGTAAGTGTAAAGCGTGACCCTATTCTTATGCGTATTTATAGAAAGTTGTTATTTGAAGAATCTATGTCTGTTTATGATAGACTTATTTGTTATGCGTGTCACTTGCCCTGGAAAGGACTTGTTGCATCACATATTAAACCTTTGGCAACTTGTATTAAACAACAAAAAATGCAAGAAGCATACGATAAGAATAATGGACTGCTACTTAGTCCAAATATAGATGCATACTTTGATAAGTTTGATATTACTTTTGAAGATGATGGAAGTATTATTCTCGGAAAGAATGTTCCACAGGAAATAAAAGATGTCATTAAAGATTATCAAATAGACAAAGCTGTTTTAAATGACGAGCGAAAAAAATATTTGCAGTATCATAGGAATATTTTTGATGCTAAAAATATGTAATGTATTTTGTGTAATATTTTGATACAAATATTGAAACATATAATATCTAACAATGGAGGAAAAATGGAAGCGAAGATAGTAACAACTTTAGAAGAATATGTAAGGTATGTAGAAAGAATTTCGCCGCAATATTCGTTGTCGCGAGGGCAAGAGTATGAACGAGAATTATTGCCTTCAGTCTTAAGAAAAGATACTAATGGAATGAGACTGTTTTCAAAAAAGAAATCAAAGCAGTTTATAGATGATTTTAAAATTAATTCACCTATGTACATAGACAATTCCATTATAAGAAATGAAAGTGAATGGATTGTATATGCACAGCATTTTGGTGTGCCAACATGCTTATTAGATTTTTCTTATTCACATTTGGTATCGCTGATGTTTGCGATAGAGAATGCATTTTCGTATGATGCAGGGGATGCTCAGAATTCGGTTGTTTGGTTTTTAAATCCGGACGAACTTAACCTTCTTTCGTTGAATAGAACGGATATCATTAATATATCAGAAGAGAGAATTATAGAGAACAATTTTGAATATCCATTCGTAGTTATGGCTAGAAAGAATAATGAAAGAATAGCGGCTCAGAATGGTGTGTTTGTTTATTTTTTACAGGATAGTGATGCATTAGAAAAGGTACCTAATGCTGAGCGTTTTTTGAAAAAAGTGTTAATACCACATGATTCTGCAAAGAATGTTTTGAAAACATTATATACAATGGGAATGAGATTTAATGATATTTATCCTGAATTATCGTCTATATCAAAAGATATAGTGTTGAAAAATAATGTAATGGAATTATACAGAATGGAGGAAGAAGATGGAGAATAATTTTACAGTGAAGCCTGTTACATTAGATCATACAATAAAGAACATTGTAGATGCTATTGATAAAGGATATGAATTGCAACAATTAGAGACCGAAACTGCAGATGCTGAACAGAGGCTAGATTATAGTGATTGTTTAATTATGAAACCAGATTACCAGAGAGAATATAGGTCTACTAATGAAGATGAAAGTTCTCTTATAGAGTCGGTATTAGTTGGAATTCCAATACCACCCGTGTTTTTATGTTCTAGTAGATATAAGGGAGTTCAAGTATTAAACGTAGTAGATGGTCAACATAGATTGTATGCATTTTATCGTTTTAGGAAGGGGTTATTTCCGTTATCAGAATTACCTTTACTCGGAGAATATAGCGGAAAGTATTTTGGAGAATTGCCGATAGAGCAACAAGAAATACTAATTTCACATAAATTACCTGCGTATGTATTTCGAAATTTCCCTGGTAAAAATTTCGAATTGGAGGTTTTTAATAGGTATAACAAAGGAACAAAAGCGTTGACACAACAGGAAATAAGAAATGCAGTTTATGCATCTCCTCATAATGAATATATAAGTGCGTTTGTAGAAAAAATGTATAAATCTACAAATGGGGTACTTAAGGCTGCATATAATGTTACTAAAGACAGATTCTTAAAGAAAAAAGTGCATGAAGGGATTTTTAGTATTTTGTATGTGCTAGAATATGGAATAAATGTTGATTTCAAGGACTCGACCACGTATGCAAATGAATATATGAGAATAAAATCAGAATTGGTAAATAATAAGACAGAAGATGAGGCGAAGAAAGATTTAGATGAAACAATTTTAAGATTTGCTGAATTCAATGCTTGGTTAGAAAAATGTACTGAGTTCACGCCATATCCATTGTCAAAGGAACTATATGGTATATCTAGTAAAAGTTATAAATTTCAAACATCGATGGCATTGATAATTCCGGCTTTATATAGAAAGATATATTTGCAAAAACAAGTTTGCGTTAAGTCATTTGAAGATGGGGTTAATATGATGAAAAATGCATTAAGCAACTCGTTTATTGAAGATCCTAATTATACGGCATCATCAACAAATTCTAAAGAAATAATTAAATTGGTTGAAAAGTTTGGGACTAATGAGGGCGCTTAATTAAACTCCCCCATCGCCTCTACATACCCTTGCAATCCACCATCTCTGGCAGCCAATTTGGCATACAGCCCCCGGTTCTTCTCTGGCAAGCCTTGTAAGATAAGCAATATCAGAGGGCTCGTTCAGACGAACGGAAGCATTGCATTTTTGACAGTTAAAAGAGACATGGATTTGCTCGTCGAGGCTGACCTTGACGCAGTCGGTTTCAGGGTTATACATTGCAAAGATTATTTTAGTCATAAATAACTCCTTTCGATTAACACTATATGCGAATTTGTAAGTACACAGAAGCTGTGGAACGCCCCTGAGCAGTCTACCGTGTAAAACACGTATGCAACAATTGATGTAAGGAATTCCTTGTTTTCGGGCTTTGCAAGCTAACAAAGCGTTAATTACTGCGAATTGCAGAATATGGAAGGAACTCCCGATTTATTTCGAGGAGTTCTTTTTTTGTATTCTGGGATTCTTTTCTTGTCTTCGTAGTAATCCTTTAATATAATAAAATATATTTATTCATCAATGGTAAAGGATTCAAAACAAATGACACAAGTAAATTTTTACGACAACGTAGATGATGCCTTATTGAAATTTGCAGTCATCATAGCCAAAGCAGATGGCAAATGGGTGTACTGCAAACACAAAGAACGTGACACCTACGAGAATCCCGGCGGACACAGAGAAGAAGGGGAAACGATTCTTGATGCAGCCAAACGAGAATTAATGGAAGAAACAGGCGCTCTGGAATTTATAATAAAACCGGTTTGTGCCTATTCAGTTATGGGAAAGACAAGAGTGAATGAGAGCGGTGAAGAATCTTTTGGAATGCTGTACTATGCTGAGATAACGAAGTTCTCCGGCCAACTTGACAGTGAGATGGAAAAGGTTGTTCTTTTTGATGAGATACCGGAAAACCAGACTTATCCGTTCATTCAGCCAAAGCTCATTGAAGAAGCGAAGAGAAGAGGTTTTCTAAGAAAATATTATTAAAATAGTATAGTTAAATAAAATTATCATAAGAAAAATGAAATAAACAGTATATAACAGTTGACAACAGTTGTTGACTGTTATATACTGTTTATTGTATTAAGGAAAAAGAAAATACTTTGAACTGGAGGAAAGTATGAATATCATAATCAATCATACATCTATGGTACCAATTTATGAGCAGATTGTGGAACAGATTAAGAAAATGATCGTAAGTGGTGAACTGAAACCGGACGATATTTTGCCATCGGTGCGCACTTTGGCGAAAGATCTGAAAATCAGTGCTTTAACCGTAAAGAAAGCATATGATTTTCTGGAAGAGGAAGGGCTTACGGTAACCGTTCACGGCAAGGGAACTTTTGTTTCCGCGATGAATACGGAGCAGATGCTTGAGGAACAGAAGAAGGAGATAGAAGCTGAGTTTGAGAAATCCATTGCGAAAGGAAAAGCATATGGAATCAGCACAGAAGAATTAAAAGAACTGTTTGAAATTGTGCTGGAGGATTAAGCAGGAGCAGAAAAGAGGGGAACCATGATTAAGATAGAGAATTTAAAGAAAAATTATTCTAAGTTTACATTAGATTGTTCAATGGAAGTGCAGCCCGGAATGATTACCGGACTGATTGGACAAAATGGAGCGGGTAAAAGTACCACATTTAAATCTATTTTAGGTTTAATTTCTATGGATGGCGGCAGCATAGAGATATTTGGAAAAGATATGAGTGCTATGACCCAAAAAGATAGGCAGCAAATCGGCGTTGCGTTATCCGATTCCGGCTTTAGCGGTTGGTTAAGAATCAAAGACATTATTCCAATCTTGGCAAGTATGTATGATGCCTTTGAAAAAGAGGAATTTATACAACAGTGTCAGCAGTTTAAACTGCCACTTGACAAAAAATTGAAAGAGTTTTCAACCGGTATGAAAGCAAAACTGAAAGTGCTTGTGGCAATGTCACATAATGCATCTTTGCTAATTCTGGATGAGCCGACAGCGGGACTGGATGTAGTTGCAAGAGAGCAGGTACTTGATATGCTTCGAAATTATATGGAAAAGGATGAAAATCGCACCATTTTAATCAGCTCACATATTTCTTCTGATTTGGAAGGGTTGTGTGATGACATCTATATGATACATGAAGGAAAAATTGTATTGCATGAAGAAACGGATGTCCTTTTAAGTGATTATGCTGTTTTGAAAGTGGATGAGACAAAGTACGATTTAATGGACAAGAAATATGTTATAAAGATTGTAAAAGAATCTTTCGGCTACAAATGTCTGACGAATCAGAGACAGTTTTATCAGGAAAATTATCCGGATATTGTAATTGAAAAAGGAACCATTGACGAGTTGATTATGATGATGATTAGAGGTGACAAATAATGAAGGGATTGTTAATTAAAGATTGCAGATTGCTTTTGCAACAGAAGAATTTTATTATACTTTTATTTTTATGTACAATTTTTCTATTTACTATGGCAGAAGAACCATCATTTATCATAGCATATGTAACTTTGTTGATGGTGATGATGTTTTTGGGAACTGTCAGCTATGATGAATTTGATAATGGATATTCGTTTTTGTTTACCTTGCCAATTTCTCGAAAAGAATATGTTTTGGAGAAATATGTACTATGTGTGTGTGCCAGTTTGGGGGCAGGTATTGTTGCAACAATAGCATGTCTGGCAGGGGCGTTTGTCAGACAGAATGATATTGAAGTACAGACACTTATTGTAGGTGCGGCATGTATTTTAGCGGTCAGCGCAGGAATTCTGGCGGTTATGCTACCGATTATATTAAAATACGGTCCGGATAAGTTGAGAACGATTTCTTTCGTGATAGCCGGAGTTATTGTGGCATGTGGTATGTTATTAAGTAAGTTGCAGATACCGGAAGGTTCTACGATTGATTTGGCTGGAATTATGAAATTTATAGAAACACTCGGGACAGTCGGGATTGTAGTAATAGTGGCTCTGATAGGAATCGCAGCGCTTATAGTATCCTTCTTGATTAGTGTCAAAATCATGGAGAAAAAAGAATTTTAAAAAGTTTCGAAAAAATCTTCCTTTTGCCGAAAAAAATATAGGAATAAACTTTGTATTGTGATAAAATATAAGAAAATATGCGTTAAAAATGCAGGCTAAGGAAGAGGGGTTTAGGATGGAATATAATGAACATCAATTTGCCAAAAGTGCAAATATGAAGGCTATGGCGATTTGGGCGACGCTAGGAATTTTTCTTACACTCGCTTATGCACTTGAAGTTTTTAAAGGAACACGTACTATCGGCTATTATGTAGTATTTGAGTTAGTGTGTTGGGTGCCGTTTTTGGCTGGATGGATAGTAGTAAAAATGAAAGGCGCCAGTTCACCGGCGATTAAATATTTTATTGCAGTTGGTTATGGTGTATTTTATGCGTTTGTCATGCTGACAACAATCAATATGCTGTCGGTTATGTTTATTTTGCCACTTACCAGTATGCTTATTTTATTTAAAAATCGTAATTTTATGATTTATTGTGGTCTTGTAACGGTTGCAATTATTACGGCATCCATTATCAAGAATTATATGAGTGGACTTAATTCGGGCACAGATGTTGCTACTTATGAAATTCAGTTGGCAGCAGTAGCGCTTTGTTTTGTGGGATATGTACTTTCCATTAATCATATGAACCAGTCTGACGGTGCCATGCTTGGTTCCGTACAGGATAACTTGAAGAGAGTCGTTACTACAATTGAGCAGGTTAAAGATGCTAGTACAGCTGTAGTAGATGGTGTTACTGTTGTGCGTGAACTTTCTGATGAAAACAAGGAAGGTGCCACTGTAGTTGTACAAAGTATGGAAGAACTTTCTGACAATAACAGAACATTGAACCAGAAAGTAGATTCTTCTATGGATATGACGGAAGACATCAATAGTCAGGTAGCACATGTTGCAGAATTGACAGAGCGTATTGTAAATATTATCAATGAGTCAGTAGAGCATGCGACAACCAGTTCAGCGGAGTTGGAGAATGTTGTAGAATCTACTAATCGTATGGCACAGCTATCTTCGGATGTAGAACAGATTTTAGGTGAATTCCGCGACGAATTCGAAATGGTAAAAAGAGAAACCGGTACGATTGAAAATATTACTTCTCAGACAAATCTGCTTGCACTTAATGCTTCTATTGAAGCAGCAAGAGCCGGAGAAGCAGGTAAAGGTTTTGCGGTAGTTGCAGATGAAATCAGAAACTTAAGTATGGGTACACAGAATTCTTCCAGTAGTATTATGAGTGCGTTGCAGCATTTGGGAGAAACTTCTGATAGAATGACAGAATCCATTACGACAATTTTAAAATTGATTTCTGAAACATTAGAGAAGATGAACTCTGTTAATGAAAGTGTTGGAAAGATTACCGATGATTCCAAACAGTTAGGGGAAGAAATTCAGGTAGTTGATTCTGCGATTAAGCAAGTAGAAATTTCCAATCAGAACATGGTTGAAAATATGAAGCAAGTCAGAGATATCATGGAAATCATGAATGAGAGTGTTGTAAGCTCAGAAATGACTACAAAGACCATGCTTAGTAAATATGATGAAACATCCAGAAATGTCAGCAATATTGAAAACGTTGTTGGTAAGCTGGTAGAAGAATTGGGAACCGGCGGTTTTATGGGTGTTAGCGATGTCCGTGTGGGAATGAACTTATCGGTTGTTGAAGTTGAGAATGGAAGACAGCTTGGCGAAGAATTAAAAACAGAAGCAGCGATAGTTTTGGAAGACGGAATTTTAGTGGATGCTTATGGAGCAGCAGGAGAGTTCTTCCAGTCTAGGAAAAATAAACGTAACTATGAAGTACATATAGTAGTAGATAATATGATGTATACATGGGAGCATGTAGTAGTTGCAGCACAAAAGAAGGATGGAAACAGTTATTATAAGCTGACTATTACAAGTAATCCAAAGGTAATTAACCGTAGAAAATTCCCAAGACTTTCTATGAGCAATGCTTGTAGAATCAATGTGAAATCTGAGAAGAAATCTTTTGAAGGAAGAATGGTTAATTTAAGTGCCGGTGGCTATGCATTTGCAAGCTCTGCAAGAGAATTTGCCGATTCGTTAGGAAAAGAAGTTGAACTTACAATTTATGGTATTGATTTCTTGGAGGATAAAGCATTGAAGGGTGTTATTATCCGTTCCACAGATGATGAAGGAAAATACATTGTAGGATGTAGAATGCCGGCTGATAACATGGAAATTCGTGATTTTGTAAAAGCAAGACTTGGATAAGAAAAGAGCAAAAAGAATAAAAAGAGTAAACCCTATCATTAGGGTTTACTCTTTTCCTTTTTAACATTAAATAATTTCATTCATCCAGACACGCATCTGGTTTTCATGACGATTGCCCCACGTATAATATGGAACCGCAATTGCCTTACAAGGTTTCGATTCTGGAGCTTGGTCGGTATATAAGTTGTTGGTGCCTTCCGTGCGGAAGGCATCAGCAGTAATTGTAATGACTCCGTTTAGAAGTTCTTGCTTATAAGAAGAAACCGAAAGCGTTCCATTTCTTTTTAAGGAAAGTGATAAAACATCTTCTTCGTTATCGACACCTTCGAAGCAATACACAAGAGGCCCACGACAGATAGCAGTTTTACCGGTCAGTTCCGGTACTTTAGTAGAAGCATACTGGAAACGTGGTGTATCATCCAAAACAACTTTTACATAATCACCATCGGAAACCGTTAAATAAACATACCCTTTTTCCGGTGTGATAGTTAAGTCGTTATTGTTTTGACTTATTTTATAAGTTTTACTCCAGGCAGGAATGCGAATTGCAAGATTTCCACCTTTTTTTATCTGATAAGAGATAGTAAAATCATATGGATATGCTGTTTCACAAGTAAAATGCATACCATTTTCGAAAGTCACTTCTCCGGCGGCAAACATATGACAGAAAGCAGTGTCCGCATTCTCACCGTAAGCATATTTCCCAAAAGAGGAAATCAGTCGTGCTACGTTAGGCGGGCAACAGGCGCAGGCGTACCACTTCGGGCGCATTGGTAAATCGTGACGATGAGTCTGAGCAATACCGGAGATGCCCGGAATAATTTCCAGTGGATTTACATAGAAGAAGCGTTTGCCATCGAGCTGCATTCCCGCCAATACGGTATTGTAAAATGCCTGCTCAGCAACATCAGCATATTCTCCATTTACTTCATTTTCCAGCATTCTGGATGCAAAAAACATAAGACCAATGGAGGCGCATGTTTCTGCATAAGCTGTATCACTTGGTAAATCATAATCGACACTGAAAGCTTCGCCCAGTGCAGTAGAGCCGATTCCACCGGTAAGGTACATACGGCGACGGGTAATACTATCCCACAATTTATGACAGGCATTTAATAGAGCCTTGTCATCTGTCGAAGCGGCTAAATCTGCCATTGCAGTATAGAGATAAACTGCGCGTACCGCATGACCGGTAGCAGCTTTTTGTTCCCGCACCGGTGCAGAGGCCTGTAAGTAGGCAGTATCGGAAGGGTCAGCATTCCAGACATTCCAGTCACGCTTTTCTTTTTCCTTTTCAAAAAAGTGAGGGTCAGTACCGCGTACGTTAATAAAGTGCTCAGCCAGTTCCAGACAATGCTTGTTCTTGGTCAGGCGATACATTTTCAATAATGCCAGTTCCACTTCAGGATGTCCCGGGCAACCCTCATTATCTTCAACAATAAAGTGCTGATAAATGTGTTCTGTATTTTTTAACATAACAGTAAGAAGCTTTTCTTTGCCGGTTGCTTCATAATAAGCACAGGCAGCTTCCATCATATGGCCTGAACAATATAATTCGTGACCTTCCAAAAGATTCGTCCAGCGCTTGTCTTTATCTTTAATCGTATAATAGGTATTCAGGTAACCATCGGTATCCTGCGCATCAGCAATAATATCAATCAGTTTATCTGTGGTTTCTTCCAGTTTCGCATCCGGAAAAAGAGAAAGGGAATAAGCTACAGCCTCAATCCATTTGGCGGCATCACTATCTTGGAAAACCATACCATAGAAACCATCTCCGACCTCTTCGCCGCGAACCGCTTTTCCGGCATTGATGAAATTCTGGACAACATGGCTTTTCTCTGTATCCGGTGCTTCATCGCAAAGTACGTTGTACTGATAAGGGATAACGACATCTTTGATGAGTTGCTGGTATTTACCAATGAATCCACTGGACTTATAAGCCCTGATGGAAGTTTGATTTTGTACTTTCATAGCGTGACTCCTTTCATATTTGTCAATCACGTAAAAACTTTATATCCAGCCCCCGTCAATGGTAATGACTTGTCCGGTCAAATAATCCGGCGCATGGAGCAGCATAGATACTGTTTGTGCGACTTCAGATGCTTGACCGATTCGGTCAGCAGGAATTTCCTGCCGTAAACTATCCATATCTTCCGGGCTAAAACAACGATTCATATCCGTATCAATCACACCACAGGCGATTGCGTTGACTGCTATCTGACTGGGAGCAAGTTCTTTGGCCAAAGCCTTGGTAAAACTGTTGATACCTCCTTTGGAAGCTGAGTAAGCCACTTCCATAGAAGCACCTACATTTCCCCAGACGGAAGATATGTTGATGATTCGCCCGCTGTGCTTCTGCAGCATCAGTGGAATAGCAAGTCTGCTTGTATAAAAAACAGAGTTTAGGTTGGTATTCATTGTTTTTTGCCAGTCTTCCAATGACATTTCATGTAAAAGTCCCACATAAGAAATTCCGGCGTTATTCACTAATACATCCAATTCTTGTATATTTTCAAATAGTTTTTCTACATCCGAAGGATTTCCCATATCACCCATAAAAGGGGTGCAAATAATGCCATAGCGGGCAGAAAGTTCTTCTGCCAGAGAGAAAAGCGCCTCTTTGGAATGAATGCAAGTAATATAAAGATGATAGCCCTTGGCAGCTAAAGCAGCAGCGATTTCTTTGCCGATTCCGCGTGAAGCGCCTGTGATTAAAGCATATTTAGACATTGACTGGTTATACTCCTTTATCATATTCTTATAATAGAAATGTTCTTATAACAGAAATAGACAACTTTTTATGATAACAGTAATCTTTCATAGAAAGTGACATTATGTAGATATTATATTACATAATAGAAAGAAACGAAAGAGAATGTAAACTTATCTGCTATTTTATGAAGGAGGTCATTCGATGTATGATTTAATTATTATTGGTTCCGGTCCTGCCGGACTGTCCGCAGCTGTATACGGAAAAAGAGCCGGCTTTGATGTTCTTGCTCTTGAGAAAAATCCGATGAGTGGTGGTCAGGTATTAAATACCTATGAAGTAGATAATTATCTTGGTTTACCCGGAATAAATGGTTTTGACATGGGTATGAAATTTCACGAGCACGCAAATGACATGGGTGTCATATTTGAAAATACAGAAGTGACACAGATAACAGATGCCGGAAAATACAAGATTGTAACGGTTTTAGATGGCAGCGAAGAGAAAACTTATGAAACCAAAGCCCTCATTCTGGCAACAGGAGCTTCTCATGCGGCATTACAAGTACCGGGAGAGGACAAGCTTAGAGGAAGAGGAGTTTCTTATTGTGCTACTTGTGATGGTGCTTTTTTTAGAGAAGGAACTGTGGCGGTAGTCGGTGGCGGTGATGTTGCCGTAGAAGATGCTATTTTTCTGGCAAGATTCTGTAAAAAGGTATATCTGATTCACAGAAGAGACAGCTTGCGTGCAGCAAAATCCTTGCAGGACAAACTGTTTTCCTGCGAGAACATTGAAGTTGTATGGGATAGCGTGGTAGAAGAAATCTGTGGGCAGGATCAGGTGGAAGGAATACGGATAAAGCATTTGAAAGAAACGCAGAAAACAACATTGCAAGCAGCACAGCGACAGACAGCGGAATTGCTCGCAGCAGATGGCGTTTTTATTGCCGTAGGTCTTTACCCCAATACAGAAATATTCCGGGAAGTGGTTTCCTGCGATGAAAAAGGCTATGTGATTGCAGGGGAAGAATGTGAAACGAATGTTCCGGGCATCTATGTTGCTGGGGATGCAAGAACGAAGAAAGTGAGACAAATTGTAACGGCAGTAGCCGATGGTGCAAATGCTGTGGCAAGTGCGGAAAAATATATTAATTCCTTACCATAGTTGCTGTAACATTTTGGTAAAACACAATAAATAGCGTATTTCCGGGATTTTCTCAATAGATGCAGTGGTTGACAAAGGCGTTTTAGGGTGTTATATTAGTTCATGAAATGTAACAAATTTGTAACAAATGACGTTCAAACAACCTAATGGAGGTTTTTATGAAGAGAAAAAATGTGAGAGTCGCAGCTTGTGCAATAGCAGCAGCCATCACTTTTTCCGGTATGGAATTACCGGTTTACGCATCTGGAAATATTAGTTCCGTATTACCGTCAGCAGGTATTGATTATTCGCTGACAGGTGGAAAAAGCACTTCTCTTTCTGATATGAAGGAAGAAGTCGTAAAAGAAGAAAGCAATAGTTTAACTGCTTCCAATGTAGATATTGCATTGAGTGAGGCAACCGAGATACCGGTTGGGGGAATTTTAGAAAATTCATCTTCTAATGTATCTGATAAGAAAATTGAAGAAACCATAGTTGTTAGTGAAGGATATACAAAAGATTTAAAGGAAGCGTCAAATACTTCCAAACTGAGTGAAGAAGAGGAAGGCTTCAAGAGTCTTGTTATTGCAAAAGTAAATGATTATGTGAATGTCAGAGATTTACCAAGCGAAGAAGGTAATATTGTTGGTAAACTTTATGATAAGTCCGTAGGTACTTTTATAGAAGAAAAAGACGGCTGGTATAAAATCAGCTCCGGTTCTGTAGAAGGATATGTAAAAGCAGAGTATTGTGTAACAGGTGATGATGCAGTAGAACTTGCGAAAGAAGTCGGAACACGAATTGCAACTGTTACGACAACAACATTAAAGGTTCGTGAAGAGCCGAATATGGATGCAACCGTCCTTGGACTCGTACCAATCGAAGATGAATTGATTGTTACCGAAGAATTAGACGGATGGGTAAAAGTTGATATTGAAGAAGGTAACGGTTATGTATCCAACGAGTTTGTAACGTTATCTACAGAATTTGTAAAAGCAGAATCCATAGAGGAAGAACAGGCACGACTTGCCAAAGAAGAAGCTGAGAGAAAAGCAGCCAAAGAAGCAGCAAGAAAAGCAGCAGAGGAAGCATCGAAATCAGAATCATCTTCTAGCAGCTCATCTGAAGAAAAGACTTATGCACCGCCGAGCGGTAGTGCTTCCGGTCAGGCAGTTGCTGATTTTGCACTTCAGTTTGTTGGAAATCCGTATGTATACGGTGGAACCAGTTTGACAAATGGTGCGGATTGTTCCGGATTCGTAATGAGCGTTTATAAGAACTTTGGTGTAAGCTTACCACATTCTTCTGCAGCGGACAGAAATGTAGGTTCTGCGGTAAATGGACTTGAAAATGCACAGCCGGGTGACCTTATCTGTTACTCAGGACACGTGGCATTGTATATTGGAAATGGTCAGATTGTTCATGCATCTACCTCTAAGACAGGTATCATTGTTTCCAATGCAAATTATCGTTCCATCCTTTCTATTAGAAGAATTTTCTAAAAAAGTAATTGAGAAAGTAACCATAGGAATTGGTTACTTTCTTTTTTTGTGCGTGTGAAAAAAGTACCAACATTTTGTCTGTCGAGTTTCATAATTTTTCAGACTTTATTTTTTTGATATATTTCCTTGACAAAAATAATCTTGTGCAAGATACACAAAAGGAAATTCGGGAGCAATAAGTTTTGCAAAATGTACACTCTAAGTTATCCACATTGAAAAATGCATATTTTAGGGCAAAAATGATTTATACACCGAGTTATGCACATTATCCACATTGTTTTTCGAGGGAAAAAAACGGATTTTATGGTAACTTAAAGAACGGGTGTTTTGTGAAGTTGTAATAAAAAAGTAAATGCGGGTTAAAAATAAGGTAAAATCTATTGACTTTAAAAATGTCATAAACATGAAACAAAATTTGTAAATTGTTGCAAAATGCCATGCAAATATGTTATAATGCTTATACAATAATCCAATGGAAGGGATGAGTGCTATGAAATTTATAATTATTGGGAAAAACATTGACGTAACAGAAGGGTTAAAGACAGCGGTACAGGATAAGATCGGTAAGCTGGAGAAGTATTTTACGGAAGACACAGAAGTACATGTTACATTAAGTGTTGAGAAAGACAGGCAGAAAATAGAAGTTACCATTCCGATGAAGGGAAACATCATCCGTTCTGAGCAGGTCAGCAGTGATATGTATGTTTCTATTGATTTAGTAGAAGAAATCATAGAAAGACAGCTTAAGAAGTACAAAACAAAACTGACGGATAAGAAACAGTCAGCAGGATTCTTTAAGCAGGAATATCTGGAAAAGGATTATATGGATGACGAAGAAGTACAGATTCTTCGTACCAAGAAATTTGATATTAAACCAATGTATCCGGAAGATGCATGCGTACAGATGGAATTGCTTGGACATAATTTCTTCGTATTCTGTAATGCGGAAACGGATCAGGTTAATGTAGTATACAAGAGAAAAGGAAATACCTACGGTTTAATTGAACCGGAATATTAGAATTGAATAAAAAGGCAATATCTAATATAATAGAATAAATGAATGTATAATCACCCTGTCATAGCTGACAGGGTGAAGTTATGTGTGAGGTTTTTATGGCGATTATCAATGTATTGGCAGTTTTAGCCTGTCTATTGTTGCTTTCTTATGTCTGGAAGGAAAGTCTGGTAGAAGTAATACCGGTTGTTTTATGTGGTCTTGTGTTGGTACTTTACGGATTGGCAATATTGAAGCACCTTTCATGGATTGATGGAATCAGTGTTATATGCATTATTGGCTTAGGAGCTTTTCTGGGTAGCAGAAAAAGAGAAGAACGGATAGAATTTGGAAAAGTATGTCTGGAGAATGTGAAACAACCTTCTTTTCTGACAGCAATTTTTTTGCTGCTTGCAGTGGGCATCTGTACTTCCGGAAAAGTAGTAACATGGTGGGATGATGTGAATTTCTGGGCAACGGATGTGAAATCTCTTTTCTATCTGGATGGCTTTGCGCAGAAATATGGAAATGTAGCATCTGAGTTTGGCGATTACCCGCCGGGAGCGCAGTTGATAAAATGGTGGTTTCTGCATCTGAATCCGCATGAATTTAAAGAAGGTCTGGCATTTGCCGGTTACTATATCATGAACCTTTCCTTTATGCTGCCGGTGTTTCGTAAGATGAAAGGCAGAAATGTTGCTGTAATGTTCTTTATGGCATGTGCACTCTGGTTTCTGCCAAGTATTGCGGAAGTGTATGGTTATGATGGCTTCTGTGCAGATTTGACGATGGCGTGCATTTATGGTGGATTTTTGTTTGCGGTAACGCAGCGGGATGGCAAGAAAGACAGTGTTTATTACACAAGACTTGCATTATATCTGGGCGTGCTTGTTCTGATAAAGTCGGTCGGTTTTATCTGGGCAGCATTCGGACTGGTATTTTTATGCCTATATCAGAAGCAGCAGTATCAGGAACAACAGGGCAAAACCGGAGATTGGAAAAAGGTAATTCCAGTATTTGCAACGCCTCTTTTGACAGGTGGAAGCTGGATGCTTTTCTGTCTGCTTATGCGAAGAGTTACCAAGACAACGACAACCGCTGTCAAATACATGACAACGGATGAATATGGAATTTCAGGCTATACAAGTGATTTTGCGAAAGCTTTTATTGAGGCATTTTTCACATCGCCATTGCATAAGGAAAAAAGTCTGGCAGTGGATTTGACACCGCTTGGTTTTTATGTGTGTATCTGTTTGTTGGTGTTCTTTTTCTATCGGAAGAATTTAATGCCGAAAAAACAGGGAAAACTAGTATTATGGTATAGTGTGATTAGTGGTGCGCTTTTTTATGGTATTATCTTTATTGCACACATCACAATTTTTGCAACCGAGACACAATATCTGGAAGCAGCGGGAATGATTTCGTCGATTGAAAGATATGGAGCACCTTTTACGATAGGAACGCTGCTGTTTCTGGCAAATATCTGGATGACCTATGGGGAGCGCCTTTTTGCCGGAGAGAAAATGCCGCGATTTGTGAAGCAATATGGGACAAGTTTGTGCTTAATTCTGTTTGTGGCATTGACAGCAGGCTACCAAACTGGGTATCATGGACTTGTTGGATATCGGGCAGAGGTTTTGGACAATCTGCAGGAACGGGCCGAGATGGTAGATGAGGATGCCCTGCTTTTTCTGGAGAAAATACAAGTGCTTGGAACAACAGAAAGCACAAGAGTGTGCTACATTCAGCGGGGCGATGAACCGCGTTGGGTAAAAAATAGCTACACAAATATGGAAGCTTCTCCAATTTCCGTAGTATATAAGAGCCTGAATCTGGACGATGCACAGACAGATTGGATGGTGCAGGAAATTCGTGCATCCCATGCAGAATATCTGTATGTGGAAGAAACGCAGGCGGATGCTTCTGCCGTTTTTGATGCTGTGACAGCAGACGGTCAATTCGACTGTGAAATGTTATATCGGATTGAAGATGATGGTGTACAGATGCGTTTGATTGCAGTACAGTAGAACTAGCAAGTAAAAATAAAAGTAAACATAGAAATAAAACTTAAATATAGAAATAGAAAGTAAAAAGGGTAAAAGAAAGGGAGATTGATGTCTTCTTATTTTGAGATACCGGTAATTATACCGGCATATGAACCGGATGAAAAATTGATTATGCTGCTTCAGCATTTAAAAGAGGCAGGCATTGTAAATATTGTTGTAGTAAATGATGGCAGTGGTAACGATTACCACGATTTGTTCGAACGTGCATCTTGCGTAGAAGGGTGCAGGGTTTTGACGCATACAGTCAATCTCGGAAAAGGACGAGCACTAAAGACTGCTTTTAATTATTGCCTGATGCAGTTCCCGGATGCGGTAGGATGTGTGACAGCAGATTCGGATGGACAACATACGCCGGAAGATATTCTGGCATGTATGAAAAAACTGTGGGATACTCCGGAGACTTTGATACTTGGTTGTCGCAATTTTGATGCCGAAGATGTTCCGACACGTTCCAGTTTTGGAAATAAATGTACGCGGAAAGTGTTTGGCTATCTGATTGGTATTTCTATTTCAGATACCCAGACCGGGCTTCGTGCGATTCCGGCTTCTTTTATGAAAACATTGATGAATGTGAAAGGCGAGCGGTTTGAATACGAAACCAATATGCTGATTGAAACAAAAAATAACAATGTTCCGATTATAGAAGTGCCGGTAAAGACTATATATATAGAAGAAAATAAAACGAGTCATTTTAATCCGATTAAAGATTCTATTCGGATTTATATGATTTTTGGAAAATTTCTGTTTTCTTCCCTTTCATCCAGTGTGGTGGATCTGCTTTTGTTTAACTTTTTCTGTCAGATATTACAAGGAGCAGAGGGATTGTTTGGAGAATTACCGTATATCGTCGGTGCAACGGTGCTTGCAAGAGTGATTTCAGCAATCTATAATTTCCTGATTAACTATAAAGTCGTTTTCAAGAGTAAGGCAAATATGGCATCAACGGCTGTGAAATATTGTCTGCTTGCCATTTGCCAGATGCTTTGCAGCGCCTTTCTGGTTAATGGATTATACGGTCTGATTGGCGGTTATGAAGTTATTGTAAAAATACCGGTGGATGTATTTTTGTTCTTCCTAAGCTTTGTTATTCAGAGAGAATTTGTTTATAAGAAAAAATAAGAAACGACAAACCCTGTGGGTGCATAACTCACAGGGTATTTTCATATATTTTTCTAGTTGAGTATGGTAACGGGCGGGAACTTTTTTATGAAAAAAAGAAAGTGGCATAGGAATGGAAAACAAGGAAGCAAAGAAAAAAAGAAAAGCAGGATAGTATTGCTTTTGCTGATGGCAGCAGTCGGTGTAGTTCTTTGCAAGAAAATACTGATAGACAGACCATTAGAAAAAGAAAACGGCGAGGCGATTGAAGTATCGACAGATGGTAATTTCATCAAATGGGTGGATTTTAATGTAACCTGTGAAGCAATGGGAAAGGCCTATGAACTGGATGTGGCATCTTATAAGGACGAGGTGCATGTGGACTGGATTGAATTGCTGGCTTACGTTGGTGCAAGACATGGCGGTCAATTTGATAAAAGTTGTGTTTCGGAATTACAGGAAACAGCGGACAAATTACAGGCGAAGGAAACCACTATTGCCAAGTTGACAAAGGATATGGAATATTATGATTATTATGAAGAAGCCTATCGTGCGGTACTCGGTGGCATGGTTGGAGAGTTTTCGTTGGAGGTGCCGGTGGAGAACAATGTGACAGGAGAAAACACTGAAACAAGTGTGAGCGGCCAGACAGAAGTACAGCAGACAAAGGAATGGCGCGATTTTTATGGACTGAAGGCTTTTTCGCCGATTGCCAAAGGGTTTGAATACAGTCATTATGATGATTTTGGCTCGGCCAGAAGCTATGGTTATTCCAGACCTCATCTGGGGCATGATATGATGGGGCAAATCGGCACGCCGATTTGAATAAAAAATAGAACCTGCGCATCAAAATACGATGTGCAGGTTTTTATCGTCTAAAACGCACTTCTTTATAATCTTTCGGATCAGTTCGTTTTTTCCAGTATACTCTATGGAATCAAAATTATCCAGTAGGTAACAGATATTATTATATATTTCATTTTCTGTTTCCTGGAGTGACTTTGTGGCACTTTCTTGTAATGTTGCTTTGCGGAGATTAGTTTCCAATACGTTCTTGTGTTTATCCAGTTCTTCAATTTTAGAGACAATATATTTGGCAGCAGGCGAGTCGGAAGCGTTCATGAGGGCAGCAGTTAAATTATCAATGGAAGATTGTGCCTGCTTTAATTCTTCCTTGATGGATGAGCTGCTTTGTAGTGCACCAGATGAATCTGGACGGAGTTTGAAACCATCCGGATTAAAACGGATTTTGCGGAGCTGCTTTAGGAAAGCTTCTTCGACCTGTTCTATACGAACATATCCGGTATTGCATTTTGATTTGCCCTGACGAAACATGTCAGTACAATAGTAGTAAGAAAATTGGATGCCATTCTTAGAATAGGTTCGGACATCCATGCGTGCACCACATTTGCAGCGTATGACACCTTTTAGGATACCACAATCATACTTTGCTGTACGGAGCATTTTGTTGATGCCGAGACGATTCTGTGCTGCTATCCAGTCGGCAGCAGGCATAACATAATCGTGAATACCAATTGCGATTGTCCAGTTGGATTTTTCCTGTTTCTTTTGTGATTGCTTCCCGTTCTTGGTTTTACCATATCCAATTAAGCCTTTTTTACCATCAAATTGTGTTTCATCTGGTAGAGTACAGCCTAAGTCCTGGAAGTAATAATAGGCTTCAATGCTGTTCTGGCAATATACCGGATTGGTAATGATATTGTAAATTTGTGATGTGTTGAGAAAGTTGCCGGATTGACTCTTGATACCATTGTCACGGCAGTAGCGTTCTATTTTTGTTATAGGATAACCTTGCAAAACAAGCTCATATAGCAATTTCACAAGCCATATGGTGTTTTTATCGACGACAAGGTAAGAATGTTCTTTTTCGCCCATCTGGCGGCGTACAGAGGTCATTCCAGATGGAAGTTTCCCGCCAGTCCATTTTCCGGATGCGCCAAGAGCCTGCATATTGTCTGTAACACGTTCGGAAGTATTTTCACGTTCGAGTTGTGCGAACGCAGCGAGAATATACATTACAGTACGTCCCATTGGTGTGGTGGTGTCAAAGGACTCTTTTACAGAAACAAAGGATACGTTGTGTTGTTGAAAGATATCGTACATGGCAGAAAATTCCTGCACATTACGACTAATACGGTCCAATTTGTAGACCATAACCACATCTAAAACGCCGTTCTGAACATCTGACATTAGTTCTTTGAAGCTTGGGCGATTCATGTTTTTACCGGAAAATCCTTCATCCTTATCATAAATTTTGAAAGTAATCTCTTTGTCTTTGAAGATAATTCCGGCATAATCTTTGCAAAGTTGCACTTGTACACTGACGGAATCGCTGTTATCCCGGTACACTGATTTTCGTGGGTAGATTCCAATGGTCATAGTATCATCCTCCTGTATAAGGTACGGGCAAAAGAGCATAAAAATGCCCGGCACTTGTGTTTTTGCCGGGAAGATGATACAATTCACTTGTCTAGGGTGAGTTATATCGGTATTCCCGGTATAGTTCCATTTCGCTCCGGTGTTGGCGCATCGGGGCGATTTTTTTGTCAGTCGGTTAGAGTTTTATTTTTTCACGTTCAATTTGTTGAATACTTTTTTCTGGGGTAGGAAGAGCTTCAGGCATAGTACCGCCAAGTCGTTTGATGGTATCACGGACTTCTTTGCCTACATTATAGTGGGTTTGATTGGCTTCGGCTTTGTCTTGGATATTATCGCGACGGAGTTTGGCTTCTGTTTGTGTGGCCCGGAACAGATTAGCAGCCAATTCCTCATATCCCATGTGGTCAAGAATTTTTTGGCTTTTTTTAAGCCCTTTCTTTTCATGAATATCTTTAGCGCCAAGTCCACCATATAAACCTTTATATCCATAATTCTGAAAAATAGCATAATCTTTGGTAGTTTCTACACCAGCATCTTTGGCAGCAGCGACAAGTTGCTTGTTATGTTCTATCATTTCTTTTCGGATAGCAAGACGTTTTGTATCTTCATCCAGTTCCTCAAAATTTTCGATTAACTCTTGTTGTCTGGTTTTTACAGCAAAGTAAGATTGGCCAAGCGCAACAACTTTTTTTCGTGGATCAGAATTTTGAACAATCAAGTAACAGGCATATCTGGAAAGCTGGATATCATCTATTTCTCTTTCTGCACCCGAACCGATGGTTACCATTTTGTTGACGTCAACAAAATGGTTTGAGGAAGGATTTGTACTATTTTCACATGCTGTTATAGCTTTCTCGATAGCTTTTTTGAAATTACGCCATTCGGTAGCACTGGATACTTCTATTTAATTGAAATCGTAACATGCAAAAGGGGTATAGCGATATCCTGAAGAATCTTCTTGCACATACACAAAGAAATAATATTCATTTCCGATTTCTACATCAAAATCGCTATCAGAGTCTGTTAGTGGTGTAGAACAATCATCGAAAAAAATTTCAGTTTTAGTTTTTCCACGAAGAAGGTCAGCAATTTCAGGGTCCATTCTATCAAGAATTTCATCGTCATATTCTTCGGTTTCTATGTTAGCAACTGTACCATGAACAACGACGAAAAAGTCATTTCTATCAGATGATAGGTCAGTGGCGTAATCTGAAGAGTGATTGATTAAGTATTCCATGGTAATTAAGTCAGGGTTAACTTCTTCTAATAAAGCCTGTTCATTAGATGGGAAATGGTTCATAAGCTTTTCGTCAATTTTTTGTGCAGCGTCATTTGAACTACATCCAGTTAATAAAACACAAAATAGTAATGCTAAAATTTTTTTCTTCATATGTAATGCTCCTTTAAAAATATAATTTTTGAGAAAAATACCAGTATATTATATACTTTTTAAAAAGAAACAAAAGTAGTACAGCAAAATATGCAAGATTTCTGAGAAAAATTGTAATCTAAAGTTTTCCTCTTAGTTCAACCACCTTACCAATAATCTGTACCGGCTTAGATATAATTTCTTCATTACTAAAGAACATAGGAGCATATATCGGGTTATTGGAAACCAATTCTATGCCATCACGATATTTGCGAAGTCGTTTACAGGTAGCATCATCGCCATTTACCAAAGCAATAACAATATCTCCTGACTCCGCATCATCTTGTTGGCGGACTATAACAACATCTCCTTCACAAATACGTGGTTCCATGCTGTTTCCTTGTATCTGTAAGCCGAAGAAAGTACCTGTCTTAGCCATTTCTTCTGTGATTTCTTCTGTATCAATGATATTCTCTACTGCTTCAATAGGGATGCCAGCGGCTACACGCCCCAGGACATTGATTATAACACCAACTGAGCGTTCTTTACCCAATAATGAAGATTTGTCATCAAGTAAATCAGATTTTCCTATTTCAAAAAAATCTGCTATCTTTTGTACTTTTCCCATTGTAGGCATCGACAAACCTTTGCACCATCCATTAAAAGTTTTGGGATTAAATTTCAATTGCTCTGCAATTTCTTTTTGTTGTTTGCCACTTATATGTACATAATGATTTAAATTCTTAGAAAAGATCATTTTTTGTTCGTCATCAGTCATTAGATTTCTCCTTTAAAGATAATGGTATGAAATGATTATATTACAAAATAAGATTATTTTCAATAAAAAACCTTATTTATTAAGATTTTATATTGACAATCTTAATTTATAAGATTATACTTGCGATAAAGGAGGAGATAAAGGAATGAATTTAGTAGAAAAACCTAAAATTACATTATCAGCAGCAAGAGTAAATGCGCATATGAATCAAAGAGAGTTTGCTGAATATATGGGAGTTGATGTATCTACAGTAACGAATTGGGAAAAGGGGAAAACTGAACCAAGTGCAAGTCAGTTAAGGAAAATTAGCGAAGTTTCTGGTATACCAATGGATTTTATTTTTGTGCCTTTGCAATCTTAAAAAATAAGATTCAAACAAGAATGACAAAGAAAGAGGTGAAAGCGATGGCAAAAATGCTTATATCAGTGGAATTAGAAGAAGAGGAAACATTGGGAAGGCTTGCAAAAATAGAGAATTTGGCAAGTCAATTGTATAGCGAAATCCATAAACTGCAAAAGGACATTATAGCAAAAGAAAAAGCCGATTCGGATGAGGAACCGGCTCAAGGAAACTAATCATTATATTCGTCGATATCTTTTCCAGGCGGGTAAAGATATCGACGATAATATCTGCAAGTTCGGATACTTCTGGATTCTGAAAATTTGTGTGATTGTTGATTTCATTAACAAATTCTTCATGTAGAAATTTGACTGCTTGTGATAGGTTTTCAATATTTGCCATATACATACTCCTTTCATTCGTACTCGGCTGCGGCAACAGCCTGTAAGTACAGTATAGGAAGTATAGGGGATAAGGGCAAGAAGAATAAAGGAAAAGTGGCAAGAAAGAGGTGAGTGAGATGGTGATAAACATTATAGTAGCGATTCTTGTATCGGCTATTAGTAATAAAATTCTAGCCGCCTATACGTTCAAAGTAATAGACGGCTATGTGAAAGATGTGGTTGAAACGGCAAAAGAATCAATCCGGAATGCATACTCGGGTAAAAGAGCGACCTAGAGGAGTTAATAAAACAATACCTTTTTGAATGGAAACCGTTTTATCTGGAAAATTCTGTTGAAGCATATTGAACCAGGGATGTTTCGTAAAAGCAGAATATAAATCTTTTCCAAGAAGATAGTCTTCATATGTAGTTTTCAGTAATCCCAGTCGAACTAACGAAGAAATGGATAGGGAAACGGTAGACAAGTCTGTTTGTGAATGACGTAAGAAAACATTTTCTAACAGTATTCTATATCCAACATTTTCAGTTATTTCGTATCGACAAAGAGGAAAGCCATTAGTAGGAGAGTTTTTAAATATTTTAATAATCTCAGCATCTAAAGGTGACATTTGTTTTATTATTTCCGCAAAGGAAGGGTGAACGTCTTTTGAAAAGTCCACATTCATGGAATTGCTTATTAAGGAAGTGAACATATCACGGAGTTCTTTTTCTTCTAAGCAATACTTTGAATTTTCTAATGCTTGAGCGGTGGTTTGTAAAGATGGCTCAAGTTGCTTTTCAGGTGGAATATTAGAAACGGAAGATGCTAGTTCCTGTTGAAATTGTTCCAATGAATGCGCATATTTAATTTTCTTTTTCTCTGCATAATTTGATATACCGCCAAAAACAATATACCAAATATCAGAGATGGTTTGCCCTATAGATTGGGTTGGCTTGTCAGTTAAATTTTGTAGTGCATTATCTACAGAATCGGGCATTGTGACGTTGAATAACGCATTGGTGGTATTATTTTCACTCATTTTTAGATTCTCCTTTTTGTAGTTACATTGGCGTGTTTCTGTACATAGATTATAGGAGAAATAGAAGAAAATAACAATAAAAATTGTAAGTAAGTCAACAAGTACAAGCAGTAATACATAGGATTAGCAGGAGGTGTGTTTATGGCCAAGAAAGAAGAAAAGACAATTGAATGCACTGTTGAGTTTACAGAAGGAGCAACACAAAGAATTACAGATGCTTTTGTAGACTTGTATTACCAAATCGAGCAGGGAACTTGTAAAGGTCCGTTGCTTGCGAAACAGAGAGAGGAAACCGCGTAAGCGGTTAACTGTTGGACAAGCTTAAATCAAATAAAAATTTTTATAAAGGAGCAAATGCTATGAAATTAACAGTATCTAAAAAGGAACGTGGTGGAGTCATTACATGTGAATCCGGAAGAAAGTACATCTTTTTGAAGCAGGATGAAGGACAGGTTATGGTGGTGGCAGCAGGATTGATGGCTGAGGATGTGAAGTTTGATGATGATACAACGGATTATTCCAAATCTAGAATTCGTCAGTTGATAGAAGAGAAGATTTTGCCACTTTTTGAAGAAGACTTCGGTTCAGAGAATATTCTGGAGCATGAAGTTGACCTTACAACAGTGGATATGCAGAAAGATTATGGAAAGTGTTCTTGTAAGGTACGTCCCATTACATTTGACGAAGCAAGAGAATTCAATGACTTGCTTGTTGATGAATCCCTTCTGGATTGGTATTGGACATGCACATCATGGAGTACCCCGAAACGTGGGTGGAATTCCGTGGCCGTTGTTTCGCCCTCGGGTTACATCCTCAGCTATTTCAGTGGCCTCAACGGCGGTGTGCGCCCATTTTGTATCTTAAAATCTAATATCTTTGAATCAACGGAGGGTTAATTATGGGAATGAGTATAGTAGAAAGAATTGAAGCATTGGAAGATGCTGTAAAAAAAATGCAGAAAGAAAAATCAGTTAAGTTGCATAAGAATCTTTCTGTGGGTGATGAATTCCAGATGTTAGGAATGAACTGGAAGCTTCTTGAGATAAGTGAAAAAGGTTATCACTGTCTGGTGATGGATCTCATGGAAAAATTACCATTTGATAAGTCAGTCAACAAATGGGATGAAAGCAGTTTGCGAAAATATCTCAATGAAGATTTTTATGCTGCGCTTGCAGATGGAATTGGAGAAGAAAATATTATTCCATTTGAAAGAAACTTAATTTCACTGGATGGACAGACAGAGTATGGATCATGTGAAGATAGGGTTTCCTTGTTGACTGTGGATGAATACCGGAAGTATCGCAGCATGATTCCAAACACAGATGACTACTGGTGGTGGCTGATTACTCCATGGAGCACAAAGTGTAACGGATATGACACATTAGTTGCCGTTGTTTCGCCCTCGGGTTACTTCAGCGACTATTACAGTGACGACAGCAACGGTGTGCGCCCATTTTGTATCTTTTCCTCCGCAATCTTTGAATCTGAGGATGTGTAAATGGCAGATACAGAATTACAAGTAAATCGAAAGGCATCTGTTCTGGTGAAAAGTAGAAGAATTATGCAAAATGCAGGTTTTGTATGCATTTTAGTAGGAATTTCCGGTATTGCCGGGGCAATAGAACTGGGAACCGGTCTTGTGAAATCGGTCATAGTTTTTGTGTGCGGAGTCATTATATTAACTCAAATATGTAAGGAAGAAGGAAAAGTAAGTGAAAAAGAAGATAACAGCAATTCTTCTGGCAACAGTGTTGATGTTGCAATGGACAGGCATTGTTTATGCGAAAGAAAACATTCCGGTAGAACCTTTCCTGATAGAAACAACGGCATATTGTTACGGAGAAGTGACAGCTGATGGCAGCAGGGTTCGGGAAGGGATTGCATCAGCGAAGAGGGAATGGATTGGTCTGACAGCCATTTTATATGAAGTAGAGCCAGACGGAGATATCGGTGCGGTAATGGGTATTTATGAGATTAAAGATACTGGTGGGGATTACCGGATACAGAATGGAACTTGTATTGATGTGTATATACCGGATGAAGAGAAGTGTATTCAGTATGGCAGGCAGCAGGTGTATGTGCAACTGGTAGATGCGAAAGGGTGAAAAGATGCTGAAAGAAAAGGAAATATGGGACAAACTGTATAACCTTCCTGTGATGTTCCGGTGGCACATGAGCCGCAAAGAGTATCCAAGAGCAAAAGCCTGTTATGACACGGCACGTACCGTATCAGTATTTCTGGAAATAGATGAGCATGGAATGCAGGAGCTTTTCGGGGAACGTGGAGAGCGTGGTGCAATTATTTCACAAGGTTTATTTCCAGAGGAACAGGTGCAAAAGGCATATCTGGAATGTATCAAAGCTAACCAGACAAATGAATGTAAACCATATCCGGGAATTCCAAAGGCGGTATAGGGATGAAGAGGGTTAATGTTTATGTATATACAACGGTAAAAGGACCGCGCCGCCATAGCGGAGCTTATACATATGTTTTGGAAGTGGATACCAGTAAGGGGCCGGCAACAAAATCGCATAAGGAACGTTTAGAGAATGTAACAGAACATCAGGCGGATTTGCTGAGTCTGGCAGCAGCTCTAAAAAGAATATATAAACAATGCCATCTGGTTATTTATACCGATTCTGTGTATCTGGCAAGTGGTATAGAGAAATGGTTGGATGGCTGGCAAAAGAATGACTGGAAGAGTGCCAAAGGAAAAGAAGTAGCTAATGCGGAAGAATGGAAGGAATTGGCAATTTTGCTGAATGAGCATGAGTATGAACTATGTGTCAGACAAAAGCATTCTTATTATGAATGGATGGTAAGCGAAGCGGAGAAGGTGACCAGAGAGTGTATGCAGTAGGAAATATAGCAGAGTGTAGAAAAGAAAATGGAAATACCATGCTGCAGATTGCTTTGGATGGAGAACAGGCAGCAGGATTTATTACCAGAAAAGAAACGGTAAAGATTGGTTTGTGGTTGGATGATGGCAGGACTATATCGGTCATGCAAAGAAAGAAAATATACGCATTCATCCGGGATTTTTCAGTATATACCGGTTATACACCAGAAGAGTCCAAAGAGGTGTTGAAGTATTTATATGTAGAACGCACCGGACAGCCGTATTTTTCCTTGTCCGACTGTTCTATGGATACGGCAAGAACATTTATCAATGTGATCATTGATGTCTTTCTGGAACATGGAATTATTGTATCAGATGCCCTGTATAACAGAGCAGAAGATATGGAATATATGCTGCGAAGCTGTTTGCGGTATCGCAAGTGTTCCATATGTGGCAGAGATGGTGAAATTCATCATTGGGATGCTATTGGAATGGGGAATGACAGAAGACATTATGATGACAGTGACAATCGTAAGATATGCCTGTGCCGAAAGCATCATACAATAGCACATTCCTATGGACGGGAACGCTTCGTGCAAATGTACCATGTGAGCGGCATTTACTATGATGAAGACTCTAAAAGAGTTTTTATAAATAATCAAAAGGAGGAAGAGAGCTTATGAATGTAGATTTAAACAGCATTGGTGGCGGTGGCTTGCAGGCACGCTTTAACCGGGAGTTTGAAAAGGTTGTCAAAAACATGAGGGATCCAAATACTTCATACAAAGATGTCCGCAAGGTTACCATTACGCTTAGCTTCAAGCAGGATGAAGACCGTAATACTTGCACCTGTACCTGTGATGTGCAGAGTAAGTTGGCGAAAGCAAAGACTTTCGAAACAAACTTTGGAATTGGGCAGGATTTGAACACCAAAGAGTATGTTGCCAAAGAGTACGGTACCCAGATTCCGGGACAGCTTGCAATGGAAGATGTTACACCGTCAGCAGGTGCAGAAACGGCAGGCAATGTAAAGACGTTTAGTAAACAGAAATTATCACCGGCGATAGGAGGCTAATAAGATGATAGCAAAAGCAATGGAATGGATTAAACAAGAAACAGCTCCGCATATGCAGCGGATTGATGGAACGAATTGGACAGACAAGAAACTGGAAAAAGTAGAGAATATTTTGAAACTGGATAAGATGAACTTTTTCACCTTGACGAGTCTGGTGGACTATTTAAAGAGTCATGTAGATGTGCCAAATGACTTTGTAAAACATATTTTTATAAACATCACATCGCCGGAGCATATTTCGGTGTACTCGGAGGCAAATAAGGATAATCACTATGCCAGAACTGCGATTGCAGACGTTAGTGCAATGCTTCCGGTAGTAAAGATTGGTCAGTGGGTGAACCAGACAGAGTTTTGCATTATGATGCGCGCTAATTTTATTGACAATGGTTTTACAGAAACAGCAAATGGACTTTTCGAGGATACGAACCGGGATGCGCTGATCAGCGTAGCAAGTAATATTGTATCCGGCACAATTGCAGAGTATGAAGATACTGGTATCAGTCAGAAAGCTACTTTAAAAACTGGTATTCAGGAAGCGGAGGACAAGCTTCTGCCGGAAAAAGTGGTATTAAGACCATACCGTACATTCCTGGAAGTAGAACAGCCTAAGAGTGAGTTTATTTTCCGGGCGCAGGATTCTAAGTATGATGGTGTGCAGTTATCCTTGCATGAAGCAGATGGCGGTAAATGGAAGATGGAAGCTATGGCAGCAGTCAAAGACTATCTGGAAGAGGCATTAAAGGAACTGGATTACATCACAATTACAGCGTAAGGCTTTAGGAGCTGCCTACGGCAGCAGGCATATAGAAGGGCGCGAAATGTGCCATTCTAAAGAAAGAAAAGAGGTATGGGAAATGTCCGGAAAACCGAAAAGGCGAATTGATTATGCCGGGTGGTCTGTTGATATTTTCTCCAATGATACAAAAATTGATAGATTGTTAGATGCACATGGATGGATAGGATTTGGAGTTTATTTCTATCTGTGTCAGATGGCATTTGGCGGTGAAGGATATTTTTATGAATGGAGCTACGATTTGTGTGCATCAACCGCAAGGAAGATGGGCGGGGGCGTTGGTTCCGGTACAGTGAAGGAAACTGTGGACTACTGCTTGCAGATTGGTCTTTTTGATAAAGGGCTGTTTGACAGGTGGCATGTGCTTACCAGTAAAGGTATCCAGAAAAGTTATCTCGTAGTCTTGAAGTCAAAGAACAGACGGGGGACAGAGATATATAGCGAATATTGGTTACTTGATAAAAGCAAAACAGCAGATTATCAGGGTGTGGTTTTTGTACACAAAAATGGTGAAAAGGTTGTAGAAAACGGTCATTCACTAGGAGAGAATCAACAAACACTAGGAGCAAATAGCAATTCACTAAAACAAAAGGAAAGTAAAGTAAAGGATAGTATAGAAAATAATATCATCGTCGAACCTGCAGGGCAGGATGCGCCGGATGATGCAAATAAATTTAGAGAAAACAATTATCAACCTTCCGATTTTGAACTCAAGTGCGTAGACTTCCTCATTCAGTCAATACTGAATGATTTTCCAAATCAGAAGGTACCAAAAACGGATGCTGAGATACGTAAATGGGCAATTCATATTAATCGGATGCAACGGTTAGATGGACTTGACATGGTAAAGATATGGAACACACTGGTATGGACAATGCAGAATTCTTTCTGGCGAAGCAATATACGAAGTACCGGTAAGTTCCGGGAAAAGTTCCAGACATTGTATTTGCAGAGTAAACAGAGTTACCAGAACAGTAAGAAAAATCCATTTAACGACTATAAGCAAAATGAATATGATTTTACGGAATTGGAAAAAGAATTATTGAGTAATTAGGAGAGAGGATAACATGGGAGAACTTTGGTATCAGAATGTTGCATATGAAGATAAAAAAGAACTTGTCAAAGAAAACCTGGCCAATACGGTTACTTCGTTCATAGCAGCAGGCTATTGGCTAAAGGATATTCGTGACAGTAAAGGATATCTGAAAGATGGTTATCAGTCAGTATGGGAATGTGCCGAAGCGGAGTTCGGGCTTAAAGTCAGCGAAGCTTCCAGAGCAATGAGTATGAATGATAAATACTCCATAGACGGCAATACACCATTTATGAATGATACATACAAAGAATACAATAAGAGTCAGCTGCAGGAGATGCTTACCCTGTCAGATGAGCAGATGGAGCAGGTTACTCCGGATATGACAGTTACGGCAATCCGGAAAATGAAGAATCCGGTACCGGAGCAGAAAGAGCAGCAAGAAAAACTGGACTCCTGGGTAAAAGCATTTGTAGCAGATGAGTATATGAATTTGCTTCGTTTTTACAATATGGCAGCAGGATTCGGTGTGGAACAGTTAAAGGGCGCATATGCGGAAGGGATGCAGGTTAATGACTATGTTCTTTTGTTAGGTGATGCAGATTCGGAACTCATAGACGAAGAGACCGGAGAGATTGTTGGTAAATATAGTTCCCAGACGGTAGTAAATGTGTTAACAGCTTGTTTCCTGGAAAGCAGACAGCAAAAGAGTGAGAAAATGCTTCCGGAGATAAAGGGGCTTATGGATGATCCATATTGTAGAGCATGCGGATGTCCATTAAATTCACCAGATGATGGATGTCAAAGTACCATATGCCCTGAATGTGGACAGGCTGTTGATTGGAGTAAGTGGATAAAGTCTTGCGATATCGCAACAGATTTAGTAATGACTGAATGCGAAGAGGAATTTGAGGATGAAATCATAACGGACATAGAAGTACTCCCGGAACAGGAAGAATCGCTGAGTATCGAATTTGATACAGAAGAGTTGGAAAGAGAACTGGATGCGGTAATTGATGCAGAGTACCGGGAAGTGCCACAGGCATTATCTGCTTATGGGTTGCCTAAGACGGAATATCCAGAAGATAGTCTGATAGCTACTGAGGGATGCGGGCATAAACATAACTGTTATAGCTGTTCAAAGGAGTGTGATATTAGGGGCGAGGAAAGATATTGTGTAGAAGCTCCTATGGGTAATCCGTTTTCATGCACAACGATGAATGTGTTAGAAAATTTGGAAGATGAATTTGCAGAGGAGTGTCAGTTTATCAATACGGAGCTTGCAGAACATAGAGCAGGTGACGGAGAACCGGTACCGTGTTGTAAGAAATGTAACGTGTTCGATTGTGGTTATCGTTGCCGGAGAGCGTCTAATTTAGGCTTGGAGCAAAAGGAAGAGGTTGTAGAGTCGGAATCAGAGTCCCAGGGAGAGTTGCCGGCAGTTAAACAACTTCTGGATGCCAAAAAGAAAGAACTAAATGATTATCTAAGCGTAGATGGCATTCCGGAAAATACCATATTCGAAAAGAAAACCATTGTGGCAGCACTGGCAAACATGGTGTGTGAACTGGAAGATATGGAAGAAACAGAAGAGGAAAAAGAGGTATTACAACCGGAGCTGCCTGTTCTGAAAAATAATGACCAACGAAAAGAGTGGCTTGCAAAGTACAAAGAATGGGGAATGTGGTACAGAGATGAAAATATCGATGTCAATTATTACAAATATGATTTTCCGGATGGTAGCCGTTTGGTAGTAGCAGAATATCCCAATCGTCATTGTTACTGGAATGATAAGACGGAAGACGAGTATCACTACCATCTGCTTGAAAGAAATAAAAAGAGTTATAATGGAATATATGATGAAAAATATAGACAAAGTGTTGATTCAGAAACATATCTCGTGGAATTTTTGAAGAATTTGCAAAAGAAGGTGAACAAGAGTGAATAAAGTAAATTTGATAGGGCGACTAACCAGAGAACCGGAAATAAGATATGCACAAACTGAAAATGCTACTGCAGTTGCGAGATTCACTTTGGCGGTAGATAGAAAGTATAACCGGGAGGAATCAAGTGCTGACTTCATTAGCTGTGTATCATTTGGCAAGTATGCGGAAGTTGCAGAAAAATATTTCCATAAGGGGACTAAGATTGCGATTACCGGACGTATTCAGACTGGAAGTTATACAAACAAAGATGGTGTACGAGTATATACAACTGATGTTGTTATCGAAGAACAGGAATTTGCAGAGAACAAGCATAGCAATTCATCCGAGGGCAGCAGGCAGCCACTTCCACCAGTTATCAGTTGAAAGGAGAGGGGAGATGAGTTTTGGAGTATCAAGATTAACTGTATTTGGTGGAGAAGAAGATTTTATGAAATTACGAAAAAGAACTAATGCCGATAGAATCCGTTCTATGACTGATGAAGAGTTAGCGGAATTTATTGCGACTGATGAAATATGTGTATATGACCATGGGAAAGATGATATAGATGATATTTTAAAGTGGTTACAATCAGAAGTGGAGGAATAATATGATTACAGTAGGAAGTAAAGTAAAAATGAATGATAAATATTATGTAGCAGACAAAAATAAGGATAAGGTATTTGAGGTAGCAAGTAAGCCGTGGAATGTAGGTGGAACTATGGTTGTTAAATTAAAAGACTATCCAGGAAGTTATGCTTTGGATGGCTTGTCAGAAGCGGAGGAATAATATGGCGAAAATATCAAAAAGGACAATAAATAATTTGAGAGAATTCATGAGTAGAGGTTGTGAATATAGCGGAACACAGGATGTAGTTAATGATTTGATGAATGAATCGTTAAGAGATATGGGGGCAAAGGTCATACAGGCGGATGATGTTGCTTTAGTCGATTGGGATGAAGATACAATAGGAATGCTTGATGATTTTGCAAATATTTTTTGGGACAAGGCGACTGATAAAATTTTAAATGTGCTTGAAACGGAGAAATAACCATGTTGGATATGTGTGATGCCATATATATGCTTGACGGATGGCAGCAGTCCTGTGGAGCGAACAGAGAATGCGGTTATGCACTTGCAAAGGACAAGATAATCTTGAAAGAGTAAATGAAAAGAAGCTTCCGAGGGCAGCAGGTGTAATATTCTATACAGCATACGATATTCGTTAGGGAATAACTGATATGATGCGTACTTTGAAAATTGAATAGTGATGGTTGGTGTGGTATGATACTTATATGATATAGGGAGGTTCTTATGGGAGTAAAAGGAAATGTAATAATACAAGATTTTGAAATTCTTACTAGGGCAAATCAATTTAAAAAAGCGGTTGATGTATTGAAAAATGAGCGGAATATGGCTATCCCACTAGAAATGAATGTATGCTTTGCATGTGAGTTATATTTAAAATATTTAGTTAATTATAAAAAGAAAAACAGAGAGGCTGCAGATTCAAGAGATTTAATTAGTGGGCATAATCTGAAAGTATTATACGATGAACTTAGTGATAATATAAAGCAAGAAATAAAGAACCAAATGGAAGAAGGATTTGAAAAAAGATTAGAAAGTGTAAGTCTGAACTTTCAGGAAGTAAGATATGAGTATGAATACGAGAAAGTTACATTTTCTCCATTTTTTTTACTGGAATTTGCAAATATACTATCTGATATATGCAATAGGTGAGAATTTACCAACCGTCAATATTTGATGGTTGGTTTTTTAGTGCCTAAAAGCAACAAGGATTAAAAAATATCATGGAAAAGGAAGGAGAAAACATAGTGACCAAAGAATTATTAGAATCTTATAGAAGTAAGAAAGCCGAAATTGCTGAATTGCAATATAAGCTAAATCATCTAAACGATGGTGATGCAATGATTGGGAACGATACTATATTTGACTACCGAAGTGGATACCCGATGCCACAGGCAGTAGTGGGAGTTGATTGGGGTAAGGTGAATAGAACAACGGAAAGATATGAAGATAAGATTGAAGAGCTTACTAAGGAATGCGAAGAAATAGAAGAATTTATTGAGGCGATACCGGACAGTATTACTAGAAGGATATTCCGACTACATTACATAGATGGTATTTCTCAAAAGAATGTCGCTAAAATGGTTCATTTGGAAAGAAGCGGTGTGTGTAAAAAAATTTCAAATTTTTTACAACTTTCAACCAATTCAACTAATTCAATATTATAATAATAATTAGGAAGTCCAGCAGGACAACCCCATAGAAAATCCTCATGTAAAAAGCACTTGGCTGTAATGGTCAAGTGCTTTTCAGGTGAAAGAGGCAGCAGTAGTAAAAAAGGTTATTCTTCCTGACATAACTCATCCAAAGAGACATCAAGTGCTTTGGAAAGCTTTAGAAGAGTGGAAACCATGCAGTCACCACGCTTTTCGATATCTTGGATAGTACGTCTGGGAACACCACTTAACTCTGCTAATTTAGGAACAGAAAGACCTCTTTCAATTCTTATTTCTTTTAATTTCATGAAGTGTACTCCTTATTTCTGGTATGATGATTATAAGAGTAATGAGTGCGACAATTAACACTGCTATGGCAGCAGGCTTCGACCAGTTGAAACAGAAAGCAGTGCTGATTGCAATGATTAGAAGGATGGTACATAAAAAAGTTTTTTTCATTTTACATTCACTAACCAATGTGCTAAGATGATTTCAAGATATAGGGGAAGTTTCCTTCCCCTGTTCTTGCTTACTTGAGAGCGTTTAGCAAAGCGGCTATTGATGATATTACACTTGCTACGGCTATTAGCATTTGTATTATCAGCTTTGCGATTCGCTCTTTTTGCTTGCGCTTTTTCTTATGTGACATTGGCTTTCTCCTTTCCTTTACTGTAATTATATTATAGCACATTATAACGTGCTATTCAAGGGGAAGAGTAAAATAATATGAAAAAATAGTGGAAAGCATCAGAGTAATCTGGTGCTTTTTATTGTGGTCGAGGGCAGCAGGCATGGCAAAAGAATGGGCGAAATCATTTTATAACAGTAAGGCATGGCAAAGGTGTAGAGCTTCGTACATAGCGGAGAGAGTGAGGATAGATGGTGGAGTATGTGAAGAGTGTCAACAGGAGCAAGGGTACATTGTTCATCACAGAATTATATTGACAGCAGAAACAATATCTAATCCAGAGATAGCATTGAATCACAAGTATATGGAATATGTTTGTAAGGCTTGCCATGATAAGTTCGAAGGACATGGAGTTAACGGAAGAGGAAAAGTAAAACCGCTTTGTTTGTTTGACGAGAACGGACAACCAATATCTTTGCGTGAGATTGATACTCCCCCCTTCCGAACTAGTCATGACTGAATGCGAAAGACCGACAGCAGAGAATGATTTAACACACGGGTCGCACATAAAGGGGGTGTGGTATGTGATCGATTATGAAGAAATTCTTGCAGAAGTTGAAAGAGAAGAAAAGGTAGATAGTGCAACGGCATATTTAGAGAAAAATAAGCGGATTAAGAAGGAATCAGCAAGACTTAAAAAGCTTTTCAAAGATATTGATGAGAATAAGAAAAAGTTAGTATTTACTACTATTGAAGACGTAGCTTTTATGACAATTACTATGCAGGATTTACGCGAAAAGATTGTCAGAGAGGGTACAACTTGTGTGTATAAGAATGGTGCAAATCAGTTTGGAACAAAGCAAAGTCCGGATGCACAGTTGTATTTGCAGTTGTCTCAAAAGCAGACTCAGGCTATGAAAATTTTAGTAGATTGTTTACCAAAAGCAGAGAAGCAGGTAGTGAAAACAGATGATGGTTTTGATGATTTTGTGTCAGGACGTGAAGATGTATGAAAAAGATAACATATCCGGCTGATTACAATCCAATTTTAGAATACTGGAATAAAATTGAATCCGGTGAGGAAGTTGTTTGCGACAAAATCAGACGGACATACAAAAAAATAGTATATGATTTGGAAAATCCAAATGAATATTTTTATAGCAATAAAAGGGCGAATCATATCATTGAGTTTTTTGAGAATTATTGCAGCCATTCCAAAGGAAAAGCAGGTGGAAAACGAGTCGTACTTGAACTTTGGGAAAAGGCAATGCTTGCTACAATATTTGGTTTTATTGATATCAATGGCTTCAGAAAATACCGGGAAGCTATTTTGGTTGTAGGAAAAAAGAATGGTAAATCACTGTTGGCATCTGGTGTTGGAAATTATATGTTAATTGCCGATGGTGAAAATGGGCCAGAGGTATATGCAACAGCTACTAAAAGAGATCAGGCAAAGATTATCTGGACAGAAGCCAAAAGAATGGTACGGAAATCAGCAGCACTACGGAGTAGAATAAAGACGTTGGTAGCAGAATTATCCAGTGAAGAGTTTAATGATGGATTTTTTAAGCCACTTGCAAGTGATTCTGACACACTGGATGGTTTGAATGTTCATTGTGCTTTGATGGATGAGATACATCAATGGAAGAATGGCAAGAAATTGTACGATATCATTGCTGATGGTGTTACAGCAAGGGAACAACCACTTGTTTTTATTACTTCCACTGCCGGAACAATTAGAGAGGATATATATGACCAGAAATATGAAGAAGCGGAAAGGGTTATCAATGGTTATTTTGATGAAAATGGTTATAAAGATGAACATTTGATTGCTTTTATCTATGAGTTGGATAGCCGGAAAGAATGGATTGACCCAAAATGTTGGAAAAAAGCGAACCCCGGACTTGGTACAATTAAAAACGAAGAGGCTCTTAAAGCCAAAGTAGAAAAAGCAATGCAAAATCCATCTTTGGTGAAGAATCTTGTATGCAAAGAGTTTAATATTCGGGAAACTTCTAGTGAAGCATGGCTTACTTTTGAACAATTAAATAATACTGAGAAATTTAATTTGCAGGAATTGAAACCGCGGTATGGAATCGGTGGTGTGGACTTATCCAGTACAACTGATTTGACGAATGCCACGGTTATTTTTATGGTTCCAAACGATGAAAGAATTTATGTGTTGCAGATGTATTGGTTACCGGAGGATTTGTTGGAGCAAAGAGTAAGAGAAGACAAAATACCGTATGACCTCTGGCATGAACAAGGATTATTACGATTATGTCCCGGAAATAGAATTCACTACAAATATGTAGTGGAATGGTTTCTGGAAATACAGAATGAATTGGACATTTATATCTTTAAATGTGGTTACGACAGTTGGTCAGCAAGTTATTTTGTGGAAGAAATGACAAATACATTTGGAAAATCAGTTATGGAACAGGTAATACAAGGTAAAAAGACGCTTTCTAGTCCTATGAAATCACTGGGAGCTGATTTGAGTAAGAAACGTGTTGTCTATAATAACAATCCTATTTTGAAGTGGTGTCTGACCAATACTTCGGTAGATGTTGATAAGAATGACAACATTCAACCATGCAAAGGCAATCTGGGTACCAGAAGAATAGATGGTACGGCAGGATTACTAGATGCGTATGTAACTTTGGAAAATAATTTAGAAGAATATCAAAATATAATTTAGCAGGAGGGAAAATGAAATTATTTAGGAAACGTGAGCCGACAAAAAATGAAAAAGCAGGAAAAGAAATCATCAAAATGGTGAATACCTATGGGGAACATTATTACACATGGGATGGCAAGCTATACAAAAGTGATATTGTACGTGCCTGCATCAGACCAAAAGTAAAAGCGATTGGTAAGCTTGTAGGAAAGCATATCCGGGAAAGTAAAAACGGATTACAAGTAAATCCGGAAGCAAGCATCAAATTTTTGTTATCAGAACCGAACCCGTTCATGACAAGTCAGCAATTTTTGGAAAAGGTAGCCAATCAGCTTTGCTTGAACAATAACGCTTTTATTTTAATTGTCAAGGATGAGAATGGTAAACCAATGCAGTTATATCCAATTCCCTGTGATTTCTGTGAAACAGAATATAAAAATGATGAATTGTATTTGCGGTTTAAGTTTCGAAATGGTAAATCAAGTGTTTTTCCATATGATGAAATAATGCATTTAAAGCAGGATTATAATAATCATGATATTTTTGGGGATAGCCCGGCAGATGCGTTAAAGAATATGATGGAAGTCATTGGAACAATTGATCAGGGAATTATCAAAGCCATAAAAAATAGTGGAATGATTAGATGGTTACTGACCTTTACACAATCGTTGCGTTCGGAAGATATCAAAAAGAATGTCAAAGAATTTGTTGATAATTATCTGAGTGTTGATTCTGAAACATGGGGAGCTGCAGGTGTTGATTCCAAAGCGATTGCAACGAGAATAGAGCCAAAGGATTATGTTCCCAATGCTTTACAGACCAAAGAGGTTATCAATCGAATTTACTCATTCTTCAATACGAATGAAAGGATTGTACAATCCAAATGGACTGAGGATGAGTGGAATGCTTATTATGAAGCAGAGGTAGAACCGGCAGTTATTCAGTTAGGACAAGTATACACTTTAGGAATATTTAAAAGGCATGAGCGCGCACATGGAAATCACATTGTATTTGAAGCGAGCAATTTGCAATGTGCAAGCCTAAGCTCTAAACTGGCATTGCAGGCAATGGTCGATAGAGGTGCTATGACACCAAATGAATGGAGAGCAACACTCAATATGGCACCGATTGAGGGCGGTGATTCTCCGATTAGAAGACTTGATACGCAAGTGGTTAATCTTATTGAAAATATGCTTAATAAGATGAATAGTGAAAACTGTATGGTTATGGCAGAAATGATTACGCAGCTAATACAAGCTGTGGGAAGGAGTGCAGATGAAACACAAAATCAACATACGGGGGGTAATGATTCCGAATGATTACAAATGGTATTATGATTTATTTGGTTATGATTCAACCTGCCCGGCGGATGTCCAGAAGATTTTAAATGATTTCCAGGAAGGGGATGAAATTGAGGTATACATCAATTCTCCTGGTGGAGTAATTGATGTTGGTTCCGAAATATATACTCTTTTACGGAGAAATAAGGATAATGTAAGGATTTATATTACAGGGGAAGCGTGTAGTGCAGCTTCTATCGTAGCAATGGCAGCATATTGTGAGATGTCACCAACAGCGTTGATGATGGTCCATTGTGTATCGACTAGAGCATCCGGTAATCATTCCGATATGGAGCATACGGCACAGATGCTTGTGACAGCAGACAAAGCATTGTGTACAGCTTATATGGCAAAAACAGGAATGTCCGAACAGGATGTGTTAGATATGATGGAAGTGGAAACATGGTTAACGGCAGAGAAAGCCAAAGAAAAAGGTTTGATTGATGTCATAATGTTTGAAGAAGCAGAACCTGATATGCCATTTGTGGCAGGGCCATTATTTAATCTTCCCAGTAAAGAACAACTGAATAAAGCTAAAAGGATGTTAGAAAAAGGAGATTCGGATAGTCAAAAAGAATCTTCTTTTTTAATACAAGCAAAATTAAATTATTTAAAATTGAAGGGAGAAGAAAGATGAACAGAAAACAGTATGAAGCCATGAGAAGACAGTTGATGTCCGATGCGCAGAAGCTCATTGATGAGGGAAAAGCGGCAGAGGCAGAAACAAAAATGCAGGAAGTGAAAGATTTGGATGCAAAGTGGGATGCAATTGCACAGGCAGAGGCAAATTTGAAAGCACTTACACAGGAGCCGGAGGCAAAAAATCCGTTTGCTACCAATGAAACAATGGGTGGACAGGAAGATAAAGAAAATTCAATTGCAAAAGAATGGGACTCTGACACCTACAAAACAGCATGGGCTAAAACACTTGTAGGAGGTCAGTTAACCAACGAAGAAAAAGAAAGCTTTTCTATGGTTAATGAAGCCTATACACATACAACCGGTAATACTGGAATTGTTATTCCTAAGACAGTTACGAAAGGTATCTGGGAGATGGCAGGTGAAATGTATCCATATTTCCAGGATGTAACGAAGACATATGTAAATGGTGTTCTGTCTATGATTCAGGAAGATACTTCTTCGGATAGCAAGTGGTACGATGAATCTACAGAAACAGAAGATGGAAAAGAAACCTTCAAAGAGTTCACGTTGAATGGTTGTGAACTTTCCAGAAATATTACGGTATCATGGAAGTTGAAAGAAATGGCTATCGAAGATTTCATTCCATACATTCAGCGGAAAATGGCTAAGAAAATGGGAGCGGCAGCAGGCTATGGAGTTACACATGGTGCAGGTCCGGCAGCAGATAGCAACGCAAAGGCGGAACCGTTGGGTGTTGTTACGGCATTGACAAAAGAAAGTGGAACACCGCAGGTTGTGAAATATACAGGTAATGTTCCGACTTATCAGAATATTTTGGACGCGAGATCAAAAGTAAAATCCGGATATGGAAATGGATTAGCTATTTATGCAAATTCTACTACAATCTGGACAGGTCTTGCGGCTGTTGTTGATGCAAATAAACGACCATTATTTATTCCGGATCCAACCAATAACGGAGTATTTAGAATCTTAGGCATGGTTGTAAAGGAAGATGATTCTATGGAGAACGGCGAAATTCTTTTCTCTAATGCAAAAGAATACCATTTGAATGTAAACAAAGAAATGACCATGATTCCGGAGGAGCATGTGAAAAAACGTGTTACTGATTACTGTGGTTATTCTATTATGGATGGTAATGTTACAACAACCAAAGCGCACGCGTTGTTAACTAATGTGGCTACGCAGACAACACAGTCATAAGATGAGGCAATGGTATGGAAATGCTTGAACAGATAAAATTGTCCATGAGAATATCGCATCATGCATTGGATGATGTTATTCTGGCGGATATGGAAGTAGCGGCACACGACCTTTTGCGGGTCGGTGTCAATCCATATCAGCTAAATCAAACAGAAGAAAAAGTAATCAAGGAAGATGCACTGATATATAAGGCAATGGAATTGTATGTAAAAGCGCAAGTAGATTTTGAAGGGAAAGGCGAAAGTTACAACAGTTCATATGAAAAATTGAGGGATTCGTTGGCTTTGAGCGGTGATTACAATGAATAATGAATCAATAGAATTAGTGACAGTGTTGAATGACCAAAAAGATGCAGATGGATTCTGTATTGGTGAAACGATAGAGAAGGTAGAAGTATTTGCCGGAATTAAATCAGTTGGTCGTACAGAGTATTATGAAGCTTTACGAAGCGGTATACAAGTCAGTATCATTTTTGTGGTTGATCCAGATGATTTCAAGTTATCGGAGAAAGAAATAATGGTGGATGGGAAAAACAAAAAAGTCAGGGCATCTAAAGTTATTTATGAAGGGATAACCTATCTGATACAACGGACTTATCGCAATAATTTCGGAATGTTAGAAATGACTTGCAAGGAGGTGGAATGATGGCACGCTTTGAAGTTGATTTCCCGGAAGATTTTCTTTCGGAATTATTAGAAACTGATTTTGATGAAATTGCAGAAGAGGCACTTAAAGAAGCAGCACCATTGTTGGAAGATTCTCTGAAGAAATCCTGTGCAGTTGCGGTAGAGCATGAAGGGGATTCTGAATTGGTTGATTCCATCAAAGCTGGTAAACCCAAGAAAACCAAAACAGATGCATATATTGTCAATGTGTCTCCGAAAGGCTACAGCAAAACAAAAATATACCATCATAAAAAGAAGGACAGGAAATATCCGGTATCCAATGCACTGAAAGCGATTTGGAAAGAGTATGGTATTCCTGGCAGACAGCCACCCAGACCATTTATAGACCGTGCTTGTAATGAGGCACGAGAAAGTGTTACAGCAAAGATGCAGGAAGTATATAACAGGAAGGTTGGCAGCAAATGAACCTAAATGAGAAATTAAAAAAACTTCTTGGAGTAACCGGGCTTCCGGTTGAACAGGATGAATATACCGGAAAGAGTGATAAGTATATCATTTTCGTGTATACGGATGAACACCCGGAGGCATTTGCAGATAACCAAGTGACGGATGATACCGTATGTATGCAGATTCAATTGATTACACCGAAAAATTTTAATTATTTCGAATTAAAAAAAGAAATCCGCAATCTATTAGAAGGAGCGGATTTTTTTGTTACATCTATCCGAAGTTTTTTGGGAGATGTATATCATGGAACAGAGAAAACAAGGCAAACCGTATTCGAAGTAACGTATACGGAATCAAGAAAAGTGGAGGAATAAGGAAATGGCAAATTTTGGCTTATCAAAACCATGGATTGCAAAATTGGATGCAGCAACAGGAACATATTCAGGAGGGTTCAAATGTGGTATGGCGGTAAATACGTCTATTTCACCAAGTTATAATGAAGCTTCGATGTTTGCTGACAATCAGGAACGGGAACACGTAAAAGAGTTTAAGAATGCAGCGGTTTCGCTTGGAACAGATAGATTACCGGTACAGGCATCCAAAACAGTATTTGGACATACGGTAAATGCTGACGGGGAAGAAAACAATAATGTATCAGATGAACCGAATTATGTAGGCTATGGATTTGTTACTTGTGAAAAGTTAGACGGAAAAACAAAGTACAGAGCGTGTATTTTGTTAAAGGTATTATTTTCGGAAGGGGAAGAATCTTATGAAACAAAAGGTGAGTCAATTGTATTTAAGGCGCCGACAATCTCCGGAATTGCAATGGCTGATTCAAATGGTAATTGGCGAAGAAAATCACCGTATTTTAATACGGAAGAAGAAGCTGATTTGTGGATCCAGAAGCAATTGAATGTAGTCGCTGTTTGTGCAGCTCCGGTTGCATCTGTGGATGGTGGAAGTTATACAGAAGAGCAGATTGTTATATTAACAAGTGCAACTGCTGGCGCAAAAATTAAGTATACAACGGATGGAACTACACCAACGGCAGAGAATGGTGAGGAATATTCTGTACCAATTACGATTGCATCTAATACCGGCTTGAGAGCTTTTGCGTACAAAGATGGTATGGCAGATTCGGAAATGATTACAAAGGAATATTTTATTACAGTATAAGTTATCTGGGGCATCTATAAGTCTTGAACGGACTGAATAGATGCCCTTTGCGATATCGCAAGAAAGGAAATGTATGGAGCAGTTAAGAAGAGTGCAAATTGGAGAAGTAAAATATCCGGTTATCATTACGCTTAGCGTTTTAGAGAAAATACAAGAAGCCTATGGGTCACTGCATCAATTTGAAATGGATATAGTAGGTTTGGACTATCATTTAGATGGAAATGGACATCAGGTATTAGATAAAAACGGGAAGCCAGAGATGGTAACGAAAGAACCATCTATTAAGGCGATTCGCACTGCCATAGTTCCGATGATTAATGAAGGACTGGAAATCGAGTCGGAAATGACGGGAATTGGATATCAGCCGGTGAATGAACAGCAAATTGACAGAGAATACAATGTTGATTACATGTATTTGGCGAGAATTATTCAAGAAGAATTTGGTAAGTGCTTTGCTGTAAAAAAATAAATACCAAGCAAAAAGAAAGTGATTTGCCGATAGATTTTGCTTGGATATATATAGTCGGCATGCGCATGGGATTTAGATATGCGGAAGTAAGGCATATGCGATTTGGAACATGGGCAGATATGTTTGATGCTTATAAACAACAATATAATTTTGAGACTAAGAGAATTTTGTACAATCTTCAGGAAGAAGAACCGATAAGTTCTCTTTCTGTTTTGTAGGAGAAGCAAATGGGCAAAGGTACTATTGGTAATAAAATTGTTCTTGAAGGTGAAAAAAGTTATAGAGAAGCGTTAAAATCCATCAAAACAGAGCAGGCAGAATTGCGCTCTGAAATGAAATTATGTCAGTCTTCCTTTAAGGAAAATCAAAATTCAGCAGATGCTTTGAAAAAGAAGTATGAGATTTTGACAAAGCAAATGGACACTCAGACGAATAAAGTTGAGTTATATCAAAAGGCTGTTACCGATTATTCGGAAAAACAGGAGAGAGCTGCTGATAAGATAGAAGAATTAAGAGCTGCGCTTAGCAAGGCAGAAACGGATATGAAACAAATGTCTGAGAGTTCAGACAAGTCTTCGGAAGCTATCAGTGAGCAGGCAAAAACGATTGAAGAATTAAAAAAGCAATTGGCGGATGCAGAGAAGAATTATACAAGTGCCGGGCAAAAAGTTTCTTATTATCAGACCAATGTCAATAATGCCAAAGCTGAACTTGCAGCAATGGAAAATGAATTGCAAAAAACTGACCAGTATATGAAAGAGGTAGAAAATGCAACAAATAAGTGTGCAACTTCTATTGATAAGTACGGTAATGAGACAAAAGAAGCGGCTGACAAGACAGATGTATTCGGGGATGTGTTAAAAGCGAATTTGCTTTCCGATGCAATTCATACCGGCATAGAGAAACTGGCAGAAGGAATCAAGAAGGTTGCAGAATCAGCGACGGATGCAGGCTCCTCTTTCGAATCTTCCATGTCACAGGTAGCGGCTACGATGGGGATGACAGCTGACGAGGTAGAAAATGGAAGCGATGCGTATGTACTTCTGGCAGATGCAGCAAAGAAATGTGGAGCTGAGACCATGTTTTCAGCATCTGAGGCAGGAGAAGCATTGAATTACCTTGCACTTGCAGGCTATGATGCAGAGAAATCTGCAGCAACATTACCGAAAGTTTTGGATTTGGCAGCCGCAGGAAATCTTGACCTGGCATATTCATCTGACCTTGTAACAGACAGCATGGCTGCCATGAACATGGAAACAAGTGAGTTGGATAACTACATTGATGAAATGGCGAAAACATCCCAGAAAGCAAATACAAGTGTAGCACAGCTTGGAGAAGCTACTTTGGTATGCGCCGGTACCGTATCGCTGACAGGTCAGAGCCTGGAAACGATGAATACGGAACTTGGTGTATTGGCAAACAATGGTATCAAAGGTGCTGAGGGTGGTACCCATTTAAGAAATATTCTTTTATCATTATCGGCACCTACGGATAAAGCGGCGGAAACAATAGGAGAACTTGGATTAAGAATTACCGACAGTCAAGGCAATATGCGAGACTTAAATGATATCTTGATAGATCTGAATGTGGCATTATCAAGTATGTCATCTACTGAAAAGACTAAGACGATCAGTAAAATATTTAATAAGACGGATATTGCAGCGGTTAATGCCCTTTTGAAGGGAACAGGCGAAGAGTATAACAAACTGAATACAGAGATTAAAAACTGTAGTGGAGCTGCATCCGAAATGGCAAAGACCTTAAACAATAATCTGAAAGGAAAGGTTGATGAATTAGAATCCGGATTAGAGGGTCTTGGCATTACAGCATATGAGATATTTGATGATGATATGAAAAAAGCTGTGGTATCTGCAACAGAGGCAGTTGGGAGATTGCAGAAGTCAATGAGTAGCGGAGACTTAGGTGTATCTATGCGCAAATTCTCACAATCGCTTGGCGACCTGGTAGAAGATGGTGTTGAGTTTGGAGAAGATGCACTTCCGGTAGTTATTGATGGTTTGACATGGCTCATGGATAATTCGGAAATAGTGATTTCTGGAATTGTTGGATTGACAGCAGCTACCAAAGGAGCAGTTATTGCACAGGAAATAATGAATATGGTAATGAGTTTGAATCCAGCAGCTTTGCTGATGAAAAGTATTGTTGGATTGACAGCAGCAATGGCTACCTTTGTAATTATGGCTGACAGCAATACCGTTGTTCTGGATGAAACAACGCAGAAAACCAAAGAACTGGTACAACAATCCAAAGAGTTAAATGATACCTATACTGCATCATCAGCGGAACGTGCTGCTTCCAGAAAAGAAATGGAAACAGAGGCCGGAGTATGCAAAAAGCTTGTTCAAGAGTTGTCATCCTTACAATCGAAAACAACGCTTACTATGCAGGAACAAGCGAGGCAGAAAACGATTGTAGAGCAACTTAACCAAATAATGCCTGAATTAAACTTAGCCATTGATGAACAGACTAATAAGCTTAATATGTCTACGCAGGAATTAGAGAAGAACGTGGATGCTCTAATGGCGCAGGCAAAGGCAGAAGCAGCAAGAGAAGATTTGTTGCGGATTGCAGAAGAACAGTATGAGGCAGAAAAGAAACTTGCAGAATTGGAGGAACAAAGGTCTGAACAGATAGATCAGATTAAAGAAGCACAGAGCGAATACAATGATTTGATAATACACTCGAATGATGATGCCCTTAGCTATGCTTCGACATTAGATGCTATGGGTGGAACACAAAGCACATTAGCTGAAAATGTAGAACAGGCGAGAGCAGCACAGGAAGAGTTGGATGCACAGATTGCAGCTACCCAAGAAACGATAGCAGGGTATACTGAAGAGTACGAAGAAACCATGAATTACATTGCGGACACAGAGCCGATTGCTAGTGCAAGTGAAGCAATGTCAGGACTTGGTGATTCAGCAACGGCGACAGGAGACAGTATCTCTGGATTGTCGGAAACTGCACAACAGGCTTTTTCGGATATGTACACTTCTGTATCAGAATCGATAGAAAATCAAATGAATTTATTCCTTCAATGGGATACTGAAATGGTGGCAAGTGGTGAACAGATGGTTGCCAATATGCAGTCTCAGGTAAATGGTTTACAGGAATGGGCAGATAATATTCAGGAATTAGCAGACAGAGGAATCAATCAAGGTTTGCTACAGAAACTTGCAGATATGGGACCGGCAGGAGCTGGGTATGTAGCGGCATTTGTTGATATGACTGATGAAGAGTTGCAAAAAGCTAATGAATTATATGCGGAATCATTTACAGTATCAGACGATGTAGCAACACAAATAGCAGAATCGTATGCCGGAGTTGGAGATAGTGCAATCAAAGGAATGACTGACAAAATTTCAGAGTCATCCGAAACAGTGAAACAGTCCGGAATTGATACTGGTGAAAATCTTCAAAGTGGTGTAGAGGAAAAATTAGAAATCGAAGGAGAGTCTAAAGTCTTTGCTAATATAGGTATATCAAGCATACAAGGTTTAATAACTGGTGTAAAGGGAGAGGAAGCCAATGCTACTAATACCGTTCAGAATTTAGCGGGTGGACTTGTAACAAAAACGCAAAGTGAACTCAAGACATCAACATTTGCAGAAATAGGAAAGCAAATACCTGCAGGATTGGTACAGGGCATCAACAGTGGACAAAGTGCAGTAGTTAACGCAATTGTTGAGATGTGCACAAAGGCGGTAGAAGCTTCAAAAACCTCATTAGATATTCATTCACCTTCAAGAAAAAGTTGGTGGATGGGAGAAATGTATGATAGAGGACTGGCAGATGGTGTCATTGAAAATACAGAACTGGTTACCGTAGCAATGAATAGTATGTGCACTAAAGCGATAGATAGCACTAATGCAGCATTGTCTAGTCGCAACATTGAGGCAGAACTTTCAGCTATTACCCATACCCAAGCAGTAATATCTGCAGCAACCAATGACAGGATGCAGCATTCAGGACAAAGCATAATTCAAAACAGTGGCAATAAAACGTACAATATCGACCAGACGTTTCAAATATACGGAGATACTCCGGATTTAATTGAAACGTCAAAACAATATAGAGATATTATGAGAGAGGTAGCCAAAGAATGGTAACAGATAGGAAGATAATCATATCAAATGGGTTCACTTCACGCGATATAACACAAGAACCGTATTATGTGAAGGAAACAAAAGGATTTGATAAGTTGAGTGTAAGAATTGTTACGTCACAGGGGTTTGATCAAGACGGAGCATCTGTTTTGAATGATTATATTTTGCCGCGCCCAATGGAGATACATGGACAAATCAAAGCTTTTTCGCCTGAAAAGATGCAAGAGATTAAGGATAAGATATTTAATCTTTTCTTGCCAAAAAGGAATATTACCATTAACCATTATTATGGCGGCAGAAATCGTATTATAACGGCGCGAGTGGAAGAAACACCGGAGTTTCAATTTACAGAGGTATCTTCTGTAGAAGAATATGTGGTATGTTTGGAAGCAGCAGACCCATATTGGAAGGATCCGATTGAGACACTCATTCCAATAGCTAACATGACCGGAGGCCTTCATTTTCCATTGATAATACCAGTAGATGAGGGAGTTACTTTTGGTATTAAATCGGCAACTCTGATAGCAAATGCCTATAATTATAGTGCAGTTAATGTAGGAATGCGTATAGTGTTTATCGCAAATGGTACGGTGACTAATCCACAATTATTCAATGTGAATACACGAGAGTTTATTAAGATAAATTGTGAGATGGCACCGGGTGAAACAATAACGGTAACCACAGGAACAGACAAAACCGTAACACGCAACTATCAAGGTATTGATGAGGATTATATTGGAAAAATAGATATACCGGGTGGTGGCAACACATTTTTGGTCTTAGCTCCGGGAGATAATTTATTAAGATATGGCGCGGAAGGCGGAGAAGATATGTTGGAAGTACGTTTGTATTATCAAAATAAATATCTGGGGGTGTGACATGGAAATTTATGTATTGGATAGAGAACTGCACATTCTTGGAGTGTTTGAAACATACGATGCAATCATATGGACAACAAAACTTCATGAACCGGGAACGTTTAAAGCTTCTTTTGTTTTTTCTGAGAAAATGAATAAAATCTTACAGCGTGGCAATTTGTTGTATAAAACCGACGAATGCGAGGCTGGAATTATAACAAGAAAGTATTTATCAATAAAAAAAACAGGAGAAGAAACAATACTGATTCAAGGCTATCTTGCTACCAGATATCTTCACCAGCGCATAATTTGGGATACGATGGTGTTGAAAGGTTCTCCGGAAGACATTATGAGGAAAATGGTATATGAACAGGTCATTGCCCCAAGTAATGCTTTCAGAATCATTCCAAATATTGAACTGGGAAATTATCATGGGTATGAAGGAAGTATTGAAAAGCAGATAACTTACGATAATTTACAAACAGCACTTACAGATGTGTCGCAAACATCCGAGTTAGGGTATCGTCTGAGGCTTGACATTGCGGAAAGAAAGTTTTTCTTTGAAGTATATAAAGGTGTTGATAGGACGTATACGTCAGCTATCCCTTGTGTATTCACGCGAGATTACGGCAATGTATATACACAGGAATATTCAGAAGATGATACCAACTATTGCAATGTATGTCTGGTAGCCGGGAGTGGCGAAGATACCGAGCGAATCAAGACAGTTGTTGGTGATGACAATTCAGGTGTCGATAGGTATGAAATGTATTATAATGCTTCCGGATTAAGCAATAAAGATGTAACAGAAGCGGAATATATAGCCCAATTAAAGCAGAAAGGAAATGAGAAACTTTCTGCTTTTTATATTGCAAAGGCATTCGAAAGCAAAATTAACCAAAACAAGAAACTGACATATGCACTTGGGGATTATGTAACATGCACAGATAAGCGTTGGGGAGTAACGGTTGATACGCAAATTAAAGGGATAGAAAAAAGTTATTCTAAAAACGAGCAATCAGTAGTAGTTACATTCGGCGACAGTATACCAAGCATCGTCCAAATTATTAAGGCAAAGGAGTAAGAAGATGGGATTAGAAAGTGAAAAAGCCTTTCCGTTTGATGCGGAAAAAGATTCTATGGGAAATTATGATCGAATATATTACGCGGATGATTTTGCGAGATATTTTCGCTCATTTATTAGTTCCGGTATTTTTTTGAAAGAACACGATAATCTTCAAGTTATTGCAAATGATGATATGAGTGTCACTATCCGACCGGGAGCTATAATTATTGATGGATATCATTATGAGAATACAGAAGACATTATTGTGCAATTGGATCCTGCAGATGGTGTACTGAATCGTATTGATAGGATTTCAATATCATGGATTAAGGAAGAGCGAGATGCACATAAGATAGTGCAAAAAGGCGAATCTTCTTATGAACCGATTTCGCCAGAATGTAGAAGAAATGCAGAGTACAAAGATTATGTGTTAGCAGATGTGTATGTGGCAGCAGGTGTCATTAAAATTACACAAGATAATATAACCGATCAGAGACTTAATACGGATGTTTGTGGACTGGCTATTGCTTTTAGTGAAATCGATACAACTTTGATATTTAGTCAGCTTCAAGCCTTTTACGAGAAAGTAAAGTCCGAAAATGCAGATTGGGCAAAGGAGAAGCAGGAAGCTTTTGATAAATGGTTTGAAAATATCAAGAACCAACTCGAAGGTGACGTAGCAGCCAACTTACAGAAGCAAATCGGTGCACTTGCCAATTTAAAGACCACCGATAAATCTGACTTGGTTTCAGCCATTAACGAGCTGGCAGAAAAGGAAATAGATGTCCTTGACACGATGGAAGAAGTTGAAGCAAATACGGATCCCGGTAAGGTAGCCGGAGCGTTGGCGTTGAAGGAAGTAAATGATAGTTTAGGAGATATTAGCGGTTTTACAAATGAAGAATATTCATCATTAGGTGCATTTCTCCAATATTGTGTTGATAACGGTTATTTACCTGATGTTAATCTTGTTGCATTAATACCACTTATGACTAGTAACAGCTATACTTACAGTGGAACTGAATATGTTAATGGAACTTATGTTGCTAGTGCTATTTCTGAATATAGTGGTAGGAGTGCATATAAAGCGTTTAATGGCTCAGCCACAAATGCAGATACTAATATATGGACTTCAAATTCTCAAAGCCCACCTATTTGGTTGCAAATTGAATTACCAAGTGCAGTATCAGTTAAGAAAGCAAAAATTAAAACTTATAGTGTTATAGCATCTACAACTTGTAAATTACAAGGTTCTAATGATGGCACTAATTTTACTGACATTTCAAGTACTGAACAATATACAACTAATGATTTTGAAATTGCAACAAACACTAATACAAAATATAAGTATTTTAGACTTTATATAAGTGCTCAAGTACAAACAGAAGGAACTTATAAGGGTGACGTAGTAAATTTGCAGTTGTATAATTAAACTGTCGTTTAGAGGAGAGGAGAAGTAAATGCTTAACATGAAATACATCGGTGATAAAACCGAATATAAAATATCTTTTAATAAAATAGGAAATAACCTAGTCCAAATCAAGGGAAATATCCCTATCAAAACAGATGGTTTCATTCTTACAAGAATCGGAGAACCGGAAGCCTTTACCGGCGACTATTCCGATTATACAACCATATATCGTGAAATAGAGGGTGGTGTACAGTTCAGTAATGACGGAAGCGTTTATATGCCACCAGAACCGACACCAACACCAGAGCCATATGTACCAACACTGGAAGAAGTTAAGACAGGCAGAATCATGGAATCCAAGATGCTTTTAGCTGACTATCTGGAAAAGAACCCACTTGTTTCTACCTGTCATGGTGAAAAAGAGGGTATCTATTCTGTAACAGAAGAAAAGCAAACACTTATGATGAGCCAGTACATGACATATACGATTGAGAAACAGATTGTCGGCGGCGCAACACTTACCTGGAATGAAACAGGAAAATCCTGTGAAGTGTGGACAGAGGAAGAGTTTTTACAGCTTATCATGGAAATAAAGGCTTATGTCTATCCGCTTGTGTCAGCACAACAGACTTTGGAAGAACAGATAAACGCTTGTACTACGGTGGAAGAAGTAAACAGCATTATTATCGATTATGGAGTGGTGTAAAGATGGAATCTATATTATTTTGTATCGGCGGAAAACTGTACTATCTAATAGAAATGATGTGGGATGGTCAGAGCCACTGGACCATGTTTGTACTTGGCGGTACCTGTTTCGTAATCATGGGGTTGTTAAATGAGTACAGGTTTCGATGGAAAGATTCACTATTTGTCCAGGCCTTAATTAGTGCAACAGTGATTACCGTTTTTGAATTTATAATCGGTTGCATTGTTAACCTATGGTTTGGCTGGCAGATATGGGATTATTCCAATCTGCCATTCAATCTGTTAGGACAGATATGCTTGTATTTCTTTTTCCTTTGGATTCTTTTATCCATTGTAGGAATTATACTGGATGATTGGATCCGGTACGGAGCGTACATAGCATTGCATAAGGTCTTTCCAAAGATGCAGAAGCGAGAAAAGCCACAGTATAGATTATTTTGAGCCAAAGAGCCGATAGGGAGAAATCCTTGCCGGCTCTTTATTATATGGAGAGGAGCAATATATGAGTGGAATAGTAATTGCAGTTTTAACAGCAGCGTCCATACCGTCAGCAATATTTGCAGCCTATGTGCGCAAGATGGAGAAAAAGATGGATGCGAAGGAGAAAGCGCGCGAGGAGCATGAATTTTTAATTATCAAAAGTATCAATGCTTCTATGGCGCTAGGAGAAGCTACCGCTGAGGCAGTAGCAAGAATACCAGATGCGCATTGTAACGGTGATATGCACGCAGCACTGGATTATGCAAGGGAAGTTAAACACGAACAAAAAGACTTCCTGAATAGACAGGCTGTGCACGCAATCAGCTAGAAAGCCGGTGATGCGATGCGGAAGAAATTTGAAAACCGGGGATTCATGGATCAGTTGTATTGGTACAATCTCCGGGCAGTATGGATATTCACATGGGCGTGTTTTTGGTTAAATGCCATTAGCGGATATCTACAGATATCAGACCTTGCAGTCATTACCTATGGCATTCCGGCAGCATGGACGGAGCTTGGAGTACATACTGGATTCATGATATGGAAAGCCAAGAGCGAAAACAGCCGTAAGTTCCGCTTTGGAACGAACGGCCAGACAAACGAAGATTTTGAAGAAGTTGCGATATCGCAAGAAAGAGAGGATGAGAATTATGACATTTATGAATTGGGTAATTGATAATTGGTATGTTTTAGTAGTAAGAGCAACTATGATTGCTGCCGGCATCTGGATTGCTTATCAGTTTTTGAAATTACCGGTTGAGCAGCAGAAAGAAAAAGTGAAAGAGTGGCTTATCTGGGCGTGTATCGAATCAGAAAAGAAACTGCAGAGCGATACAGGACAGTTAAAATTAAGAGACGTTTACGATAAGTTTTGTGCAGTTCCGGCCTTCAAATGGTTTGCGGTACTGATTTCTTTTAAACGCTTCTCTGATTTGGTGTCAAAAGCACTAATAACTGCTAAGAAAATGTTGATAAGCAACACTGCACTGGCAGAATATGTATACGGAACGAATGCACAGAAAGAAATAGAGAAAATTAAGAAGCAGCTCGAAACAGCACAGTAGAAAGTGGGTGTCTGGTATGATAGTGGTAGTGATGATAGCCGCAATAATTTATATATTGTTTGGGGTATTTATAGTGGGTGTCCTTGCAGTGATTGCAGCAGGAAAATATATAGGATGTGATTAGAATGGATGGTGACTGAATATGAAAATATCAAACGAAGGATTATCTTTAATTAAAAAATATGAGGGCTGCAAACTTACAGCCTATAAATGTCCGGCGGGAGTATGGACGATTGGTTACGGTCATACTGTAGGGGTTAAAGAAGGTGATAAAATCACTCGGGCGCAGGCTGAATTATATCTTCTGGCAGACATTGAACGATTTGAAAAGAATGTTGAGCAATATAATAAGTACAAATGGACTCAGAATGAATTTGATGCTCTTGTATCATTTGCGTATAATGTCGGCAGCATCGATAAACTGACTGCCGGTGGCACCAGAACCAAACAGGTTATTGCAGAAAAAATTCTTCTATATAATAAGGCAGGCGGACAAGTTCTTGCAGGGCTTACAAAACGCAGAGCAGAAGAACAGGCTCTTTTCCTAAAAGAGAGTACCGTAACAGAACAGAGTGGCATTGTAGAATACTCACTGTCCAGAGACGGAAACAAATATATTGCTAAGAACTTCCAAGTGAAAGAGTTCCGTTGTAAAGATGGTTCGGACAAGATTCTGGTTGATGTTGATTTTGTCAAAGATAAATTGCAGAAGATTAGGGACCATTTCGGTGCGCCTGTAACAATCAATTCGGCATATCGTACCGTGACATATAACAAGAAAGTTGGCGGCGCATCAAAAAGCTATCACATGGCAGGACAAGCTTTTGATATTGTAGTAAAAGGTAAGACTCCGGCAGAGGTGGCAAGATATGCACAGCAGATTGGAGTTACCGGAATCATTCAGTACAACAGCTTTGTTCATGTGGATAGTAGGAATACAAAATACTGGGCGAGGAATGATAACGGAAAGGTAACGGTTAAAAGTGGCTTTTAGGATTCCAGTCTATGAGTTGATTTTTTATTTGAATATTTTAACCGTTTGATTTTGGGAACAGTTAACATTACTGTTTCCTTTTTGCTGTTTCAATGATATGTTTCCATTTATTATCCAGATTGGTACGCCGATTATTGCAATCGAGTCTGGAACCGTAGAGGCATTAGGGTGGAATCAATACGGCGGCTGGCGCATTGGAATCCGTAGCTTTGATGGCAAACGCTACTATTATTATGCACATTTGCGACAGAATTTTCCTTATAACAAAAGTCTGGAAGAAGGAAGTATCGTAACAGCAGGTGACGTTATCGGTTATATGGGACATACCGGTTACAGCACGGAAGAAAATGTGAATAACATCGAAGTTGTGCATTTACACTGGGGTCTACAACTGATTTTTGATGAATCACAGAAGGACAGTGACAACGAAATCTGGATAGATTGCTATGAACTGACGAAATTTTTATATCGAAACCGAAGCGAAGTTTGGAAGGAAGTAGAAACGAAAGAGTGGCACAGAGTTTATGATATGAAAGAAAAATAGTGCGAAAGAAAAATAGTTGCCCATTGCAAAATAGGTGTCCCTATGTTACAATAGGAACAGTGGACAATGATAAAAAAATAACAATCATTGCAAAGCCCGAGAAAAAGGCATTTTATAACAAAATGGAGGAAAGAAAATATGGCAAAGAAAGTTGTTTTAGCAGGTGCTTGCCGTACTGCAATCGGTACAATGGGTGGCTCTCTGAGCACAACACCGGCAGTAGAATTGGGAGCTGTCGTTATTAAAGAAGCATTAAACAGAGCAGGGGTTGCACCAGAACAGGTAGACCACGTATACATGGGATGTGTTATCCAGGCAGGTCTTGGACAGAACGTTGCACGTCAGGCTTCTATTAAAGCAGGACTTCCTATCGAAGTACCAGCTGTTACAGCTAACGTAGTATGTGGTTCTGGTTTGAACTGTGTAAATATGGCTGCACAGATGATTCTTGCAGGAGATGCTGACATCGTTGTTGCAGGCGGTATGGAAAATATGTCTTTGGCACCATATGCTGTACCACAGGCTCGTTATGGTTACAGAATGAACAACGGTACATTAGTAGATACAATGGTAAATGATGCATTATGGGATGCTTTCAATAATTATCATATGATTACAACAGCAGATAATATCTGTAGAGAATGGGGACTTACACGTGAAGAACTGGATGAGTTTGCATTAAAGAGCCAGCAGAAGGCAGAAGCAGCTCAGAAATCCGGTGCTTTCGATAAAGAAATCGTTCCTGTTATGGTTAAGAAGAAAAAAGAAATGGTTGAATTCAAAGTGGATGAAGGACCTCGTGCTGGTTCTACAATCGAAGGACTTCAGAAACTTCGTACAATTAATCCAGATGGTTTCGTAACAGCTGGTAATGCTTCTGGTATCAATGATGGTGCAGCAGCTATCGTTGTTATGAGCGAAGAAAAAGCAAAAGAACTTGGTGTTAAACCTATGGCTACATGGGTAGCTGGTGCTCTTGCAGGTGTAAGACCTGAAGTTATGGGTATCGGACCTGTTGCATCTACTAAGAAAGTTATGGAGAAAACAGGTTATAAGATTGAAGACTTTGATATCATCGAAGCAAATGAAGCTTTCGCAGCACAGTCTGTTGCAGTTGGTAAAGACCTTGGTATTGATGTTGACAAACAGCTTAATCCAAACGGTGGTGCAATCGCACTCGGACATCCTGTTGGAGCATCCGGATGCCGTATCCTTGTAACACTGCTTCATGAAATGGAAGCAAAAGATGCTAAGAAAGGTCTTGCAACATTGTGTATCGGCGGTGGTATGGGTTGTTCCACAATCGTCGAAAAATATGAAGGCTAGTCAGCCTTCATATAAGAGAATGGCACAGGTGTCATTTTCCGCAGTTGAGATATAAAGAAATAGGAGATAGAATCATGGAATTTGTTTTATATGAAGTAAAAGGTCAGGTAGGAATCATTACTATCAACCGTGAAAAAGCATTAAACGCATTAAATTCCACAGTTTTGGATGAATTGGACAAGACTCTGGATGCAGTAGATTTAGAGAACGTTAGATGCCTTATTTTAACAGGTGCAGGACAGAAATCTTTCGTAGCTGGTGCAGATATCGGCGAGATGAGCACATTAACAAAAGCAGAAGGCGAAGCATTTGGTAAAAAAGGTAACGACGTATTCCGTAAACTGGAAACTTTCCCAATCCCTGTAATTGCAGCTGTAAACGGCTTTGCACTTGGCGGTGGATGTGAGATTTCCATGAGCTGTGATATCAGAATCTGTTCTGATAATGCAGTATTTGGACAGCCTGAAGTTGGTCTTGGTATTACACCAGGCTTCGGTGGCACACAGAGACTTGCAAGACTTGTTAGCCCAGGTATGGCAAAACAGATGATTTATACAGCAAGAAACATCAAAGCAGACGAAGCTTTAAGAATCGGTCTTGTTAACGCTGTATATCCACAGGAAGAATTGATGGCAGCAGCAGAGAAAATGGCAGCAGGCATTGCTAAGAATGCACCAATCGCTGTTCGTAACTGCAAGAAAGCAATCAATGATGGTTTAGAAGTTGGTATGGACGAAGCTATCGTAATCGAAGAGAAATTATTCGGTGACTGTTTCGAAACAGAAGACCAGAAATATGGTATGGCATTTTTCTTAGATAAAAACAAAGAAAAAGTAAAAGAACCATTCCAGAACAAATAAGACCTAAAAAATATTTAAACATATAGGAGGATTTACCATGAAAGTAGGTATTATCGGTGCAGGTACAATGGGTTCCGGTATCGCTCAGGCTTTTGCTCAGACAGAAGGATACGAAGTATTCCTTTGCGATATCAATGAAGAATTCGCTGCAAACGGCAAAAACAAAATTGCAAAAGGTTTCGAAAAACGTATTGCAAAAGGCAAAATGTCTCAGGAAGATGCTGACAAGATTCTTGCTAAAATTACAACAGGTGTTAAAACAATCTGTACAGATTGTGATTTAGTTGTAGAGGCAGCTCTTGAAGTTATGGACATCAAAAAACAGACATTCAAAGAGTTACAGGACATCTGTAAAGCAGACTGTGTTTTCGCAACAAACACATCTTCTCTTTCCATTACAGAAATCGGAGCAGGAATTGACAGACCAGTAATTGGCATGCACTTCTTCAACCCGGCACCAGTTATGAAATTAGTTGAAATCATTCGTGGTGAGAATACAACTGATGAAGTATTCAACAAAGTTAAAGCAATTGCTGAAGAAATCGGCAAAACTCCTGTTGAAGTAAATGAAGCAGCTGGTTTCGTTGTAAACAGAATTCTTATTCCAATGATCAACGAAGGTATCTGTGTATTAGAAGCAGGTGTTGCAAGCGTAGAAGATATCGATGCAGCTATGAGATTAGGTGCAAATCACCCAATGGGACCTTTACAGTTAGGTGACTATGTAGGTCTTGATATCGTTCTTGCAATTATGGAAGTTATTTATTCTGAAACAGGTGATCCTAAGTATCGTCCGGCTCCACTTCTTAGAAAGATGGTTCGTGCAGGCAAACTTGGATGCAAGACAGGAAAAGGATTTTACGATTATTCGAAATAAGCAGACTGAGGATAGAATCAGTCCATATATAATAACATGGAGGAATAAACAATCATGGATTTTACTTTAAGCAAAGAGCATGAAATGGCGAGATCTCTTTTCAAAGAGTTCGCTGAAAAAGAAGTAAAACCTCTCGCTCAAGAGGTAGATGAAACAGAAACTTTCCCAAGAGCAACTGTTGAAAAAATGGCTAAAAGCGGTTTCCTCGGAATTCCGGTTCCGAAGGAATACGGCGGACAGGGATGTGATCCTTTAACATACGCTATGTGTGTTGAAGAACTTTCTAAAGTATGTGGTACTACAGGCGTTATCGTATCTGCTCATACATCCCTTTGCTGTGACCCAATTCAGACATATGGTACAGAAGAACAGAAACAGAAATACTTAATCCCACTTGCAAAAGGTGAGAAATTAGGTGCTTTCGGTTTAACTGAGCCAGGTGCTGGTACAGATGCACAGGGACAGCAGACAAAAGCTGTACTTGATGGCGACGAATGGGTATTAAACGGATCAAAATGCTTTATCACAAATGGTAAAGAAGCAGACGTTTATGTTATCTTCGCTATTACAGGTGTTGTTGAAAAGCGTGGCAGATTAACAAAAGAAATCTCCGCATTTATCGTAGAAAAAGGAACACCAGGATTTACTTTCGGTACAAAAGAAAACAAGATGGGTATTCGTGGTTCATCCACATACGAACTTATCTTTACAGATTGCCGTATTCCTAAGGAAAACTTATTAGGACAGCAGGGTAAAGGTTTTGCTATCGCTATGCATACACTGGATGGTGGACGTATCGGTATCGCTGCACAGGCACTTGGTCTTGCAGAAGGCGCACTTGAAACAACTATCGAATATGTAAAAGAAAGAAAACAGTTCGGTAGAGCAATTGGTGCATTCCAGAATACACAGTTCCAGTTAGCTGATATGGCTACTAAAGTAGAAGCTGCTAAGATGTTAGTATACAAAGCTGCTATGAAGAAAGCAGAATATGCTACAAATCCAAAGGTTTCTTACTCTGTAGAAGCAGCTATGGCTAAATTATATGCAGCAGAAGTTGCTATGGAAGTAACAACAAAAGCTGTTCAGTTACACGGTGGTTATGGTTACATCAGAGAATACGATGTTGAGCGTATGATGCGTGATGCTAAGATTACAGAAATCTACGAAGGAACAAGTGAAGTTCAGCGTATGGTTATTTCTGGAGCTCTTTTGAAATAATCACATCGGCGATAGAAAATAAGGTAAAGGAGAAAAAATCGATGAAAATCGTTGTTTGTATTAAACAGGTACCTGATACAAAGGGTGGCGTAAAGTTCAATCCAGATGGTACATTAGACAGAGGTGCAATGCTTACAATTATGAACCCTGATGATAAAGCAGGCTTAGAAGCAGCACTTAGATTAAAAGATCAGTATGGCGCAGAAGTTACAGTTTTAACTATGGGTCTTCCAAAAGCAGAAGAAGTTCTTCGTGAAGCTATGGCTATGGGAGCTGACAAAGGTATTCTTGTAACAGATAGAGTACTTGGTGGTGCAGATACATGGGCAACATCTACAACTCTTGCTGGTGCACTTAGAAATATCGATTATGATTTAATCATCACAGGCCGTCAGGCTATCGATGGTGATACAGCACAGGTTGGTCCTCAGATTTCTGAGCATCTTGATATTCCTGTAATTTCTTATGCACAGGACATCAAAGTTGAAGGTGACAGCGTTATCGTTGAACGTCAGTATGAAGACAGATATCACGTAGTAAAAGCTAAAATGCCTTGTCTGATTACAGCACTTTCCGAATTAAATGAGCCTCGTTACATGACTCCAGGTGGAATCTTCGATGCATACAAAGAAGAAATCACTGTTTGGGGCAGAGCAGACTTAAAAGATGTTGATGATGCTAATTTAGGTCTTAAAGGTTCACCTACAAAGATTGCGAAAGCATCTGATAAGGTAAGAAAGGGTGCCGGCGAAAAGGTTACTCTTGATCCAGATGAAGCAGTAAGCTATATCGTTGACAAGTTAAAAGAAAAACATGTTATCTAACAGGTAAAGGAAGAGTGGTGAATACGATGAATTTAGAAGAATACAAGGGAGTTTATGTCTTTGCTCAGCAGGTAGACAATGAAATCAGCAGTATTGCATTAGAATTACTTGGTAAAGCAAAAGACCTTGCAAAAGATTTAAATACAGATGTAACAGCTATGCTGTTAGGTTCAGGTGTTAAAGGACTTGCAGACCAGCTCGCAGAGTATGGTGCTGATAAAGTCATCGTTGTAGATGATCCTGAATTAAAAGAATATAGAACAGAGCCATATGCACATGCATTAGCTTCTATCATTAATCAGTACAAACCAGAAATCGTATTGGTTGGTGCTACAGCAATCGGTAGAGATTTAGGCCCTAGAGTTTCTGCAAGAGTAGCTACAGGTCTTACAGCTGACTGTACCGTTCTTGAAATTGGTGATTTCCCATTACAGGCAATCCCAGGACAGGAACAGTTACACAATCAGTTGCTTATGACTCGTCCTGCATTCGGTGGTAACACAATCGCTACTATCGCATGTCCTTACAACCGTCCTCAGATGGCTACAGTTCGTGCAGGTGTTATGCAGAAAATTGAGCCAATCAAAGGTGCTAAAGCAGTTGTAGAAGAGTTCAATCCTGGATTTACTCCAGACAACAAATATGTAGAAATCTTAGAAGTAGTTAAAGCTGTAACAGATACAGTAGATATCATGGATGCTAAGATTCTTGTATCCGGTGGTCGTGGTGTTGGCAGCCCAGAAAACTTTAAGATTTTGGAAGACCTTGCAGAAGTACTTGGCGGTACAGTAAGCTGTTCCCGTGCAGTAGTTGATGCTGGTTGGAAACCAAGAGATTTACAGGTTGGTCAGACTGGTAAAACAGTTCGTCCTAATGTATACTTTGCAATCGGTATTTCCGGTGCTATCCAGCATGTAGCTGGTATGGAAGAATCTGATATCATTGTTGCAATCAACAAAGACGAAGATGCTCCTATCTTTGATGTTGCTGATTACGGTATCGTAGGCGACTTAAACAAAATCGTTCCGAAGTTAACAGAAAGTTTAAAAGCTGCAATTGCTGCTGCTAAATAAGTTTTGTTATCATAATGAACATACAAAACGGTCAGACAATTTAGTCTGACCGTTTTCTTTTATCTGAAAATATGGTATTCTAATAATAGGAAAAAGAGTAAAAGAAAAGAGTAAAAGCGATAAATGAAAATGATAGAAATAAATAATCTATCAACTTCATATGGAAAAAGGAAGATTTTAGACGGACTAAATTTGTATGCTGAACGCGGAGAATGTGTAGGAATTGTAGGACCGAATGGATGTGGTAAATCGACATTGCTTTCGACGATGGCAGGAGTACTTCGACCTAAGACAGGCAGTATCCTTTATTATGGAAAAGATGCTCTTGCGAATCAAAAAGTCTTTGCGAAGATGGCAGGCTATGTGCCACAGGAAAATCCGCTGCTTCCGGAACTCAGTGTCTATGATAATTTAAGGCTCTGGTATCCGGATAAAAAGGAACTGGAAAAAGAGTTACAGGAAGGCTTTTTACAAATTCTGGGAATCCCTGAGTTTGTGAAAATGCAGGTTTCCAAATTGTCGGGTGGTATGAAGAAAAGAGTCAGTATTGGAATTGCTATGGCGGGAATGCCGCCGATTCTGATTCTGGATGAACCAAGCGCGGCACTGGATTTGGTCTGCAAAGAAGACATTAAACGCTATTTGCAGATTTATCTGGAGAGGAAAGGAACGGTTGTTATTACGACACATGAAGAAAACGAACTTTCACTTTGTGACAGTTTATATGTTATGAAGGATGGGAAGTTACATCAGATAGATAAAACATTACGTGGGGAATTATTGACAGCGAAGTTCTAGAGAAAACCGGAAAGGGGCGAATTGCATATGAAGTTAACAGAAAGAGTAGAAGAGTTGGAGAAAAGTATAGGTCTGGATTTAAGGGAAACGATTCAGGTTCTGGAAGCGGTATCAGAAGTGTATCCGATGATTGTTATGTCGAATCTGACGAAAAATACATATACAATGATTCGAAATGAAAATTTTCTGGCATTTGATATGCCTCGTTCCGGTTGCTATGATGATTTGATTGATGATGGAGTAGACAATGTTCATTCAAACTATCAGCAAGTCTTTTTAGAGTGTTTTTCCAGAGAAAATTTACTTCGAAAATTCCAGAATGGAAGTACGGAAGTTTATGCTGAATTATATCAAAAAGGCGGCAAGGGAAAATATCAGTGGGTATCCACGCATGTAATACGCTTGCGGGACGAACAGGGAGATGTGAGACAGATTTGTTTGAATCGAGTTTTAGAAGGAATTGTAGAGGAAAGGGGAGGCTGCCGCAGATAGACGGCAACCATAGATAAAAAGTAAAGGTATAGATAGACATGAAAGACAATTTTTATAAGCGGGTATTTCTACTGGTTCTTCCAATGGCATTGCAGAACCTTATTAATGTCGGCGTTTCCGCGACAGATGTTGTTATGCTTGGAAGAGTGGGTGAAAAAGTATTATCCGGTTGTTCTCTTGGCGGACAGATTTTCTGGATTTTGAGCTTATTTTTATTTGGCGCAACATCAGGAGCATCTGTTCTGATTGCCCAATACTGGGGAAAGAAAGATTTGAAATCCATAGAGAAAATAATGGGTATCGTAGTATTGTTAACAACAACTGTCGGTATCCTTTTTATGATAGTGGCATTGCTGATACCGGACAAGCTAATGTATCTTTTTACGAATGATCCGGAGATTATTGAACAGGCAGTATTGTATATTCGAATTGTTGCGTTTACTTATCCGATAACTGCTTTTACAATGGGATATTTGAATATGCTCAAAAGTGTAGAGCGTGTTTTAATATCTACGATTATTTATGGCAGTTCCTTGATTATCAATATTATTGTAAATAGTATTTTGATTTTTGGTCTGCTTGGGTTTCCGACACTGGGAATACAGGGAGCAGCAATTGGCACATTAATAGCCAGAATCGTAGAACTTCTTATTTTGATTATCTATGTAGTAAAAGCAAAACCGGAGGTTAAGGTAAAATGGGAAAATATCATGCATATTGATCCTGTTTTATGGAAAGATTTTCTGTATTATTCTTCTCCGGTCATTTTAAATGAAGTGCTTTGGGGCGTAGGCTATTCGGCGAATACCGCTATTGTTGGACGTTTGGGAAGTAGTGTAGTAGCGGCAAACTCGGTCGCACAGGTAACAAGGCAGCTTTCTATGGTGGTAGGTTATGGAATTGCAGCGGCAACAGCGATTATGATTGGAAAAGCCATTGGTGAAGGCCGAAAAGATGTGGCTGAAGAGTATGGCAGAAAATTTACGGTGCTTGGAATTTTATGTGGAATTGGTGGTGCATTGATTATTATACTTATGCGCCCTGTTATTACGTGGGGAATGGGATTTGAAGGCGATGCAGCCAATTACTTGAACATTTTTCTTGCAATGATGGCAGCATATGTTATCGGGCAATCCATGAATTCTACATGGGTAGTTGGGATTTTCCGTTCTGGTGGAGATACCAGATTCGGTATGATTCTGGATATGACGACTATGTGGTTTGGTTCTATCTTGTTCAGTGCTCTGGCAGCATTTGTATTTCATGCGCCGGTGGCAGTGGTATATGCGATTTTGCTGAGTGATGAGTTTATTAAAGTACCGATATGTTGGTGGCGCTACCGTAAGAAAGTTTGGCTGAAAGACGTAACCAGAGAAGCAGCGTAAGAGAAGCAGCGTAAGAGAAGCAGCGTAAGAGAAGCAGCGTAAGCAAAACAGCATGAGCGAAGCGATGTAAAAGAAGTTGCAAAAAAACATAAAGAGAAGTAATGTGTGTAAACGGAGGAGAAAAATGGAACAGAACGAAACGAATTTTGAAATTCAGATTCCGGAAATTGCAGAGAAGCAAAATAGAAAGAAAACATGGTTTATGGCAGCGGGAATTTTAGCTGCCTGCTTTGTTGTAGTAGCGATAATAATTGTGGTAGTTGTCAAAATTTATAATACAGATGAACGAAAGCTGTTAAAAGGGTTTGCGAATCTGGCAGAAGAAGCCGGAGAATGGAATACCGTTTGGAAGGATGAAACCGGAAATAACCTATCTCATTATATGGATAATGGAAAATTAACGGCTTCTTTTAATTTAAGCGCTGAAGAATTACCGGTTACGATTGGTATTGATGTGGAAGGCATGCGTGATATCGATGCAAAGAGATTGCAGTCTTCCATGATTCTTAGTGTATCAAATGTAGATTTGACTGAAATTACTGTATATGGTGATGAAAAGCAAATGATTGTTTCGACACCGGATTTCTGGCGACAGAATCTTGCATTTCAGACAAGTCACATCGAAGAACAATATAATAATTCTATTTGGGCAGATGAATTTGGAAAAATAGATGAGGAAGAAATTACGATTGACTGGTTTGCTGAAACGCAAGAGCAAGGGATTCAGATTGATTATGAAAAACTAATAGAAGAATGGAAAGCGTTTAAAGAATCCGGTCTTACGATTGAAAAGCTGGACAAAACATTGGAAATTGATGTCCAAAGCAGAAATAATACTGTTTACCAATGCAGTCAATATAGAATCATAATTCCACAGGAGATAGTGGAAAGTATTGTTGAATTAGGCAATACAACTACCGAAGATGTGTATGGTACAGAACAGGAAATTGTGATTGAAGAAATTGCAAGTGACATAGTTCTTTTGGTTGCAATGGATAAACATAATCAGATTGTTCAGTTGCAGTTTGAAGAACCAGTGTTGTTATCTACCGGTGCTGACGAGAAAATTGAGTTTTCCGGTTATGTGATGTTCCTCGGAAAAGAGAGAAGTATAGATGACACACTTGTCAGATTCAAATGGAATATTCCGATGGGAGCACTGATTACAGACGAAGAAACAAAAGAAACATGGGAAGAATATGGGGTTAGCGAAGAATACTTGCCGGATGTAGATGTTGTAGCAGATATGAATATTATCTTTGATGAAAATGACATCAATGTCACAATGGATTTGAATGAATTGACTATGGCAGTCGATACATTGGGAACCTATAAAATGACAGGACGCATAATAGCGGAACCATTACAGGAAACAATTAAACCATTAGAGGGAGAAACAATTCAACTTTTTAAAATGACAGAAGAAGAATACGAAGATTTGCAGAATCAGTTAATAGACAATCTGGATAAATGGTCTGCGGCACTTGATTCAATTTATTAAGCTAGATAGGAATTGTATTATGATATGAAGAGTACTCTATTATTATGGAAAATAGAATGGAAGCATACATTGAAGTGTTTGCCGGGAATGTTGCTGGAAGCGATTTTGATAGTCAGTATTCTGGCAGGAATAGCATTTGGTGCAGGAAAACTTCTTTATCAGGATGAGCCGATGATACAGATAACAATTGGTGTTGTGGAAGAAGAAGAAAACCCGATGACGGACTTGATGTTGCAATACATTCAGAGTATGGAAAGCATTTCGGAAACTTGTCAGTTTCGGTTGATGTCAAAAGAAGAAGCTTTTTCTTTGTTACAGGAGCAGAAATTAGCTGCAGTTTTGGTTCTTCCAAACCAGCTGGTAGAAGGAATATTGACCGGAGAAAATACTCCGGTGCAAGTATATTTCCCGGAAAACGCAGGGATCGAATCAGCGTTACTGAAAGAATTGACGGATGCCGGAGTTGGAATGCTTCAGGTGGCACAGGCAGAGATTTATGGTATTTATGATACCGCAAAGGAATTTGGAGCATTGGAAAATTTATCGGTATTGGAAGCCGATATCAATCAGAAAAATCTGGCTTTTGCACTGGATAGATTGGCGATTTTCCAGACAGAGAGTGTTTCGGCAACAGGCGGATTAACGGTTGTCCAGTATTATATCGCATCTGGAATTATACTGTTTCTGCTGTTATTGGGAATGGCCTGCTATCCGATGATGCAGCCATATACAAGTGTGATGTCTGGGCAGCTTTCCAGACAGGGAATTGGTGTGGGAAAACAATGCTTCGGAAAATGGTTGTGTGGATTTAGTAGTCTTGTGATTGGATTTGCCGGTACAATTGTTTGCCTTATTGTTATTATTGGTGTTGCCGGCATGTGGAATGACAGTCTTGCGAGCGCAGAAAATAGTGGTTTGGTAAGCACAGTAAGCAGTGGTTCTGCAAGCGAGGAGATTTCGAATTATCTGGTTGAATTTGGCTGGCAGCAATTTGGAATTATTTTACTGATTATCGCATGCATTGCGACTTTTGTTTTTTTCATATTTCAATTAGCAAATAGTGGTGTGACGGCAATTCTAGCATTATTTTTCTTATCGATTGTTATGATGTATTGTTCCGGTGGTTTTCTGCCATCGGTATTTTTGCCGGAAGCGATACAGAATATTGGCAAAATTCTTCCAACCACCTATTTGATACAGGCAGCAGGAAGCTTGTTTGTAAGTAGCATTGATGGAGTTTTTGCCGGAGGTTTGCTGGGATACACGATTGTATTTGGAATATGTGCATATGTGGTAATAATAATCCGAAGTGCCTTTTTTGGAGTAAAAGCATCAGAAGGGAGAATGTTATGAGACAATATTTTATTTGTTTTTCTCTGATGATGAAGCGCATATTGAAAAGACCGGCATTTCTTGTTCTGCTATTGATGATTCCTTTTATTGCGATTGGATTGAACCAATTGGAACAGGGGGAGCAAAGCGGAGTTGCTGTCGGAATTGTAATAGAAAAGGAGTTGGGCGGCAAGGCACTTTCGAAGGAAACGGATTCAGAAACGAATTCAGAAACGGATTCAGAAGTGAATTTAGAAATGGAATCTGAAATGGATTCGGAAGCGGCATGGCGGGAAGAATTCTGGAAGTTATTGCAAGAACAGGAGGGACTTCTGGAATTTTGTAAGTATGATAGTTCTGACATGTTGATACAAGCGGTAGAAAAAGAAGAACTGGATTGCGGTTTTGTTTTGTCTGCGAATTTCATGGAAAAAGTGTTGGAAGACGAGTGGCAGAAATTCGTGATTTGTTATGAAACATCGGCGAGTACCGCGACAGAATTTGCAAAAGAAAGAATTGCGTATGCAGTGTTTACTCTATATGCAGAAGAGAGTTATGTAAACTATGTGGAACAGACAGATGCTTTTGCAAATGCAGAAAAAAATGGTATAAAGCGAGCGGATATTGTTCGTTTCGCAAAGGAAGCATATCAGTCGCATTTAGCGGATGGAAGCACGTTTTCATTTGAATATCAGGGGGAAGTGAATCAGAATCTTTCCATGCAGGAGAAACAAGAGGATGCACAGAATATGCAGCACACACAGGAGCGGTTCCCGGTGCGAGGCGTTCTGGCAGTCTGCATTTTTTTGAGTGGAATGTGTGGATTGCTGATTGATTGGAATGACCGACAAGAAAAAAGATTTGCTCGTATATGCCCGGTATGGATGACTACAGTGGTCAATGTGTGGATGCCTACTATTTACACTTCATTCATATCTTTGATTACACTCGGACTGCTTGGAAAATTAGAAAATGTTGGAAAAGAAATCGGAAGCCTTTTCGTTTATCAGTTCCTTCTTATTACGTATTGTAGTATAATCAGATTGGTATTGCGAAGACAGGAAACAATAGCAGTAGCGATTCCGATTCTGACACTGGCAAGTATAGTATGTTGTCCTGTTTTTATAAGGTTGGCAACTTATTTACCGATGTTTCGAGTTGTGGAGAAGCTTTTTCCGGTGACGTATTATTTGTTGATGTAGTAAATAATATTTTTGTATAGCTTTACACAGAAAATGTTGCTCAATCGGGGCATAAGAAAGTTAATAATAGAGGATATAGCTATGGCTAAAAATAAAGAAATAAAAACGAATGCAATGCGTATTTTGGAGCGCGAGAAGATTCCATTCACGCATTATACATATGAATGTGGGGAGTTTGTGGATGGTTTGCAGATTGCGGACAAGCTGAACCTTCCTTATGAAAAAGTATATAAAACGTTGGTAACAGTTGGAAACAGCAAGAATTATTTTGTTTTTGTCATTCCGATTGATAAGGAACTGGACTTAAAGAAGGCCGCTAAGTCTGTTGGAGAAAAATCAGTCAGCATGATTCATGTAAAAGATATCAATGCAGTAACCGGTTACATCCGGGGCGGCTGTACTTCCATTGGAATGAAGAAGCAATATGTAACGAGAATTGAAGAATCTGCAAAAAATCTGGAATCGATGATTGTCAGTGGTGGCAGAATCGGTTCCCAGATTGAACTGAAACCGGATGATTTATGTAAGGCTGCAAGAGCAGAGTATGCAGATATTATATTTTAACCCAAATAGCATGGGAAAGTGCGCAAAAAACGTGCGCAGAAATGAGGATTTTATGAGCGAGAAGACAATTTTAGACTATGAAACCGTAGCACTTGATGATGCAAACAGTGCACTTGTTATCATCGATCAGACAAAATTGCCGGGATCAACGGAAATTATCAGCCTGAAAACCGGAGAAGAAATCTGGGATGCGATTTATCTGTTAAAAGTGCGTGGTGCACCGGCAATTGGTGTAGCGGCAGCGTTCGGTATTTATTTGCTGGCAAAACAGATTAAAGCGAATGATTACGAAACATTTTACCAGGAGTTTGTGAAACAAAAAGAATATTTAAATTCTGCAAGACCTACGGCAGTCAATTTGTCTTGGGCTTTAAATCGAATGGATGGACTGTGTCAGTCAATGAGTGGTGAAACAATTCCAGCGATTCTGGAAGCCTTGAAAAAAGAGGCCATTGCAATTAAAGAAGAAGATATTCAGGTTTGTAAAGCAATTGGAGAATACGGACTTAGTCTGGTAAAACCGGGCGACGGCATTTTGACACATTGTAATGCAGGACAGCTTGCAACCTGCAAATACGGTACGGCAACCGCACCGATTTATTTGGGACATGAAAGAGGCTATAATTTCCGTGTGTTTGCAGATGAAACAAGACCACTTTTGCAGGGAGCTCGTCTGACCGCTTACGAGTTACATTCTGCCGGAGTGGACGTGACCCTTATTTGTGATAATATGTCAGCAACGGTTATGAAAAATGGCTGGGTCAATGCAGTTTTTGTTGGTTGTGACCGTGTAGCAGCCAATGGAGATACAGCAAATAAAATCGGAACTTCTGTTGTGGCAACTGTGGCAAAACGTTATAATGTGCCGGTTTATATTTGCGCACCTACTTCTACCATTGATATGAATACACCAACGGGATCAGATATTACCATTGAGCAACGTCCGGCGCATGAAGTGACCGAAATGTGGTACGAAGAACGTATGGCACCGGAAGGGGTAAAAGTATTCAACCCGGCATTCGACGTAACAGACCACGATTTAATTGCAGGAATTGTTACAGAGTATGGCGTGGCGAGAGCACCGTATACGGAGTCTTTGAAGGAGATTTTTGAGAAGAAGAACTCATAATTAGGTGTTACGCAAACAATTAACTTAGTTTGAATTGTACAAGATTAACAAACCAACACAGGCACGCTTTCGCTGCGCTCGCTTCATAGCGGTACATAAGGTGCTAAAATACAGCACCTAAATACCGATGAGCTCACAGCACCTGTTTATGGTACTTGTTAACCTTGTACAATTCCTACAAAGAAAAACAGTGTTGCGCAAACACCCAAAATCGTATAGAAGAGAAAGGTACAGACAAGATGGAGTATATGACAGAGAAGCAGGCGAAAAAGGCGATTATTGATATTGGGCAGAGAATGTATGTACGCAATTTTGTGGCGGCAAATGATGGCAATATTTCTATAAAAACAGGAGATAATGAAGTGTGGGCAACGCCTACCGGTGTATCCAAAGGTTTTATGAAAAAGAAAATGCTTGTGAAAGTGGATTTGGACGGCAATATTCTGGAAGGAACACACAAGCCATCTTCGGAACTTAAGATGCATTTGCGTGCTTACAAAGAAAATCCGGATATTCGTTCTGTCTGTCATGCACATCCACCTATTTGTACCTGTTTTGCAATTGCAGGAATTCCGTTAGATACGCCGGTTCTGGCCGAAGCCATTATTTCACTTGGCGATGTACCGATTGCACCTTATGCAGAACTTGGTACAAAAGAAGTGCCGGAAGTGATTGCGCCATATTGTCATACCCACAATGGAATTTTACTGGCAAATCATGGTGCGGTTACATGGGCGGAGGATGCCTATGCAGCGTATTATCGGCTGGAATCTATGGAATACTATGCCAATATATTATTGATAACAGAAAAAATTTTGGGAAAACAGAACCTTTTATCCAACGAGCAGGTAGATGCACTGCTTGCCATGCGTGAAAAGTTTGGCGTGAAACAGGGTGGTGTACCGAGAAGGCAGTAGATATTGTGAACATTCCGGTATGAAAGTTGTAACAGAATATTACAGCAGGAAAAATGCAGCAGGAATAGTATAACAGCTGTTTGTGGAAAAAGGGCGGAGTTCAAAATGAGGATGGAGGACGCATAGATGAGTGATGAGATGAAAGATAATATGAATGAAGATGAAATGATTGCTGAAATTATGAAACATCTGGACTCAGAGTCACAGAATGGCGTTTATCGTATGAGTGTACTGATGGATGAGAATTCCAAACAGGATAAAACGGTGTCCAAACAATGTTGTAATGTCTATGGTCGTCCGGCATCCGAAACGGTAGGATTGCTTGACATGTATACCGATATGGCTGCCGGTAGACCGGATAATGAGAGGTAAGAAAAGAATCGTGCTTGCAGACAATCGAGTAATTAAATTGTGAATGAAGAAACGACAAAATTTCGTTAAAAATTATTTGACAATAAAATAAAAATAATCTACAATAAACTTATCAGAGAAATTCTAAACAGTGTGCCGTTCGCACATTCAGACAGTTTCTGTCAGATTTTTCTAGTTATTAATTAAATAAGGCAGGAACTGTGTGAAGAATGGAGAAGGTATATCAGTATCCTGTCGATGCAAGGGAGGATATGATATGCAGAGAAGTGTTATTAGGAAGCATGGAATTAAGGAGAAGGAAAAGTTCTGGACGAGGTGGTTTCGCTGGCAAGGAAATCATAAGGTACATAAGCAGTTTAAAGACCGTCTTTTTCGATTCTTATTCGAGGAAGATAAGGAAGCATTACTTCAGATTTACAATGCACTGAATGGAACGGACTATCAGGATGCATCCCAGTTACAGGTAGTGACGATTGAAAATGCGGTTTATATTGTGATGAAAAATGACCTGGCGTTTGTATTAGCAGGAACCATGAATCTGTATGAACACCAGAGCACCTATAATCCAAATATGCCAGTAAGATTTTTAATCTATCTTGCATCCGAGTATCAGAAGGTAGTGCAGGAGGCAGAAGAAAGCTTGTATGGGGCAAGGCAGATTATGCTGCCGACTCCACAATGCGTTGTTTTCTATAATGGAGAGAAAGACATGCCGGAAGAACAGATACTGCGCCTGTCAGATGCCTTTGAGAACAAGAAACAGGAAGCAGATGTGGAAGTGAAAGTCCGAATGCTCAATATCAATTATGGTCACAATAAGGAGCTTATGGAG
>JAGAPK010000025.1 GCA_017623295.1 Lachnospiraceae bacterium | reverse complement strand
TTCATTCATCAAACCTCCTTGATAAATATTTCGATATACTCTATCCGGAAATAGCGACAAATATTTTTTTACCTGACCAAAATCAACGCCTACTATAGAAATAAAATTCTTTATCTTTACTGTAAATTCATCATCACTAACTTCACTATATCTGTCAATCGTGCTCATAAGGTCTAAAAATTGCAATGCTCCTTTATTTTCCTTTGATATTTCCACTACCGGCTTATAGACGATAATCTGTCTGCCATCTATATCTACTTTACGCTGTTTGGTAGAAGCCTCATTAGAACATACCTCATAGCAGGACGGATTTTGCGTTGTAAAACCATACATATTAGCAAGCTGAATTCCTGTAATATATCCGGATATCTCTCCATTCGCTTCCAGATACCTCTTTTGTATAAATTTGTCAACCGAAACTTTTCCCTTAGTACCTAAAATAGTTTTATATGAACGATAATAAACACCATTATATAATCTTACAATTTTTCCTTCATCTGTAAGTTTCTTCATCTCCTGCCTAACAGATTCTCTGGATTTGCCCGGAAGTTCCGCAAGAAAGATTGGTTCATCTTTTTGATAATTGGTAATAATATAATCATATAACATACAGAACCCTCCTTTCACATTTTTGAAATTTGTATTTTCACTTTTATTATATCCTGTTTTTCTTTATTGTCAAAGAATTTTTCCGGCAAATATATTATATCCATTACTTTCTCGCCACCTTGCTTTCAAAATATGATACCTCTTGCATTTCTTTGCACAAAAAGGCCACTGTAGATTTTTAACTCTCTACAATGGCTCTTAGGTCATTTGTATTCAATTCATATTTTATAAACCCAGGTACAACCTGAAAGTTTCCGTTCCTTATAAATTTGAATATGAGTGTAAAATTCTTTTATAGTTTCGATACACAAGATAAATGCCTAATGTACAATCGAAACATATCATAATTACTCCAATGACTGGCATAGCAAGAAATCCTACTCCAGTAATTAAAAATACAATAGCGCACTTTTTGTACAATAACGTCATCTCCTTATTATATTCTACTACATTTTTGACCTTTGTTTTTAATGTTGTATCTCCACTCCAAAAATTGATTGGTTCTTTACTGTCTTTATTATAGACAGAAATAATTAAAAAAGGAAAAGCACACATAATACAAGATACAAGTCCAACTATTCTTCCTACCATAGTAAATGCCTCCATAAATTCAAATTTCCACCCATATTTTACCACTACCCTTAACACATATCAAATGTCCATAACAAAACTCCCACCTTAGCTATTTCTAGTTAAAATGGGAGTTCATCATTTCAATTCACTATATTTTTACACTAAATCATATAGTTTTTCGCCAACTTATTTCTCTTTAATAGCCGCCTGTGCTGCTGCCAGTCTCGCAATCGGTACACGGAATGGAGAACAGGACACATAAGTAAGTCCTACTTTGTGACAGAATTCTACGGATGAAGGATCACCACCATGCTCACCACAGATACCAAGTTTAATATTCGGTCTGGTAGCGCGTCCTTTCTCTGCTGCCATCTGAACCAACTGTCCTACACCACTCTGGTCGAGTCTTGCAAACGGGTCGGATTCGTAAATCTTGTTCTTATAGTAATCACCTAAGAATTTACCAGCATCATCACGGGAGAATCCGAAGGTCATCTGTGTTAAATCGTTTGTACCAAAGGAGAAGAACTCTGCTTCTTCTGCAATTTCATTTGCAAGAAGTGCTGCTCTTGGAATTTCAATCATAGTTCCGATGTGATACTGAATATCGGAATTTTTCTCTTTCTTAACAGCTTCTGCAACTTCTACGACTACATCTTTTACGAATTTCAGTTCTTTCTTCTCGCCAACGAGAGGAATCATGATTTCCGGTACGATATCGTAGCCTTTTTCATTCTTCACTTCAATAGCAGCTTCCATAACAGCTCTTGTCTGCATCTTGGCAATTTCCGGATAAGTAACTGCCAGACGACATCCACGATGTCCCATCATTGGGTTGAACTCATGCAGGGAATCACAGATTTCCTGTACTTCTTCTGCTGTCATCATCATTTCTACTGCCAAATCATCAATATCGCCTTTGTCTGTCGGTACGAACTCATGAAGCGGTGGGTCTAAGAAACGGATTGTTACCGGTCTTCCTTCCATTACTTCATAGAGTGCCTTAAAGTCACCTTTCTGGAATGGAATCAGTGCATTAAGCGCTTTTTCTCTCTGTTCTACGGTTCTTGCCAGAATCATCTGACGAATCTTCGGAATTCTGTCCGGGTCAAAGAACATATGCTCTGTACGGCAAAGTCCAATACCCTCTGCTCCATATTTTACTGCATTGGCTGCATCTGCCGGTGTATCAGCATTGGTACGAACCTGTAATTTACGATATTTATCTGCCCATTCCATGATTCGTCCAAAGTTTCCGCTTACGGATGCTTCTACTGTCTTGATGTCACCTTTGTAAATTTTACCAGTGGAACCATCCAGAGAAATGTAATCGCCTTCATGGAATACTTCTCCACCCAGTTCAAATACTTTATCTTCTTCGTTGATTGCGATTTCGCCACAACCGGATACACATGCTGTACCCATACCACGAGCAACTACGGCTGCATGAGATGTCATACCACCACGAACCGTCAGAATACCTTCTGCTGCATGCATACCTTCGATATCTTCCGGTGATGTTTCCAGACGAACAAGAATAACTCTTTCGCCTTTTTCATGTGCTTCCTTGGCTTCTTCTGCAGTAAAGTAAACCTTACCTGCTGCCGCACCAGGAGATGCCGGAAGCGCCTGACCGATTACCTGACCAGCTTTCAGTGCATCCAAGTCAAAAGTAGGATGTAACAACTGATCTAAGGATTTTGCTTCAATTCGAAGTACTGCTTCTTCTGGTGTAATCTTACCTTCATCTACCAAATCGCAAGCAATCTGGATAGCTGCCGGAGCAGTTCTCTTACCGTTACGTGTCTGCAGGAAGAACAGTTTGCCATCTTCAATTGTAAACTCCATATCCTGCATATCGCGGTAATGGTTCTCTAATTTATTCGCGATTTCCATGAACTGTTTGTAACATTCCGGTAAATCTTCTTCCAATTTGGTAATAGGCTGTGGTGTACGGATACCAGCTACCACGTCTTCACCCTGTGCATTAATCAGGTATTCACCATAGATACCTTTAGCACCGGTAGATGGGTTTCTTGTAAAAGCAACGCCTGTACCGGAGGTATTACCCATATTACCGAATACCATTGCCTGTACGTTAACGGCTGTACCCCAGTCACCAGGAATATCATTCATTCTTCTGTAAACAATAGCTCTTTCATTATCCCAGGAACGGAATACCGCTTTGACAGCTTCCATCAGCTGTGTCTTTGGTTCCTGTGGGAAGTCCTCGCCTTTGTTTTCTTTGTAAATTGCTTTAAAACGATTGATGATTTCTTTCAAATCATCTGCTGTTAATTCTGTATCATATGTAACGCCCTTGGATTCTTTAATCTCGTCCAGAATTCTTTCAAAATAGGATTTCGGAATCTCCATAACAACGTCGGAGAACATCTGGATAAATCTTCTATAAGAATCATATGCAAATCTAGGATTGCCTGTCTTCTTTGCAAATCCTTCTACGGCAACATCCGTCAGACCAAGATTCAAAATCGTATCCATCATACCCGGCATGGATGCTCTTGCTCCGGAACGCACGGATACCAGAAGAGGATTCTCGGTATCTCCAAACTTCTTGCCCTGTTTCTGTTCCAGATTAGCCAGTGCATCAAAAATCTGTTTCTGGATCTCATCTGAAATCTGTCTTCCGTTATTGTAGTAATCAGTACAAGCTTCTGTAGTAACGGTAAAGCCCTGTGGAATCGGCAGACCTAAATTCGTCATCTCTGCCAGGTTTGCACCCTTTCCACCTAAAAGGTTACGCATATCTGCATTACCTTCTTCAAATAAGTACACCCATTTTGCCATAGTTTTTTCTCCCTCTTTTCTTATCATTTCAATAGATAATACCAAAATACCATGAGTGGAAAATTGCTCATGGTATTTAACGCACGATTTTGTGCTTTCTACACTATATCATATCATATCTTGTGCTATCACGCACCTACTTTTTCATTATTTTTACCAGAAAATTTTGTATCTTTTGGAATAAAACTGTCGAAGATAAACAAATCGAAATCTTTTTCAAGGCTTTCTAACTGTTTCTGATCTTTTACCGTCCATGCAACTGCAAGATTACGATACAGTTTTCGACAGATTCTTCGTCCCGGTTCCTTTTTAAAATTACAGTTATAAGCAATAAAATCCGGGCTGGTTACACAATTCGTAAGCAAATGTGTCAGCAAAAAATAAAAAATATTTTTATATTCGCCGTCCCTTCTGAAATTAGTGGACAGCTGCCCTCTCATTACTTTTCTGTGATGTTTTCGATACCAGATAAGCGCTAACGGATTAAAGGATTCGATACAATATACCCCTTTGTATTCAGAAAGTATCTTCTGCACAATCGGACACAGACTGATATCCAGCCACTCTACCTTCAATTCTACAATCAGCGGTACCCTGCCTGATACCATTTTCAGAAAATCTTCAAACTTTGGAATTTTTTCTTCTGACTGCAACAGCGTAAACTGTTGTAACTCTTCATAAGTATAATCATCTACCCTGCCGGAAACACCGCATATACGCTCTAATGTAAAATCATGAAAAATAACCGGTACTTTATCTTTGGTTAACTGCACATCCAGTTCAATGCCATAACCCGCTTCCACTGCTCTGCGAAATGCTGCCATAGAATTCTCCGGAGCATCCGACTGGTTATCATGCAGACCACGATGTGCGTACAACACTCCCATATGTGGAGTTTTCTCCGGTTTTCGCCATACTCTCGGCATTATCAAAAACAAATATAACAGGCATAAAACAAGAATCGCCCCTATTACAATCAAAATACTCGTAGGAATTTCCATCATTTTTTCAGTTCCTTTTCTTTCGTCATACTATCGCTGACAGAATTATTTTTCCCATCCTCTTATGATTATAGCCGGAAAATCAGAAACTGCAACCCATATCTGCCCGTTTTCCTTGATTTTTCTTGCATATCATGTATAATTAGTTTCTGAATGAGAAAAATTTTTGTGAGGTATGAAATATCATGATTAGTGCAAGTAATGTAACTTACAGAGTGGGTAAAAAAGCCCTGTTTGAAGATGTAAATATTAAATTTACCGAAGGAAACTGTTATGGTCTTATCGGTGCCAATGGTGCCGGAAAGTCTACTTTCTTAAAAATTCTTTCCGGAGTTCTTGACACAACCAATGGTGAAATCATCATTACACCGGGACAACGCCTTTCCGTTCTGGAGCAGGATCACTTCAAATATGATTCTTATCCGGTTATGGATGTTGTTATCATGGGTAATGAACGTTTATATCAGATTATGAAAGAGAAAGATGCTATCTATGCCAAAGAAGATTTCTCTGATGAAGATGGTATCCGTGCCAGCGAACTGGAAGCTGAATTTGCAGAGATGGACGGCTGGGATGCAGAGTCCAACGCAGCTATGTTATTAAATGGTCTTGGTATCGAAACAGATTTACACTATTCCATGATGTCAGACTTAAACGGTAATGAAAAAGTTAAAGTTCTCCTTGCCAAAGCATTGTTCGGTAATCCGGATATTCTTCTTCTGGATGAGCCTACCAACCACTTAGACTTAGATGCAATTGCATGGTTAGAAGACTTCTTAATTGATTTTGAAAATACAGTTATCGTTGTCTCTCATGACCGTTACTTCTTAAATAAAGTATGTACTCATATTGCAGATATCGATTATGGTAAAATTCAGTTATTTGCCGGAAACTATGATTTCTGGTACGAGTCCAGCCAGTTGATTATCAAACAGCGCAAGGAAGCCAATAAGAAGAAGGAAGAACAAATCAAAGAGTTACAGGAATTTATCTCCCGTTTCTCAGCAAACGCTTCCAAATCCAAACAGGCTACCTCTCGTAAACGTGCTTTGGAAAAAATTGAATTGGATGATATTAAACCATCCAGCAGAAAATATCCTTATATTGATTTCCGTCCGGAGCGAGAAATCGGTAACGAAGTATTGACCGTAGAAAATCTGTCCAAAACTATCAATGGAGAGAAAGTATTAGACAACATTTCCTTTATTGTTGGACATGATGATAAAATTGCTTTTGTCGGCGGTAACGAACTTGCAAAAACAACTCTGTTCAAAATCCTTACCGGCGAAATGGAACCGGATGAAGGAACTTATAAATGGGGTGTTACCACTTCTCAGGCTTACTTCCCGAAGGATAACACTGCTGAATTTGATAACGATTACACCATTACCGAATGGCTGATGGGCTTCTCTCCTGTCAAGGATGTTACTTATGTTCGTGGTTTCTTAGGACGTATGCTCTTTGCCGGAGAAGACGGTGTGAAAAAAGTTAAAATCTTATCCGGTGGCGAAAAAGTACGTTGTCTGCTTTCCAAAATGATGATTAGCGGTGCAAACTGCTTAATCTTCGATGAGCCTACTAACCACCTTGATATGGAATCTATCACAGCACTGAATGAAGGTATGAAGAAATTCAAAGGTGTGGAATTGTTCTCCTGCCATGACCATCAGGTTGTACAGACAACAGCAAACCGTATTATGGAAATTCTTCCGGACGGCAGCTTAATTGACAAGATTACTACTTATGACGAATATCTCGAAAGTGATATTATGGCAAGAAAACGTACTGTTTACACAAGCACAGCAACGGATGACGAGGATTAATGAAACAAGTAGATTTACACGTACATTCAAATAAATCAGATGGAACTTACGCCCCTTTCGAATTAGTGGATTATGCCATAGCGAAGGGGCTTTCCGCTTTTGCCCTGACTGACCACGACACGACAGAAGGGCTTGACGAAGCAATTGCTTATGCCAAAGACAAGCCAATCGAAGTCGTTCCCGGCATCGAGTTTTCTACGGAATACGAAGGGAAAGATGTGCATATCGTAGGCTTATATATTTCCTATGATGCGCCTGACTTTCAGGCAAAACTGCAATCCTTCGTAGATTCCCGCATCAATCGCAATATTAAGATGTGTCGGAATTTACAGGAAGCCGGAATTGATATTACTTATGAAAAGCTATGTGCAGAAAACCCGGATGCCGTGATTACCAGAGCCCACTATGCCGCTTATCTTCAAAATCACGGCTATGTGAAAAGTCGCGCAGATGCTTTTTCACAGTATGTTGGCGACCACTGCAAATATTTCGTTCCCCGTGAAAAAGTCAGTCCCGCTCAGGCAATTGAACTTATCCTAAATGCCGGCGGTGTACCAATCCTTGCCCATCCACCGCTCTATCATATGGGAAAAGAGCGTTTGGACAACTTGGTTTGTTCCTTAAAAGAAGCTGGACTTATGGGCATTGAAGTTATTTACTCGACTTATAATAATCAGGACGAACGGGATATGCTTCGTCTGGCGAAAAAATATGATTTATTATACAGTGGCGGTTCCGATTTTCACGGCAATAACAAACCGGGTCTGGACCTTGCCTGCGGCTATGGCAAATTATTTGTACCGGAAACCTTTTTAACCGACATACGAACTGCCGCCGCACAGCGCTGCTAAAACCGCAATATGCCAGCAAACAGCCAAACTGCTAATATCAAAGAAGGAAGAAATAAGGTAAAACTGAGGATAATTATCATGAAAATATTATTTACTGATTTAGATGGAACACTACTGAATAATGAAAGTCAGGTTTCCGCAAAAACCCAGAATTTTATCAAAGATTTTATTGCTGCCGGAAATAAACTTGTACTCTCTTCCGGCAGACCACTTGATAGTATTTTAGAAGTAAAAGAACAGGCCAAACTGGATTATCCTGGTATTTTCATCATAGCAAACAACGGAGCTCTTGTTTATGACTGCGACAACAAAAAGCCGGTTCGCGAGCTGCGTATGCCTCTTTCCTACGTTTCCTATTTACAGGCACAGGCAAAAGCACAGAATCTTCATATCCAGACTTATAATGATGATGCTATTATTACGGCCAAAGAAGATGAAGAAATTCAATATTATCGCAGGAGGATTCATCTGCCGCTTCTGCTTGCCGATGATTATACAACCGCTTTAACCAAAGAACCTTTTAAGATGTTAGCCATTCATCTGACTGATAAAAGCAGATTGACAGCCTTCTGCGACAGCATTGCTGACTGGGCAGAAGATAAAATCCAATATATTTTCTCCAACGAAAAATATCTGGAATTGTTCGTAAAAGAAGCCGGAAAAGGAAACGCAGTACGCTTTGTCTGCGATTATTTTGGCGTGCCACTATCTGATTCTTTTGCTGCCGGTGATGCCCAAAACGATATTTCCATGATAGAGGCTGCCGGATGCGGCATTGCTATGGCTAATGCAACCCCGGAAGTAAAAAAAGCCGCCGATGTCATTACCCAAAAAGACAATGACAACGACGGGCTCGCCGAGTTTCTGTTATCCCTCAACAATTAGATATCGGCCATCGCCAATATCAAAAACTTCATCGGCATCCAGAATACCTTCTTCATCAGCACCTTCCATATCGACACCGGCTTCATCAAAGTATTCCCATACTTCTTTGACCGAGTTAACAACAACTGCCATACATTCCTCTAAAAAATCTGCTGCTTCTTCCGGTGTTTCTGCAACATTTTCCGGGAACAACTGTCCTTGTTTTTCCAGAAAACATTTCAATACTGCATCATCAAACATAATCTTACTGCTCCTTTCTTAGTTTTTCTATCACCTGATATACGCCCTTTTCCTCGTAAGAAGGACAGATATACTTTGCCTGTGCCTTCACCGTATCTCTGGCATTTTCCACCGCATAGCTTTCTCCGGCCGCCTGCAATAAACCGATATCATTATCGTTATCGCCAAACGCCATTGTTTCTTCTTTCGTAACTCCCAGATACTTCTGCAATACTTGCAAAGCATTTCCCTTGTCTACGGAAGCATCCATGAAATCCACCCATTCTTCGCCTGCCATACAGGTTTTGACTTTGTCCTGCCAAGCCGGAATCAGAACCTTCTCGCCAAGCTCACGAATGCTGTCTTTGCGATAAATAGCGATTTTCATAATCTCAGCATCTTCTGCCAGAACATCCTCTACCACACGATATTTATTTTTATAGCCTTTTACAAAGAAATCCAGAAATTCCTGATTCTTGGTTTCCAAAAGGCTTCCGTTTGTTGTAGATACAACGGTATCACATTCGTCATAATAAGGGCGAAGCTGCCTCATAATCTCTTCCACATATTCCCGTTTCATATTCTGTACCAGAATATCCTTCTCGCCGAAACGAATATGTGCACCATTTTCTGCCAGATAAATAATCCGGTCCGATACTTCCTCAAACATATGGCGAATACTATAATATTGTCTTCCACTTGCGACACAGAAATAATTACCCGCATCCGTCCACGCGCGAATTGCCTCTAATATCTCCGGATAAATTTCGGATGTAGACTCTTTTACCAGTGTTCCGTCAATATCCGTTGCAATTAACTTTATCATCTTCACGTATATCCTTCCTGCACTGCCATATTTTTTTACACCAGATTTCTCTGCTTCATTTCCTGATAAAGTCTTCCGATCGGAAGTCCCACCACATTATGATAATCGCCACAGATGCCCTGAATATGCGCTGCAAAAAGTCCCTGAATTGCATAAGCTCCGGCTTTATCCATCGGTTCGCCACTATCCACATATGCCTTAATCTCATCCTCTGTCATCGGATAAACCGTCACATCCGTACATTCATGAAATGTATGGAACATTGCCGGTGTATCCTTATATTTCCATGCTAATGTCACGCCGGTATAAACCTGATGGCTTTTGCCCTGTAATTCCCGTAACATCTGACATGCTTCTTCTTTATCCTTCGGTTTTCCCATAATTTTGCCCCAACAGGAAACAACCGTATCTGCACCGATTACCACAAAATCCTCTTTGGCAATTTCTGCCATCTGGCCGCAGATATCTACTGCTTTCTGATAAGATAACTCTTCCACAACTGCTTCGGGTGCTTCTTTCGTAATCACTTCTTCCTTTACACTTGGCATGGTTTTAAAGGAAAACCCAATCTGTCTTAAAAGTTCTTTTCTCCGCGGAGAAGCGGATGCCAATATCATTTTCATTTTTGTGTCCAAACCTTTCTAACCCATATATCGCATTAATACATCCTCTCACGATGTCTTTTAACAGGTTATTCTCCATGATGCATTTTCGGAATAAAGATTCTTTTATCTGCTATGGTTTCCTTCGTTTTTGCCATTCTTTTGGCTTCTTCGCAGAATCCTAACTGAGAATTGAAAATCTCTTTTCCTCTTTTATCTACTTTCTCATAACTACCATCCGGCTGTAAAATGTGCGCCTTAACGGTATCCCTTAACTGACAGTCCAGAATATACTGTATTTTTTCCTGTAAATCCGGTTTTTCGATTGGGAACATAATTTCAACACGTCTGTCCAGATTACGAGGCATCCAGTCCGCACTGGCACAATAATATTCCGGCTTACCATCGTTTTCAAAATAGAAAATACGGGCATGTTCCAGATAATTACCTACGATAGAACGAACATGGATATTCTCACTTACTCCCGGTATTCCGACCTTTAAGCAGCAGATACCACGTACAATCAAATCAATTCTGACTCCTGCCGCACTTGCTTCATACAACGCTTCGATAATGCTCTTATCACACAAAGAATTCATCTTTGCAACAATATGCGCCGGTCTGCCCTGTTCTGCATGTTGCTTTTCTCTTTCAATTAAAGAAAGGAATCTGTCCTTCAGCCATAGTGGTGCCAAAGACAGTCTATTCCATGAACGAGGCTCGGAATAACCGGACAGCATGTTAAATACAGCTGTGGCATCCTCACCTACGGATTCGGAGCAGGTAAAAAGTCCCAGGTCGGTATACAATTTTGCCGTAGAATCATTGTAATTACCGGTTCCAAGATGCACGTAACGGCGAATACCGTTTTCTTCTCTTCTGACAACCAGCGTGATTTTACTATGGGTTTTCAAACCAACCAGACCATAAATAACGTGACAGCCTGCTTTCTCCAGTTTTTTCGCCCACACGATATTATTCTCTTCATCGAAACGGGCCTTTAATTCTACCAGTACAGAAACTTGTTTACCATTCTCTGCTGCCTGCTCCAGTGCTGCAATAATCGGCGAATTACCGCTGACACGATAAAGTGTCTGTTTGATTGCAAGCACATCCGGGTCTACTGCTGCCTGTCTGATAAAGCGAACAACCGGCTCAAAGGTCTGATAAGGATGATACATTAAAATATCTCCTTCTCTGATTCTGGCAAACACATTTGCATCTTCCGGAAGTTCCGGTACCGGCTGCGGTTTGGAATAGCTATGTTCTTTCAAATGGTCAAAGCCCTCCAGTCCATACAGCTTCATTAAAAAAGTCAAATCAAGTGGTCCGTTAATCGGATAAATATCTTCTTTTCCAATACTCAATTCATCCTGAATGATTTTGAGCAACCGCACATCCATTCCGGCTTCCACTTCCAGACGAATTGCCTGACCCCATTGTCTTTTCTTTAACTGTTTCTCGATTTCCTGCAATAAGTCTTCTGCTTCCTCTTCCTCAATCGTCAAATCTGCATTACGCATAATTCGGAATGGATAAGCGCAGACAATATCATAATTCAGAAACAATTTATGCACGTTTCTCTCAATCACTTCTTCTAATAAAATAATCGCTTTGCCTTCTTCTGTTGGCAGCGGAACAATCCTGGAAAGTACGCTCGGCACCTGCACCGTAGCAAATTCCATTTCTCCTTCCCCGTTTTTCTTCTTCACAAGCGCACCGATATTTAAAGATTTATTCCGGATTAACGGAAATGGTCTGGAAGAGTCCACTGCCATCGGTGTCAAAACAGGATAAATATTTTCTTCAAAATACTGATCAATATACTTTGCTTCTTCCTTCGTCAAATCCTCGTGATGTGCCACAAGACGAAGTCCGTTTGTTACAAACTGTGGAACCAAAGAGCGATTGTATGTAACATACTGCTGTTCCACCAGTTCATGCGTTTTCTTATTCACTTCAATAAGCTGCTCATTCGGTGTCATTCCTGCAATATCCGTTTTTGTGTAACCAGCATTTACCATATCCTTCAATGATGCTACACGAACCATAAAAAATTCATCCAGATTCGATGCCGTAATGCTCAGGAACTTCAATCGTTCAAATAACGGAAGTTGTTTATCTCTTGCCTCGCTTAATACTCTTTTATTAAAAAGAAGCCAGCTCAATTCTCGATTTGTATAATTTTCAACTTTGGAAAACTCAGCTTTTCCTGCCATACTGTTTTTGTCCTTTCCTGTTATAAATTGGTTTTCTTCTGTCGAATAACCGGTTTCACACTATATACTTCTTCAAAAAAGTCTGCTCTGCGGTAGAACAGGCCTTTTTCCAACGTAATATCTACCGGCGTATCTATCGTTATAATAAGTTGTTCGTCTTTTAAAGTCGTTTTAACATCTTTAAATTTCTGTTTATGACTTCTGTCCAGTCCATTTGCAATTTTTAAAATCGCTGCTAATTTAGCAATTTTTAAATAAGCTTCTTTGTCCAGATGTTCGCTTTCTTTTCCTAACACTTCGTAATAATCAAAGTCCATATGGTTATATTTCACCACATTCGCTACGATTTCTCTTTCCAAATGAGAAAGTCCTATCATTTCCGTCGACATAATAATATGGTAAGAACATTCTCCCAGATTTACCAGACTGATATACTTACCGCAGTCATGTAAAAGAGTCGCTAACTGTAGCAAAAGTCTTTCTCTTTTGCCAAGACCATGCACTTTTTTCATACTGTCAAAAATGGTCAACGCTATCTGCTCCAATGTTTCGCTTCTTCGTTTACTTCCCATATAACGTTTACTTATGTTCTGAGCACAGGCAATAATATCCTGTTCAAAATCATGGGTTGCTGTTATGATTTTATTCTTTTCACCATACTCATATGCAATACCATCACATAAAGTCACACCCGGCACCCAGATATATTTTGCATCCATTACTTTTACAATACGATTCAACAATACACTGGAAATACAAAGAAGCGGTATATTTTCTTCCGGCATACCCAGCACCTTAGCAGCTTCCACAATGGACTTCTCGCGTATTTTCCCGAGATAATGCTCCATCGTTTCTGCTTCAATACAATCATCTGCTAAGGCAGACATTTTGTGTTCTACTACCGTAGAAATATAATCATCTACAACAATGATGTTCTCAATTTCGTGGTCCTTTAAGTACAATTTCTTGAAAACGGCAAGCTGGGAACTGATAAACTCATCTATCATCGCTTCATATTGTCCCGGACGAATATTCAAATGACTCATTTTATCCTGCAAACGCAAAATACCAAGCTTCATGTTCTGAGTTGTTACTAAAGTATCTTTTACGAAAAGGGAAATCTGAATACTGCCGCCACCAATATCCAAAATTGCAGTTTCTTTCTCAATAACCTTATTAAATACTTTTCCTTTGGAAGCAATTGACTTATAGTTTAGGAAACGCTGTTCCGAGTTACTTAAAACTTCTATCTTAATTCCGGTTCTCTGCTCTATCTGGTCTAAAACAATAATCTTGTTTTCCATTTCACGAATCGCACTGGTGCCATAAGCTTTGTAAGCCTCTACTCCATAGCTTTCCATGATTTTCTTATATTCCCGAAGTACCCGGCAAAGTTCATCTACTCTTTCATAGCTGATTTTCCCAGTTGCGTAAGTATCAGTTCCTAAATCAATGCGATGTCTTATCGAATCAATCTCTTTAATCCCGCTTTGCTTAGAAACTTCAAATATTTTCATTTCAAGCTCATAAGAGCCAACATCAATTGCCGCAAAAGTTTTCATATAACTCTCCGCGCCTCCCACCTTTTATGTCTGCCGTTATTAGGCCATCTCATTTATGCTTGTCCTAATAAGTAATCAATAAACTGTTGTGCCGTTCTGCCGGACAATCCACCATGTGCAAGTTCCCACTTGTTGGCTTCCAGAAGAAGAGCTTCCTCCGGCATATTCACGCTATAACGCTCTGCCAATGTCTTTACAATCTGCTGGAACTGCTTTTTATCCGGTGCGCAGAAGAAAATAGTCACACCAAAGCGGGAAACAAGAGAAAGCTTCTCCTGTACCGTATCACCTGCATGTAAATCATCTCTTCGGTCTTCCTTGTCACTGAACTTCTCTCTTACCAGATGTCTCCGGTTAGAGGTTGCATAAATTAAAACATTGTTTGGCTTTTTCTCAAGGCCACCTTCTATGACTGCCTTCAGATATTTGTATTCAATTTCAAAATCTTCAAAGCTTAAATCGTCCATATAGATAATGAATTTATAATTACGATTTTTCACCTGTGCAATTACATCATTCAAATCCTGGAACTGGTGCTTGTATACTTCAATAATGCGCAGTCCATCATCATAATATTCGTTTGCAATCGCCTTGATACTGGATGATTTACCGGTTCCGGCATCACCGAATAACAGACAGTTATTCGCCTTTTTCCCTTTGACAAAAGCTTCTGTATTATCAATCAGCTTCTTCTTTGGAATTTCATAGCCGACCAAATCGTTCAGATGCACATGTGCAATATTTAAAATCGGTTCAATCTCTGCTCCATTCTCGCCATGTTTAATGCGAAATGCTTTGTGCAGTCCAAACTTTCCTACACCATAATCTTTATAGAATTCTGTCAGAGTATCTTTCATTGCTTCCGGTGTATCATCGGAATTAAACTGCATCGCCAAATGGCAGATTCTGTCACGGATTCTGGTATTGTATACCTTACTCTCCTGAAAACAGCTTTCATAAGAAAGTACCAGCGCAAATTCCGGCACATTTAATACATTCATCATATCCTTAAAATCATAATCATAAAGCTCCTTGAAAATGCGAATATCATGAAGTACCAGTTCGTTAATCGTGCCTTCTACATTACCTCTTATTTCACATGCCTTACTGTAACTGTTTTCATTATTTACTAACAGATTCGTCAGATAACAATGCCATAGATTCCCATAAAAACCATGAGAAGCAGCAATTTCTAGCAATCGGTGCATACAGTCGTAGCATAATGTTCTGTCCTGTTCTTCTTTATAATGCTCCATCAGGCGCACCATATCACGCAACAAATCTCCCTGCGCAAAATCCTTGTATATAATCAATTCTTCTATTCTCATAATGTTCTCCTCGTTTTGTAATCAGGTGCAACTAATAATTACCCAAAATCTTCATATTACGAGCCTCTTCACGAAGTCCGCGCAGCGCATTTTTCACTGCACTGTCTGCCAGATTACCGTCAAAATCAATAAAGAAACGATATTCCCAGTTTCTATCCTCAAGCGGACGGCTTTCAATCTTAGTCAGATTCAAATTGTTATAGATAAAGTGGGAAAGCATGTGATACAAGGAACCGCTTTCATGTGGTATTTCAAAACAAATGCTGACCTTGTCTGCCTTCTTTAAGAATATTTTCTGGTTTGTTACAATAATAAAACGGGTGGAATTTGTCTGAGACTGATTCACACCTCTTTCCAGAATATCCAGACCATAAATTTTCGCTGCCTGCTCACTGGCAATTGCTGCCTGACTCTTATCCCCATCTTCACTGACTTTTCTTGCTGCAAAAGCATTGTTCTGCATACTTACCTGTTTCCATGATGCATGCTCATTCAGATAGCGGGCACTCTGCATCAGCGATTGTGGATGAGAGTAAACCGTCTTAACATCATCTATACTCGCCCCCTGAGGTCCCATCAGACAATGTTCTATTTTGATAATCTGCTCTCCTACAATATAGTTTTCAAATTCAACCAGTAAGTCATAAATTTCATTTACGATTCCAGCTGTGGAATTTTCAATCGGAAGTACCGCAAAATCTGCACTTCCTTCCTCAATCGCACACATGGCATCACGGAAGGTATCCACATGGAAACAATTTACATCTTCACCGAAGTAACGAAGCATTGCCATCTGGGAATAGGCACCCTCTGCTCCCTGAAAAACGACTCTGGCATTTTGCACATCCAATTCATCCACACTGATAAAAGGAAGCTTGCCCATACCACCTTTATCTGAAAGCTTCTTATACTGTAATTTCCGGCTCATGGACATAATCTGTTCAAAAAGTTCCTGAATTCCATGTCCGTTAAATTCATTATGGGTCAATGATTTTACCTTGCGAAGTTTTTCTTCTTCACGCTCTTTGTCAAAAACCTTTTTACCTGTTTCTATTTTATAATCAGCTACCTGAGAACAGATGTCCATTCGGTTCTCATATAACTGCACAATCTGCGCATCAATTTCATCCAGTTGTTTTCTTAACTCTAATAAATCTGCCATTGATATTCTTATCCTTCCAATTTTTATATAGCATTTTCTTATGTAACCTCGAAAGAAGTCTCTTGCAAACTTCTCACTTTAATAATCTTATAACAAATCCCACTTGATAGCAAGCAAGTTTGCGACTATACTATCTTTATGTGCAACTTAATTTTTAGTACAGGGGAGAAATGATAAAATGACTACAAAAACAAAAAATATTATCATACTCAGTGTCACATTTGGCATTCTGCTTATCTTGTTCGTTTGCATGCTTTTATCCGGCAGAATTCCAATGAATGATGAGTATACCGTAGGAAATACCGCCGGAAATATAAATAATGGTGGTTACTTCTGTGAATCCGATGGAAAAGTATATTTTGCAAATGCTTACGACAATTATGCACTGTATTCCATGAACACGGATGAAACAGATTTGAAAAAATTAAATAGCAACTCTGTTTCCTGCATCAATGCCGGTGGCAACTATCTTTATTATTATATGGAAAGCGGTAATGGCAATGGTAGCGAAGGTCTTGGTTATATGATGCGTACATATGGCATTTATCGTAGCAAAAAGAATGGCAGCCAGTCCACTTGCTTAGACAGGGCGGCAACTTCCAGCCTGCAGTTGTGTGGCAATTATTTATATTATGCAAATAACACCAATAATCCGGCTAATTTGACTAAAATGAAAATTGATAAATCTGACAAAACAGATGTAACCAATTATGCAGTCAATCCTGCCTGCTATATAAACGGTACGATTTATTTCAATGGCACAGAAGATGACCATGCACTTTATGCACTGGATACCGCAACCGATCAGATATCAAATATCTGGCAGGGAAACATCTGGAATCCAATCGTTATGGATGGATATGTTTATTATATGGATGTTGCCAACAATTATCGGCTTTGTCGCTACTCTTTATCCGGTGACGTTATTGAAGTATTATCAGATGAACGAATCGATTTCTTTAACGTATATGATAATATGATTTATTATCAAACCTCTTCCAAAACCGACCCTGCACTGAAACGAATGGTCGTTGATGGAAGTAGTCCGGAAATTGTCGCGGAAGGTGTATATGAAAAAATTAACATTACTTCTCAGTATGTATATTTTAATCAATTTGGCGAATCTGTTCCGGTATACAAAACAAGTACCTATGGTGCCGTCAATGTTACAACCTTTGATGCTGCCCAGGCTGCGGCTGTAGAAAATATGAAATAAAAAATATGAAATAGAAAATACAGAAATAAAAATTTTTTAAAAATAGAAATTAAAAAAAAACAAGAAACAGGGGTTGCCCCTATTTCTTGTTTTCTTTTTTTGCCACACTTTTCTTTCTTAATTGTTTTACTTCATAAAGCTTTTCATCTGCTAAGGTTAACGCTTCTGCCAGTGATAATTCCATTGACGGCTCTAACAGATAAGCTCCTGCTGATACCGTCACATTGTATTCCTTTTCACTGTTCTCATTAAACTCATCAAATGACTGATAAATAGACTGTAAAATTGCATTACTGTCATCTTCCTCATGATAATGCATGATGCAGGCATATTCATCACCACCAATACGTCCGGCAACCCCTCTTCCTTCTACGGTCTTAACCAGCATATCGCTGATTAATTTCAGAGAAAAATCACCTTCCTCATGTCCATATCTATCATTGATAATTTTCAGATTATTCATATCCACGTAAACAACCAGCAGATTTTCTTTCTTCTCTTTGCATTCGGCAATCATCTTCTCGCCGGCATCGTAAAATCCTCTTCTGTTGAAAATACCGGTAAGACCATCTGATTTAGACAAGGTATCTAGTGCAATATTATTTTCATGCAACGTAGCAAGACTTTCTTCCAACTGCTGCTGAATCTGTTCATTCGTACGAAGCAGGGAAATCATTTTGGCTGCTGCTCCAAACTGATTTACCAAGAATTCACCGTTTACAAAAATGCTTTCTGTCAAGTCGCACAACATGATACCATACAACATTTCATTGGAAAAAAGAGGAAACAAAACAAGGTTATAATTCTGCTGCGCTTTCATAAAACGGTTATGGAAAATATCTTCAAATGCCAGTTTCTGCTCAATTGCCGGCACTGCAGTTACTTTGCCGTTCTGTAAATATGCTTTTAAATAAAAGTCCTCCGGTGCCACAAAACGCTCTTTGTCCAGATGAGTAATCGGTTTATCAAAAGTATAAAGAAAAGCATTTCTAATATGTAACCAATCCAGATTGCCAAGCAAGCATGCGTAACTCTGGTCATTTCCCTTTTCAAACTGTAACATGTCCCGAATAAACAGCTTCATGGAATAATTACTTTTATTCTCTGCCTCTTTCGCTGCACCTGACATCGTATTCATTGCCAAAATAATCTTACGATATATAACAGAAAAGAAATCTCTAAGTTCAAACTTCCGACTTTCATTCTTTTGTTTTCGCTTCAAATCACGATAAATCTCTTCTAAGAACACGAGAAGATTCTCAACATCGGCATAACCTACTGCCCCCATATTCAACAGTTTTTCCGTCAAGTTCTGGATTTCCTGATAATCTTCTAAATTTGTTACATCCGTTTCAAAGGTTTCCTGTAATTTTTCAAAAAGCCGACAGAATGCACATTTAAGGGCCTCAAGCTTCTCTGTATTGGCCTCGTGTCGATAACGATAGAAAATATCATTGAAGGCTAAATCTAAATCAATTTTGCTATTGTTCTCTTCATCGTTGGCAGCCCCTGCATTCACATTGGAATTTCTTAAAACAAATTTCGTCGGGACTACACGGTTTGCCACCGCTTTACCATCTATCATCTGCAACACCATGCCGAATGCTTCTGCTCCCAGTTCACCCATATCTGCACGAACAGAAGAAAGAGATGGATCTACAATTACCGCCGCATTGGAATCATCATATCCAAGTACAGAAATATCTTTACCCGGATGCAAATGACGTTTCCTTAATTCTTCATATAATCCAATTGCTGTTTCATCATTTACACAGAAAACAGCTTCAATCCCCGGATTTTTATCTAACAATTCTGCCGCTTTATCCTGACAATTTCTAGAGAGATTACCTTCCACAAACATACTCTCATCATAAGGCAATCCATTTTCTTCCAGATTACGGATAAATGCCTGTTTTCTCTCCTGTGCATCGGAGTTGTCGCTACTTCCGCCAATCATACCAAAATGAGTATGTCCTACCTTCTTAATCAGGTATTTCATACCCTCATCAATTCCCATAGAATTATCGAAAGAAACTCCTACATATCCATCCATCTTAGAAGCGACAAGAACACAAGGTATTCCTTCGAAATCCTTCATCAACATTTCAATTCTGTCTTTCGTAGTCAAACAGCCAATACAATCTGCCGCCACCACTAATCCATCTAATGTTTCCGGTCTTGCATAAGAGAATATCGTATTATACTGATATTCATACATAAGTTCTCTATTATCGGTCAAATCTCGTTCCCAGTATTTCCCGGGTAACACAATCACATCCACATCAATTGCCGCAGCTGCCTGTTTCACACCCTGACAAATTGATCTGGTAACATCATCCATAATACCACTGACAAGAATTCCTATTGTAAGCTTTTTATCTCTCTTCATTGAAGCTAAGCCCTCTTTGCTAAGTTATTATTTCAGTATAGCACAAACCCTGTCTCTTTGCAAAAAATGTAAGTTTATTTTATATTATTTTAATCATATTATCTTAATCGGAACATCGTCTGAAAAATTTGCTCAGAAAGCATTTTCTGATAAATAGAAGAAAGTTTTTCACCAACACCTTCTCCCGCTTTTTCATCAGTCACAGGTAAGACCATCAGCTTATAATCCACACCAAAAGCATAGCTTCTGTCCTTTGTCATTTCAACGCCGTTTTTCTCATAAAAAGAAATTCTTCTCTGTCTGAGCAGTCTTTCTTCTTCTGACTCTGCGCTTTCGTCATCTTCCACTTCAAAAATAATGCCATCCCATTCCGTACAACTTTCTTTTAACAGTGCTAATGCTTTCCCACCATAGCCTTTTCCTCTTGCCTCTTCACATACTGCAAAATAATCTACTAAAAGTATATGCGCATCCGGGTCTGCCATCGTAAAAGCATAGCCCCTTAAAATATCTTTGCCGGCAGTTGCTTCCGCGCTTCTTACTTCCGCACTTCCTGTTTCCGCGCTCTCACCTACATTTTCATAGAATCCGTAGCCTCGATAAAATCCCTTATTCCACAAATCCTCTATCATGGAAAAAGATTTTAGTTCGTTCTGTGGAAAATCCTGATGTGCATTTCCGATATAAACTGCTTTTGCTTCCCGGATATCCAAAGGTTTAACGTATATATTCAAGGTCGATGACATGTGTTTCTCCTGTTTTCTGCACTTCTTCATAAAGCTGTACTACTGTTTTTCCAAGAACCGGGTGCATCATATAAGGTGCAATCTGTGATAATGGTTCCAATACAAAGTCACGATTCTGCATATCTTCATGTGGAATCTGTAAATCATCCGTGTACATCACGATATCATCATAGAAAATAATATCAATATCCAGCGTTCTTGGTCCCCAATGCAAATCTCTTTCTCTTCCGGCTGCATATTCAATCTCATGAAGCTTCTTCAGAAGTTCTTCCGGTGTATACAATGTTTTTACCATCAATGCACCATTTAAAAATTCATCCTGCTCCACTTCACCATATGCAGTTGTTCGAACCAGTTCTGATGTTTTAATGATTCTGCATTTGCTGTCTGCTGCAATTGATGTAATCGCATCTTTGATGTATTTTTTCTTATCGCCTATATTAGAACCGGTTGCCAGATAAGCTGTGTGCCATTTACGGTCAATTTCAACGGAAACCGACTCAAATTCCAGACCAATCGGTGCTTCCGGTTTTCTGATTTCTATTTTCACTTCATCAATCAGGCGAAACTCAATTAAAATCGCCTCTGCCAGTTTCTCTGCCAGAGTTTCAAGTAATTTAAAAAGATTTCCTCTTACAAACTGATGAATAAATTGACATACTTCTCCATAATTAGTAGATAATTCCAATCTGTCTTCCAGACCGGCTTTTCTGGTATCAGTATACAGAACAGCATTTATGTAAAAATTCTGTCCATTTTCGTTTTCTTCCTTATACACCCCGTGATGCGCATACACTTTCAAGTTATCAATAATAATCTTATCCATATTTCATACCCCTTTCTATCCATGCAGAATTGCTTCTGTCATTTTAATTGCTCTGACGTTTTCCTTCACATCATGTACTCTGACAAACATTGCTCCCTTCATAACAGCCATAACAGTTGTTACCAAAGTTCCTTCCAGGCGCTCCGATGCCGGCAAGTCCAAAGTCAGACCTATTACCGATTTTCTGCTTGTCCCAAGCAGCAACGGATAGCCAAAAGAATGTAACTGTTCCATTCGGTTAATGATTTCCAGATTATTTTCATAAGTCTTCCCAAATCCTACCCCCGGATCCAAAATAATCTTTTCATCTGTAATTCCCGCTCTATGTGCAATAGCAATGGTTTCTTCCAAATCTGCCATCACATCCTGCATATAATTCTGATAATCCGGTTCCTTCCGATTGTGCATAAGACAGCATGCAACCTTTGCATCTGCTATGATTTCGGCAAGTTTTTTATCATATTTTAATCCCCATATATCATTAATTAAATCGACGCCTGCTTCAATACCGGCTTTTGCCACTTCACTTTTGTAGGTATCAAGCGAAATTGGTATGTTAAATCTTGTTTTAACTTTCTCAATTATAGGCGCTACTCTCTCAATTTCCTCTTTCTCGGACAGCAATGTATATCCCGGTCTGGTTGATTCTCCACCAATATCAACGATGTCCATGCCTTCTTTTATCATTTCTTCTATATGAAAAAGGGCTGCATCCATCTGATTATATTTTCCGCCATCTGAAAAAGAATCCGGTGTTACATTTAAAATTCCCATGACGTAAGTATGCCCTGCTGTCTGAAATTTCCTGTCTCCGATTTGCATCTCATCCATTGTCACGTTCTTTTCACTCCCATCTGGATTCACGAATAACTTGTAATTATCTTCCGATGACTTCTAATATCGCAGAATCAGATTCTTTTTATCTGCCTTCCAGTCACACTCTTTCTCTGCCGGACATGCAAAGCAACTCCGGCTCATTTTATCTGCCCGGTAAAGAAGTCCATTCAAGCTTGCTTCTTCCTTGATATCTGCGTTTCTATGATTACTTATAGCCGTTACGATAACACTTGTTTCTTTATTATCATAGCCGCAATCCTGCAATATTTTCGGTGCCAGCCTGGCACTCGCCTGTTCATGTGGCATTCCATTCTGATACTGCTCGAATCTGCCTATATCGTGTAACAATGCCGCTGCATAAATAATATCCTTTGGTATGTCTAACTGTTCCTGCAGATTAAAAATCATTGCCAGCCTTGCCACATCCATAAAATGTCCCATATTGTGACGGCAGAACTTTCTATCTCTTTCTTCTGATTCATTTTTTGTCACACATTCGATAAATAAATCATGATTTAATATTTCATTTATCCTATCCATTAGTGCTGTACCATCCGGAAGAAATCATTCTGTAACTGCATATTTTCTTCAAAGCAGCCTCTTTTGGCCATCGTTACCGTCTTACTGCCCGGCTTCTTCACGCCCCGCATTGTCATACACATATGCTCAGCTTCCACCATAACCATAACGCCCTGTGGTGCTAAATATTCCATAATTGCATCTGCAATCTGAGCTGTCATCTGTTCCTGAATCTGCGGTCTTTTCGCATATACCTCTACCGTTCTTGCCAGTTTACTAAGGCCTACCACTTTACCGTTTGGTACATATGCAATGTGTGCCTTACCATAAAATGGAAGCAAATGATGTTCACAGGCAGAATAGAAAACAATATCCTTTTCCACTACGATTTCATTGTTTGCAACCGAAAATGTTTTTGACAAATGCTCTCCTGCATTTTCTTCCATACCGCTAAAAATTTCGGTACACATTCTTGCAATTCGTTCCGGTGTCTCTACTAATCCTTCTCTGTCCGGATCTTCTCCAATTCCTTCCAGAAATAATTTTACTGCTTCTTTTACTTTATTCTGATCTACCATGAGAGTCTCTCCTGATTGTGTCTCTATGTTCTACAATATGAATCAATTCCCCCAGATACGAAAGCGAACCAAATGCAATAACAACCGTTTCTTTATCCCTTCCAGCCAGCAAATAAGCAATTTCAACTGCTTCCTGTAAGCTATCCGCTACTGTCACACTTTCATGATATTCCTTAACGTTCTGTGCCAGTTCATATGCATGAAGTGCTCTTTCATTATTTGGTGGTGTTACCGTAATAATATGCTCCGCAAGTTCATAGGTCTGACGGATAATCTTATCATATTCTTTATCTTTTAATATTCCCATTATATATATGATTCTTTTATTTGTAAAATAGAACCTGATGGATTCTGCCAACCTTGCCGCAGCATCCTCATTATGTGCTCCATCTGCAATAAAAAGAGGTTTCTGCCCAATTACACTGAATCTGCCTATCCAGCTTGTCTGTAAAAGACCTTGCCGCAGCTGTTCTTCCGATACCGGAAAGCCGGATTTCTGTAAAGCTTCTATCACTTCTACCGCCAGAACCGCATTATCAATCTGATATTGTCCCAGCATAGAAATTGCCAGATTCTTATATTTATCGTAACTGAAATGCTGCGTTTTCAGTCCATATTTTACCTGTTTAGCGCGGCTCACATCTGCAATTAAGAGCCGGCACTTTAGTCTTGATGCAGTCTGTTTAATTACCTGCATCGCTTCCGGTTGCTGTCTAAGCGATACAACACAGCCTTTTTCCTTAATAATTCCTGCCTTCTCTGTTGCAATCGCTTCTAATGATTCTCCAAGCACAGCCATATGGTCCATGCTGATGGAGGCAAAAACGGAACAAAGCGATGTCTGTATAATATTCGTTGCATCCAATCTACCGCCAAGTCCGGTTTCCAGTACAACAATATCACACTTTTTATCCAGAAAATACAAAAAGGCAACTGCCGTTTCTATTTCAAACGGAGTCGGATGTGGCAGTTCTTCTGCCACCATCTGATTAGCTGCCGCCTTTACCTGCTCCAGATATTTACATAGTCCGGATTGGGTAATCGGCTTACCATCAATCTGAAACCGTTCTCTATAATCAAAAATAGTTGGTGAAATGTAACGTCCAACCCTATATCCTGCTGTCTGTAAAATCGTAGAAACATATGCTAATACCGAACCTTTACCATTTGTACCCGCAATATGTACGAATTTCAATTCATTCTGCGGATTGCCCAGACGTTCACACAACCTCTGCATATTCTCTAATCCGAGCACACTGCCATATTGCTGTAAAGATTCTACATATTCCATTGCCTCTCTATAATTCATGTGTATACTCCTCCCGATTATGGGTATTCTATAAGCATGAAAAAATTTATGCAAAACTTTATCCACTGCGGACTACTTGGCTGGTGTATGGAAATTCTGTTTACCGCCTTCCATTCTTTTCAAAAAAGAGATTTTAAGTTGTCAGGTACTACTTCTCTCTGGATGTTTCCCATCTATGGAATGGCTGCATTTCTCGCACCAATAAGCCGTCTGCTTAAAGGTAAAAACTTCATATTTCGTGGTTTTGTCTATACCGGTATGATTTTCTCCGGTGAATTTGTTACTGGTATGTTGTTAAAGCGCAAAGGAGCATGTCCCTGGAATTATGAAAACTCCCGTTGGAACCTTTGCAAAGTCATCCGGCTGGACTATGCCCCCTGCTGGTTTTTCGCCGGTTTACTGTTCGAGCGGCTGCTTCTGCAAAACGAGCAGCTTCCGCATCATGAATAAGTAGGCAATAGCAAGGAAAATTCCCGTAACCATCCATGAACTTGCATTACCCATGCAAACTCCCAGATAACTCTGGTATTTGGCTGCTCCAAACGCAGCTACGGCACGACATAAAAGTTCTACCACACCGCCCATCATTGGCATGAAAGAAAATCCACAGCCCTGCATTGCATTTCGGAAAATGAAAATCATACCGAGTCCGGTGAAGCACAAACCGCAGACTCCCACATAAATTCTGGCATATTCCAAAATCTCCGTTACGTCGCCACTTACAAACAACCGTATGATATAAGGAAGTGCCATCATAACAATACCATATATAACAATCGAATAAATCAGTGACATCACATTAGAAATCCGAACCCCTTTACGAATTCGTTTGATATCATTTACACCTCTGTTCTGTGCACAGTATGTTGACATGGTAAGTCCCAGTGCACTATATGGCTGTGTCACAAGCTGTTCTACTTTACAAGCTGCCGTATAAGCCGCAACTACTGTTGAACCAAGCATATTCAGTGCCATCTGCACAAGAATGGTTCCTACTGCCGTAATGGAAAACTGCAATGCCATCGGCAGACCAATGGAAATCTGATTATGCGCACACTGTCCATCCAACTTCCAATGCCTTTTTTCAATTTTTAAAACAGGCACTTTTTTAATAATATAAATAAGGCAAAGTACACCGGAAATTCCCTGTGATACTACAGTGGCAATTGCGGCACCTGCTACCCCCATCGGAATGACCAGAACAAGCACCAAATCTAATATAATATTTAATGCGGCAGAAACTACAAGAAAATATAGGGGCACTTTGCTGTTTCCTACTGCACGCAGAAAACTGGATAACAGGTTGTACAAAACACTACATCCCATACCAAGACATATAATCACAATGTAAGTCTTTGCCATGTCAAAAATGTCTTCCGGTGTATTCATTAATTTCAGAAGTCCATCCATAATGAACACACTAAATGCAGTCATAACGACCGTTATTATAACAGAAAGTGTTGCTGCATTTCCTACTGTCTGCTTCACACCTTCTACATCTCCGGCACCAAACCGCTGCGCTGTCAGTACCGTAAATCCCGCAGTCATTCCCATCAGAAAACCAAGAATCAAAAACGAAATTGTGCCGGTAGCCCCTACCGCAGCAAGAGCTTCCACACCTACATATCTACCTACAATAATGGTATCTACCATATTATATAACTGCTGAAAAATATTTCCTATTACAATCGGAATGATAAACTTTACAATTAACCGTGTTGGATTCCCCTTAGTCATATCCAATTCCATAATAAAGTTCCTCGTTTCTAATCTGCAATTTTGTTCTTTTCAATTATTCTTTTCTATTATTCTCTTTTGTATACTGAGAAATAGCGCAAACTATTCCTCTAAATCATCAACATCTCCCATCTGACCGGTTCCGATGTCTAACGTATTTAATGTACGGCGTTTTCTTCTTGCTTCTTCTGAAGTCTTCAGAATAAAATTTTTAATTTCTTTGGCATTTTTGATATGTTCGATGGTAAGTGTCGGATGTGTGGTATCTCCGGTATGACACACAATTGTACCAAGTCCAAACATTCTTTCCATAAGACTTGCCTGTAATTCCACATCCTGAACTTTGTACATATAGCAATCATTTTCATTGGTTGATAGCAAACCACTGTCTATGGTAATTAAGTCCTCACCAACCGTATATTTCGTAAAAGTAAATGGCAGTCCTAAGAATACCCATCTTTTTCTCTCCTGATACTGCATAATCCTCTCCTTCTCTTTCTTTTTTTCTAAAATTTTTTCATAATTTTTTCTAAAAAATACAGTTTCTCATACTTTTCACTATAGCATATTCGCACTCATTCCACAACTTCCTATTGCACATAAAATTTCTGTTATTTTACACAGAATTTGCATTGAAACACCCCCTTCTTTGTGGTATGATATACAAAATGTTGTACCAAAGGAGGTAGCTTATGACAGCAAATGAATGTATCAGAGGACGCAGAAGTATCCGTAAATTTAAACAGGAACCAATCAGCCACGAATTACTTGCTGAAATCATCGAAACCGCTTCTTATGCTCCAAGCTGGAAGCACACACAAATTGTTCGTTACGTTGCAATTGAAGGTGCATTAAAAGATAAAATTGCTGCCGAAGGTACTTCCATGTTTCCTAATAATGGCAAAATCATGGAAAATGCTCCTATGTTAATCGCTGTTACTGTTATAAAAAACAGATGCGGTTATGAAAGAGATGGTTCTTTTACTACTCCTCGTAAAGATACATGGCAGATGTTTGATGCCGGTGTTGCATCCCAGACCTTCTGTCTTGCAGCTTACGAGAAAGGTATCGGCTCCGTTATTATGGGTATTTTCGATCAGGCAAAAATTGAAGCATTATTAGAATTACCGGAAGACAGAGAACTTGTTGCTCTGATTCCTATTGGTTATCCAGATGAAGAACCGGCTGCTCCTAAGAGAAAACCGGTGGATGATTTATTGTCATTCAAATAATTAAGTACATAGAAATAGAAGAGATATCCTCTCTTCTATTTTTTTGAGAAATCAAGCTAAAAGGAGTTATGCAAATGAGACATTTAATGAATCCCCTTGATTTTACAGTGGAAGAACTTGATTCCCTGTTTAATCTGGCAAATGATATTGAAAAGAATCCCGCAAAATATGCGCATGTCTGCGAAGGCAAGAAGTTAGCTACCTGCTTTTATGAACCAAGTACCCGTACAAGACTCAGTTTTGAATCCGCTATGTTAAGTTTAGGTGGACAGGTTCTGGGCTTCTCCGATGCCGGTTCCTCTTCTGCTTCCAAAGGCGAAAGCGTTTCCGATACCATCCGTGTTATTTCCTGTTTTGCTGATATCTGCGCTATGCGCCATCCAAAAGAAGGTGCACCTATGGTAGCTGCCAGCAAATCCTCCATTCCGGTTATCAATGCCGGTGATGGCGGTCATCAGCATCCGACACAAACCTTGACTGATTTGCTTACTATCCGTTCCCTGAAAGGACGACTTGGTAATTTTACCATCGGTTTATGCGGTGATTTGAAATTCGGCAGAACTGTGCACTCTCTGATTAATGCATTGGTACGCTATCCGAATATCCACTTTATCTTTATCTCTCCTCCGGAGCTTCGTGTCCCGGACTATATTACCGACATGCTTCAGGAGAAAAATATAGAATATGAAGAAGTCATTCGTCTGGAAGACTGTATTTCCAAACTGGATTTACTCTATATGACACGTGTACAGCGCGAGCGTTTCTTCAACGAAGAAGATTACGTCCGTCTCAAAGATTTCTATATTTTGAATAAAACCAAAATGGAACTTGCCAAAGATGATATGCTGATTCTTCATCCACTTCCTCGTGTCAACGAAATTTCCGTAGAAGTCGATGATGACCCAAGAGCTGTTTATTTTAAACAGGTACAGTATGGTGTTTACGTCAGAATGGCGCTGATACTGACATTGCTCGAGATTAAATGCTGATAAGGAGAAAAAATATGTTAAACGTTGGAAAAATTGAAGAAGGCTTCGTACTTGATCACATTGAAGCCGGCAAAAGCTTATCCATATACCATCACTTACAGTTAGACAAGTTAGACTGTACGGTTGCAATTATCAAAAATGCCCGCAGCGATAAAATGGGCAAAAAAGATATTTTAAAGGTTGAATGTGACATCAATACTTTAGATTTGGATGTGCTCGCTTTTATCGACCACAACATTACGGTCAATGTTATCAAAGATGGTGAGATTGTTGCCAAAAAAGAATTGGTACTTCCAAAAGAAATCAAAAATGTCATTAAATGTAAAAATCCAAGATGTATTACTTCGATTGAACAGGAACTTCCTCACATTTTCGTTCTTGCCGACGAAGAAAAGGAAGTTTATCGTTGTAAATACTGTGAAGAGAAATATGACGAAAGACTGGAGTAATCCACTGCTATTTCCAGATTGTATCCAATAAAAAACATTATTTTTTCAGAAAACCCATAGACTTTTTCTCAAAATATGATATTATAATATTAAAGATAGTAATGATTACTATTTTCATTATCAAAATTATTCAAGGAGGTAGAGATTATGGAATACAACAATGCACAGGTAAACAATTTGGTAACTTTATTAGACGGTTATGCAACGAAAGGCGGACATCATTTGAATGTTAACGTTTTAAATCGTGGTACTCTTCTGGATGCACAGAAACATCCTGAAAACTATCCACAGTTAACGATTCGTGTTTCCGGTTATGCCGTAAACTTCATTAAATTAACACCGGAACAGCAGGCAGATGTCATCAGCCGTACCTTCCATGAAAGTGTTTAATTGCAACTCCTCTAAAACTTCACAGATATAACGCCAAAAGCCGGGAAAATTGCTTCCCGGCTTTTTATAAAATAAATTTTAAACCTGTGCTACATCTTTCATAGAGAAGCTGATACGTCCCATCTTATCTTTTCCAAGACATACAACAGTAACTTTATCACCAAGTGTCAGAACATCTTCTACATGGTTGATTCTTTCTTTTGCAATCTTAGAGATGTGAACCATACCTTCTTTACCAGGCGCGAACTCGATGAATGCACCGAATTCTTTGATGCTGACTACAGTACCTTTGAAAATCTGGCCTTCTTCAAATTCAGTTGTAATAATCTTAATCATATCAACTGCTTTGTCCATCATTTCTTTGTCTGTACCGCATACAGATACCTGTCCGTCATCTGTAATATCAATCTTAACGCCTGTACGAGCGATGATTTCATTGATTGTTTTACCACGCTGTCCAACAACATCACCAATCTTATCCGGATCAATCTGGATAGAAATAATCTTCGGTGCGTACTGTCCAACTTCTTTTCTAGGTTCTGCAATTGCAGGAACCATACAGTTAGCCATAATGAATTCTCTTGCTTCACGACATCTTGCAATAGCACCTTCTACGATAGGTCTTGTCAAACCGTGAATCTTGATATCCATCTGAATTGCTGTAATACCATCATGTGTACCGGTTACTTTGAAGTCCATATCGCCGAAGAAATCTTCGAGTCCCTGAATGTCAGTTAATAATACGAAATCATCATCTGTATCACCTGTTACAAGACCACAGGAAATACCAGCAACCATTTTCTTAATCGGAACACCTGCTGCCATTAAGGACATACAGGATGCACAAGTAGAAGCCATAGATGTTGAACCATTGGATTCAAATGTCTCGGATACGGTACGGATTGCATATGGGAACTCTTCTTCAGAAGGAAGTACCGGCAACAATGCTCTTTCTGCCAATGCTCCATGTCCGATTTCTCTACGTCCCGGTCCACGACTTACTTTAGTCTCACCTACAGAATATGCAGGGAAATTATAGTGATGCATATATCTCTTAGCTGTTACGTTTTCATCAAGTCCGTCTACTTTCTGAACTTCGGACAAAGGCGCTAAGGTACATACGTTACAAATCTGAGTTTGTCCACGAGTAAACATAGCAGAACCATGTACTCTAGGAATAATATCTACTTCTGCTGCCAAAGGTCTGATCTGGTTAAGCGCACGACCATCCGGACGTTTATTATCTTTTAAAATCATCTTACGAACAGTCTTCTTCTGATACTGATAAACAGCTTCACCAAGAACTGCAAGATATTCTTCATTGTCAGCAAAAGCTTCTTCTAATTTCGTTGTGATATTTCTGATGTTTTCTTCACGAACCTGTTTCTCATCTGTGAATACTGCAACTTCCATTTCTTCCGGTGTTACAATTTTCTTGATGTCTTCAAACATCTGCGCCGGAATTGCACAGCTTTCGTATGCATGTTTTGGCTTACCAACTTCTGCAACGATTTTATCAATAAATTCAATAATTGTCTGGTTTACTTCATGTGCTTTGTAGATAGCTTCAATCATTTTTGCTTCCGGAACTTCATTTGCGCCGGCTTCAATCATGATAACTTTCTCTTTGGTGGAAGCAACTGTCATCTTCAAGTCACCTTTTGCCCACTGTTCCTGAGAAGGGTTAACGATAAATTCACCATCAATCATACCCATCTGTGTCATAGCACAAGGACCATCAAATGGAATATCAGAAATACAGGTTGCAATTGCTGTACCAAGCATTGCTACCAATTCAGGACGGCACTCTGGGTCAACACTCATAACCATATTGTTCAATGTAACATCATTTCTGTAATCCTTTGGGAATAAAGGACGCATTGGTCTGTCGATTACACGGCTTGTCAGGATAGCATTTTCAGATGCTTTACCTTCTCTCTTATTGAAACCACCAGGGATTTTACCTACCGCATATAATTTTTCTTCATACTCAACACTGCAAGGGAAGAAATCAATTCCGTCTCTTGGTTTCTCGGATGCTGTTGCCGTAGACAATACAGTTGTTTCACCATACTGCATGAAAGCACAGCCATTTGCCTGTTTACCAACTCTGCCGATGTCAACGCGAAGTGTACGTCCGGCGAGTTCCATTGTGTAACTCTTATACATAGTTCTCTCTCCTTAAAAAATATATTTTCAGGTAGAAGATGCCGAAACTACAGACATATACACAACGAAACTATTTTGAATCCACCATCCTTCCGGTTCTGCTAACAGCGTTGTACCTATGTCTGTGGTCTCGGATGACTCTTCCACCTATTATTAACTAATAATACAAAATAAAACAAAATTCATAAAAAAACGAAAGGCGGAATAAGCTGGACAAAATCCAGCTATCCATCCGCCTTTAATCTTTTCTTATTTTCTGAGTCCTAATCTCTCAATTAAAGCACGATATCTTTCGATATCTTTGTCTTTCAAATAAGCAAGTAAACCACGTCTCTGACCTACCATTTTCAGAAGACCTCTTCTGGAGTGGTGATCCTTAGGATTAGCTTTTAAATGCTCAGTTAACTCCTGGATTCTTGCTGTAAGAACTGCTACCTGAACTTCTGGTGAACCTGTATCGCCTTCTGTTCTAGCGTATTCTTTGATGATTGCTGTTTTCTTTTCTTTAGAAATCATAATTTTCTCCTTTCTTATCGGGCATATATTATTGTTTGATTGCCCTGTAACCGCCGGATGCTAAGAACGGGTTGGAGTTTTCCCAATTCTGAGTATCGGCTGAAACTCACACTTGGATATTTTATCATATCAAATATCTTTTTGCAAGTAATATCTTTTTACAAGTAATACCTTTTCTTTCCAACTAATCCTGTAAAATCTTAACAACCTTCAGTGGCGTACGATAAGATACGTTGGAAATACGAATACCGGTCTTTGGACTGCTGGCGTGAATAACCTGTCCATTACCAATGTAAATCGCTACATGGTTAATTGTCTTACCCTTGCCGTAGAATACCAAATCGCCCGGCTGTGCTTCGGAAAGCTTAATTGTCGTTCCGCAGTTTGCCTGTGCTCTGGAAGAATGCGGAAGACTGACTCCGTATTTCTTATAAATACTTAAAACATAACCGGAACAGTCTGCACCATTCGTTAAACTGGTGCCGCCCCATACATATGGATTACCCAAAAACTCTTTTGCATACTGACACAATTCCACCCGGACATCCGATACACCTTGTCCATACAAAAGTTCCGTCATTGTAATAGCTGTATTTAACTTAGCATCCACTTCGACGTACTCTGCCGCCACATAAACCTCTTCATCATCCAGATATACTTTTACCCAGCCGCCTTCGGACTCTACTACTTCTAACTGTTCTCCATTCGGAACCATTGTAATGACTTCCGACTCCGTGTTTGCTTCCGCACGCACTTTTAACGTATCTGTTGTAACGGTTGCAATGGTTGCAACAAGATCTTCTGCTTTTTGTTTTGCCTGTACACCTGTCCAAAGAAACTCGCAGCTTACATATCCTTCTACATTACCGGATTTAATATGTGCCCATGTTCCATCCGAATCAAGTATTTCACATGCTGCGTTCTTCGGCAGCTTACCGACTAATTTTCCATCTTCTGCCGGAATGGATCTGATGTTCAGGTTGTTATCAACATTAGCAATTCCAAGATTCGTATAGCCCCAGTTTGCATTTTTAGCTTCTTCATAGGCTTTCGCATATTCTTCTTCTGTTTTCTTTTCTTCAATGACTGCTGCAGCACCTACCGGTTCTCCAAGTGCTTCCTGCAAGGCAGATCCCTCCGGCACTGTTTTATCGGATATGCCTTCGCCTATCGTATCAGCTCCTGCAGACATTTCCCCCAAAATAGACTGCATGGTAGGTGCTTCTGTTGCCCAAACTTGCATTGGCTGGCATAGCATTGTAACTGCTAACAGACCATATAAATTCTTACGTTTCATTTTTTACCAAACCTCATTTGAATCTTACCCGAAAGTTGTTCTCTCTTTCATCTCATTAGATGTTACAATTTTGTTACAAATTCGTTGTCATTATAGCAATTTCGACAAATCGTGTCAATAAAAGTACGGAATTTCACAATATTACCACATTTACCATTCTGTGCATTCCCTGTTATCACGCATTTTTTCATAAGAAAAGTCTCTGCCACAGGCAAAGACTTTTCTTACTTTCATTTACTTCTATTTACTTTTATATTAGTTGCTTCTATTTATTAGCTATCTACCCCAACGGTTGAAAAAGCAATATTTGTTGCATGGTCCGCAATTCTTTCCAGCCCGGAAACAATGTCAGAGAAAATAACGCCCGCTTCCGGTGTACATTCATTATTCGTCAGACGATTAAGATGTTTCTTCTGTAATTCTTTCTCTTTCTCGTCAATTGCCTCTTCCAGATTGCGAATATCTTCCACATGCTCTTCCGTACTATTTGCGAACATCTCCATCGAAAAGCGCAATATCGTGTTAACCATGTCTAACATATTACCAAGTTCCGCCTGAGCTTCTTTACTGAATGAAACTCCTGTCTCAATTCTACGTCTTGCAGAATCAGCAATATTTTCTGCATGATCACCGATTCGTTCAATATCATTTACCACATGAAACAAACCACCTATCAACTTCATATCTTCGATTGGAAGGGTTGTCTGGTTGATTTTTACCAAATAATCTGAAATAGCATGACTAAGAAAATCAATATTTTTCTCTACTTCATCTACTTCTTCAATTTCCTCTTCATCCAAGGTAATCAGTGCATTCATGGCACGATTCAGATTTTCACTTGCCAAAGATGCCATACGATCTAATTCCTTGATAACCTCTACCATCGCAGTAGCCGGGTTTAAAACAACCTTTTCACCAATATATTTGAGCTGATAGCTGTCACGATAACCAACCTTATGATCATCCCCCGGAATAATCAGATAGGTCAGTTTCACAATTCCATTCATAAATGGTGTCAGGATAATAACCTGAAATACTTTCACACAAATATGTGCAAACGCAACAGTACGACCCGCATCATGATTTGCTGCCTGTCCTAAAACAACCAAAATCTGGTCAATACCAAGTGAGAATATAATAAACACAATCGCTGTCCCGATAATATTAAATGCAAAATGGATGGTTGCCGCTCTTTTGGCATCCTTCTTACCAACTAAAGATGCAAGCAAAGCAGAAACACAGGAACCCATATTACAGCCAAGAATCGTAAACAGACACATATCCAGTCCCAAAAGTCCCTGATTCGCCAAAAGTACCAGAATACTGACTGTTACCGAAGAGCTCTGAATAATAGCCGTTACTACAAAGCCCAGAAGCACCGCCATAATCGGCACCTGCAAAGATGCGAACATTTCAAGTACCGCCGGTGAATCTTTCATACCGGACATTGCTCCCGACATAGTGCTAAGGCCCATGAAAAGAATACCAAAACCTATAATTGTTTCACCAAGTTTAATAACCTTCTGTTTCTTCGTGAACATTATCATGATTACACCAATTAACAAGACTGCCGGTGCAATTTTTTCTAATTTAAAGGAAACTAACAATGACGTAATTGTTGTACCGATATTGGCACCAAAGATAACTCCCGCCGCCTGATACAAGTTCATCAAACCGGAATTAACGAAACTGACAACCATAACCGTACATGCGGAAGATGATTGTACAATCGCAGTAAAAATAGTACCGACCAGAATACCCATAAACCGGTTGGTTGTTAACTGTTCTAAAATCTGTCTTAACTTCGCGCCTGCGACTTTCTCAATACTGTCACTCATCAACTTCATACCGAAGAGAAAGAGACCTAAGCCGCCTGCCATTGAAAGAATAATTTCTAAGCTCATACTTTATCCTTTGCCCCTTTGTAGTGTATCTATCTTCCCCAATCCACATACAAATTTATTGTAACAATAAAGTATGTCCTCTGGCAAGTCCTATTTTACTTTTGATTTACTTTTACTTTACCTCAACTTTACTTTTGTTAAGATTGTGATAAGAAAGTCCTTCTTCCATATCTATGTGTATCTGCTGCTTTAACGCCTCTACGCCGTCAAATTTCATTTCCGGTCGTTTAAAAGAAAGCAATTCAACCACAATTTCTTTCCCATAAATATCCGCATCAAAATCATAAAGATATGTTTCTACGCCAAGAATTTCCACATCACTGACAGTCGGTTTGTAACCAATGTTGGAAATTGCCGGATATTCTCTGCCGTCCAGACAGACTTTAGAATAATAGACACCATTGGGTGGCAAAAGCTTACCTTCCTGTGGCACAATATTGACTGTGGGCATCCCAAGTGTTCTGCCAAGTTTTCTTCCATGTTCTACAATTCCCTGTACCTTATATGGCGTTCCAAGCAATGCTGTTACCTTTTCCATCTCGCCCTTTTCAACCGCTTCTCTGGTAAGTGTAGAACTGATTTCTTCCCCTTCAAGGCTGACTTTATCAATAATTTCCACCTGATAACCACATTCTTTTGCAAGACTTTGCAGCAATACTGCATTTCCGGCGCCCTTTTTTCCAAAAGATAAATCAGTTCCGGCCGCAATGACGGCTGCCTGCAATTTTTTAGATAAATATTCTTTGACAAAACATTCCGGTTCCGTTGCTGCGGTTTCAAATGTTAATGGGAATTCAATTAACACATCAATTCCCATCTGTTCAAAAACCGTTCGTTTTTCTTCTTTGGTCATCAATTCTTTCATCAATTGACCGCCAAACAATGCTGCCGGCGACGGATCAAATGTAAAAATAACTGCCAGAAGTCCATTTTTCTTCTGCTCCATTACTTTAGCAAGCAGTTGTTGATGTCCTAAATGAATCCCATCAAATTTACCGATAGCAACCGCGCTTTTTTTCTGCAATTTAAAATCTGTTGTTCCCTGTATAATCTGCATCAATTATCATGCCTTTCCAAATCCATCTTCCATGAAGCATATGAAAATCCCTTTTCACACTATTCTCCCCGTGAAAGAAACATTTTCACCGGATAAAACATCCCTTTTTCTTTCTCGTAGCGATAGATACCATAAAACCTGCCTGTTTCATCATAAACACGCACTTGTTCGTCCTGCCTGTATTCTTCTGACTGCTTTTTACTACATCTCGAACCGGATTCTATATTCTGTTTTAAATCCCTTTGCAAAAAGCAGTTGCCGTTTTCGATAAACTTCTGAAACTCTCGCAGAACTACAACAGCTTTCAGGTCTGCAAATACTTCATCTACCGAAACAATAGCTTGTGTTATTTTATCTTCATCACGCAGTTTTTCTACCTGCGCAAGTGTCAGTGCCGCTTCTATTCGAAAGCTTCCTACTCTGGTTCTTTGCAAAGACTGCATTGCGCCTCCACAACCGAGCTTTGCGCCAATATCATCGCACAACGTTCTGATATATGTTCCTTTGGAGCATTGAACACGCATTTTCACGATTGGTAATTCTATCTGCAAAATTTCAATTTCTTCTATTTGTACTGTTCTGGCTTTACGCTCTACTTCCTTGCCCTCTCGTGCCAGCTCGTATAATTTCTTCCCATTTACTTTCAATGCCGAATACATAGGAGGAACCTGTTCATAGCTTCCCTGAAAGCTGTGAACTGCATTTTCGACCTGTTCTTCTGATACCGTCACTTCTTTCTGTGTCAAAATTGTGCCGGACATATCCTGTGTATCCGTTGTCACGCCAAGTCGAAGCTCTGCTACATACTCTTTAGTCTTATCCGTCAGCATATCACAAAGTCTTGTCCCTGAACCCAAACATACAGGAAGCACTCCCACCGCATCCGGGTCAAGCGTTCCTGTATGCCCTATTTTTTTCTGTTTTAAAATACCGCGTAGCTTGGCTACCACATCATGCGATGTGAAGCCAGCTTCTTTATAAATATTAATAATTCCGTGATACATTCTTTTCTCCGAATTAAAATAACAGTTGTTCTTCTATGCATTTAGACAGGTTATTGATATTGTCATGGTATGTACCATTCATGGTACAGCCTGCTGCCCGTACATGACCACCGCCACCAAACTGCATGGCAACTGCTGCCACATCCACTTTACCGCAGGAACGCAGACTTACTTTATATTCCATCGGTCCGACTTCATACATAAAAATGGCACATTCCACACCTTTTACAATACGAAGCTGGTTAACAATACCATCTAAATCCTTTGGTCCGGCCTGATAAAAGTCCATTGTCCTTTTATCTACCATACTGACAATACACTTTCCATCCATAAACCGGATACTTTCCAAAATCGCTCTGCCCATAATCTGACTCTGAACATAAGTCTTTTCATAAAAGGTTTCATCAATCAATTTAGGAAAATCAAATCCAAATTTAATTAACTCTGCCGCGATTTGAAAAGTTCTTGGTGATGTATTGGAATACTGGAAAACACCGCAGTCATGGATGATTCCAATATAAAGTGCTTTTGCAATTTCTTCATCAATTTTTGTTGCATCCATCAACTCATATAGCAATTCACAAGTAGAGCTTCTTTCCGGTTCTACGATATTCACATCACCACATCCATGATTGCTGATGTGGTGATCAATATTGATTTTTTTTCCTGCTTTTTCAAAAAGTGGTTGTGCTCCGCCCAGACGGTCAGTGTTACAATCCAATGCCAGAAAAACATCATATATGATATCTGTTTCAAAATCGGTATGAATTTTATCGATATCCTTAATACATCCAAAAATATCTGCCGGTTGTTCCAGATATACATCTATCTGCGCATCCGGTAACTCCTTTTTCAAATAAAGATATAAGCTCATAACAGAACCGACACAGTCACCATCCGGTCTGATATGACCACTAATACCTATGGTTTTTGCATCCTTTACTTCTTCTATGATTTTCATTCCTCTGCCTCTTCTCGTTCTGGAATTGCCTCATTTACATCATCAATCAGTTTTGACATGGTAACACCATATGCAATGGACTGATCCATAATAAACCGTATCTGTGGTGTATTGCGCAGATTTAATTTTCTTGCAAGTTGGTTACGAATAAAGCCTTCTGCACTGTTAAGTCCTGCAAGAGTATCTTCCTGTGCCTTTTCATCGCCGAACACGCTAATCCATGTTTTGCAGGTTTTCAAATCCGGAGCTACTTCTACTGCTACAACAGATGTCAGCTCACCAATTCGTGGGTCTTTGATTTCCCCACGAATGATTTCTGCCAAAACGCGCTGCACTTCACCGTTAATACGGGTATTTTTAATACTGTTTTTACGCATACGCTGTTCCTTTCTTTTCTTCTATCCTATCTTGGTACTTCTACCATAATATATGCTTCTACGATATCAAGCTCCTGCATCTTATCGAAACCGTCAAATACAAGACCGCATTCGAAACCTGCTTTTACTTCTTTAACATCATCTTTGAATCTCTTCAAGGAAGCTAACTCACCCTCGTAAATCTGCTCGCCTTCTCTGGTAATACGAATCTTGCAGCCTCTCTTGAATTCGCCGTCAAGTACATAAGAACCGGCGATATTACCAATTGCGGAAGCTTTGAAAATCTGACGAACTTCTGCATGACCGATAACTTTTTCTTCATAAACAGGGTCTAACATACCCTTCATAGCTGCTTCGATATCTTCGATTGCCTGATAAATAACTTTATAAAGTCTTACGTCGACGCCTTCACGTTCTGCTGTTGCCTTTGCAGTTGCATCTACTCTGACATTGAAACCGATAATGATTGCAGAAGATGCAGAAGCAAGTGTAACGTCAGATTCGTTGATAGCACCAACGCCACCATGAATACATTTTACAACAACTTCATCATTAGAAAGTTTCATCAAGCTCTGTTTTACGGCTTCCACACTACCCTGTACGTCTGCTTTGACAATCAGGTTGAGTTCTTTCAGATTACCCTCCTGAATCTGGCTGAACAAATCATCCAGAGACATTCTTGTCTTAGTATCTGCAAGCATTTCTTCTTTATGCTGTGCCTTATAAGTTTCTGCATATGATTTTGCAGATTTATCATTTTCATGAACGATGAACACTTCGCCAGCACTTGGTACATCAGAAAGACCAAGAATTTCAACCGGAGTGGAAGGAGTTGCTTCTTTTACTCTTCTTCCCTTATCATCAACCATTGCTCTTACTTTACCGTGACTTGCTCCTGCGGAAATGAAATCTCCAACATGAAGTGTACCTTTCTGTACCAAAACAGTCGCAACCGGTCCACGTCCTTTATCAAGTTCTGCCTCAATAACAAGACCTCTTGCATTACGGTTTGGATTAGCCTTTAATTCCAGAATTTCTGCGGTCAAAAGAATAGTTTCAAGCAAGGTATCAATACCTTCGCCGGATTTTGCAGAAACCGGAACAAACTCTGTTGATCCGCCCCAATCTACCGGAATCAGTTCGTACTCTGTCATTTCCTGTTTTACACGGTCAATGTTTGCATTTGGCTTATCAATCTTGTTTACTGCAACAATGATTTCAATGCCTGCTGCCTTCGCATGGTTAATTGCTTCTACTGTCTGTGGCATAACACCATCATCAGCCGCTACTACTAAAACTGCAATATCAGTAGAGTTAGCACCACGCATACGCATTGCTGTAAACGCTTCGTGTCCCGGTGTATCAAGAAAAGTAATCTTCTGATTGTTTGCTGTTACGGTATATGCACCGATTGCCTGTGTAATACCACCAGCTTCTTTATCCGTTACATTTGTTTTACGGATGGCATCCAAAAGAGAAGTTTTACCATGATCAACGTGTCCCATAACACAGATAACCGGTGGTCTTGACACCATAGTGCTTTCATCTTCCTCTTCTTCTTTCAGAAGTTCTTCAATCACATCAATTTTTTCTTCTTTTTCACAGATGATTTCATAATCAATGGCGATATTCTCTGCATCTTCAAAAGTAATTTCAGAGTTTACTGTCACGATTTGTCCCTGCATAAAAAGCTTTTTAATAATAGCAGATGGCTGAATTTTCATCTTATCTGCCAATTCTTTAATTGTTAAAGACTCTGGAATTGTAATAACCTTAATCTGTTCTTCCACAACTGCTTCTACTTTCTTCTCCGGTTTGATAAAACGACCTGCTTTATTACTACGATTCTTTCCGCCGATTTCATCCTCTTCGTAAATCAAATCTTTCTTAGAGCGTTTGTCTTTCTCCTGATTAATTCTACGTTTTTCTTCATCTCTGTGCTTTTCAGCTTCCTTGATAGGTGCCTCCGGCATAAAGTCTTTGTTGTTGTTACCCTTTTTAAATCGATTGTCCGATCCGCCATTTCCTCTCTGAGGACGTTCGCTATTGTTATAGCCCCGGTTATTATCTGAAGAACCACCCCCATTACGGTTGTTGCCTTGATGATTGTTATAACCTTGGCGATTCTGACCTTCATTTCTTCTATTTTCATTATTATGCGGTCTTTCCTGATTATTGTTTCTTTCCTGGTTGTTGTTTCTTTCCTGATTGTTATTTCTTTCCTGGTTATTGTTTCTTTCCTGACCATTTGGTCTGCTCTGGTTCTGAGCATTTGCTCTTTCCTGCTTCTCCTGCTGTTTTTGTTCCATACGACGTTCCTGCTGCTGTTTCTGACGTACTTCATATGGTTCAGCTGTTACCGGAATCGGCTTCTGTGTCGGACGAATAATCTTGTGCGGTGCCGGCTGCTGTGCTACCGGACGACCGCCGTTGTTATTACCTGCCGGTCTTCTCTCATTATTTCCCTGATTATTCTGTCCGCCCTGACTTTGTTTTCCGCCAGGCATTTTAGAATTATGCGGATTGCTTACGAAGATAATCTTTTTCTTTTTCTTCGGTTCTTCTCCACCTGCAGATTTCTCTTCCTGCGCAGCCTTATTCTCTGTCTGCTGTTTTGTTTCTGCTACATTTTCCGTTTTCACAGTTTCCGGCTGTTTTGCTTCTTCTTTTGCTTCAGCCTTCGGTGCTGCACTTGCTCCACCATTTCCAAACTGCTTACGAACCAGTTCAATTGCATCATCTTCAACTGAACTCTGGGCAGCCTTTACTTCAAATCCTTTATCCTGTAAGAAAGCAATAATTTCTTTGCTCTGCTTATCTAACTCTTTTGCAAGCTCATGTACTTTCATTTTCGCCATGCTCACTACCTCCATCACTAATTAGAATCTTCCAAATGTTTCCGTATCGAATTTGCAAATCCCTCATCGGTAACTGCCAAAGATGTTCTGTCCTGTTTGCCCATCGAATGACCGACATTCTCCATCTCGCCATATTGATAATACGGTACTTCATAAAATTCACACATATTCCGAAACTTCTTTTTTGTGTTATCCGAAGCATCTTCTGCTATAATAACCAGATATGCTTTTCCCGATTTTACTGCATTCTCTGTTGCAAATCCTCCACTGACAACATTTCTGGAACGAGCTGCCAGACCAAGCATGGATAACACCTTATCTCTTCCCGGTTTATTCTCCTTGCACATCTGTTTCAAACTCCTTTTCCAGACTCTCGTATATTTCATCCGGAATGCTCATTTTAAAGGAACGCTCCAAGCCTTTGTTTTTTCTTGCTTTCACAAGACACTCTTTTTCCATACAAAGATACGCGCCTCTTCCGTTCTTTTTTCCGGTTGTATCTAATACGATAGGACCTTCTGCGGTCTTAAGTACCCGCATCATTTCCTTTTTATTTTTCATTTCTCCACAACCCACACATTGTCTCATGGGAATTTTTTTTGCCATAGAAATCTTAATCCTTTCTATTCTTCAGCTCCAGCCTCAGCTACTTCTTCGCCTTCATATGCTTCATCATATTCTTCATCTTCGTAGCCTTCTTCATCATATACATAATCTTCATAACGGAAACCAGGTGCATCTTTTGCCTGTGTTTCACTCTTGATATCGATTTTGTATCCTGTCAGTCTTGCTGCCAGTCTTGCATTCTGTCCTTCTTTACCGATTGCAAGAGATAACTGATAATCCGGTACTACTACTTTTGCTGTTTTTTCATCCGGATCAGCAAATACTGCAACGATTTTAGCAGGAGATAAAGCATTCTGAATCAAGTTACCCGGATTATCATCCCAGTTAATGATATCGATTTTCTCACCGCGAAGTTCATCAACGATAGAATTTACTCTTGCACCATTTAAACCAACACAAGCACCAACTGCATCTACATTCGGATTGTTGGAACGAACTGCCATTTTGGTTCTGCTTCCTGCTTCTCTGGCAATGCTCATGATTTCCACTGTTCCATCTTTGATTTCTGTTACTTCTGTCTCGAATAATCTTTTTACTAATTCCGGATGTGTACGGCTTACCAAAATTCTCGGTCCTTTTGGTGTATTCTTAACTTCCAGAATATATACCTTAATTCTTTCGGTTGGTTTGAAGTTTTCACCTTTTACCTGTTCACTTTCATTTAAAATAGCATCTGTTTTTCCAAGATTGATGGAAATGTTTCTTCCAACATAACGCTGTACAATACCGGTAACAACATCTTTTTCTTTCTCGAAATACTGATTATAGATAACGCTTCTTTCTTCCTCACGAATCTTCTGTAAAATAACGTTCTTTGCATTCTGTGTTGCAATACGTCCGAATTCTTTGGATTTGATTTCTACATGAAGCATATCGCCAAGTTTTGCTTTCTTGGAAATCTTCTGTGCATCTTCCAATGTAATCTGTAAACAGTCATCTTCTACATCATCCACAGATTCTACTACTTCTTTTTCTGCATAACATAAGAAGTCACATGTATCTCTGTCGATTTCTACTTTAATGTTATCTGCTTTACCGAAATGGTTCTTGCAAGCTGTCATCAAAGAATTTTCAATCGCATCAAACAAAGTCTCTTTGCTGATTTCTTTCTCCTTCTCTAAAATATCCAATGCTTCCATCAATTCCTTATTCATTTTCTGGTATCCTCCTTTAGGTTTCTCTTAAAAATTGAGCGCCAATCTGATTAACGCGATATCTGTTCTGGCAAATACTTTTTCTTCTTCCTCTATTGCTATGGTTATGCTCTGTGCATCGAAAGCTTTCAAAATTCCCTGAAACTCTTTCTGCTTATCAATTGGTTTATAGGTTCTGATTTCCACCTCTTCACCAATACTCTTTTCCAAATGTTTGTCTTTCTTCAACGTTCTGCCAAGTCCCGGACTGCTGACTTCCAGAATATAAGCATCTTCAATAAAATCTTCTCTATCCATCTCATCGGATAATGCACGGCTTACATTCTCACAATCATTGATATTAACTCCACCCGGCTTATCGATATAAGCACGTAAATACCAGTCGCTTCCTTCTTTGACATATTCCACATCATAGATTTCCACGCCAAATTTCTCTACGATTGGGAGCAACAGTTTCTCTGTTCGGGATTCGTATGTCTCTCTTTTAGACATCAGCTACCTTCCTTTCTCGTGGCACAAGCCAAACTGCTCTTTTCATTTTCTTTCACATGAAAAGAGTGGACTCGCAAGCCCACTCTTATCGTAAATAATCTTTATTACTGTTTTAGTTTAGCACCATTTTCTCCTGTATGCAAGCAATTTTAAAAATTTTGAAAAAAATGCTTGCTTTTTGTGCCAATCTATAATAGAATAAGCAAGTGTCAATCACATGGCTCGTTGGTCAAGCGGTTAAGACGCCGCCCTCTCACGGCGGAATCAGGGGTTCGATTCCCCTACGAGCTGTTGACTGTTAAAAGATTTAACATTTTAAACAGCCCAACCCTAGAAGTTCTTGGAATGTAGCATCTATGCTCGTTTCAGGAATTTTTTATTTTATTGGTACGAAGGAGAACAACATGAAATAAAGAATATTAACATTAATTTTAATAACAGGACTGGCCTCATCAATATTAACAGGTTATGGAAAGCATGAAGCTTCCACTCATTCAGAAGGAGCTGAACAAACAGAAAGCGTTGACCCTTCTAACTGCTGTGATTAACTCCTCAATAGAGACTGCAAATAGAAATTAGTAAAAAATAAAAGCGTAATTAATTTGAGATCAAAATTTTTTTCTGACCTTAAATAATTACGCTTTCTATCTACATCGCAAAATCAAACAAACTAATCTGATTGGATTCCGGTAAATTACCAAGAATTCCTAATGTATCAAGCAAGTCTACAATCGTTTTCGATGCTTTGGTCCGCTGGCGGAAATCGTCCTTGGATAAAAACGGACCATCTTTGGCTGCTTCTACGATAGCATCTGCCGCTTTTTCACCCAGACCATCAATGCTATTTAAAGATGGCATCAGCTTACCATCTACCACCTGGAACAATCTGGACTGTACCGAGAAAATGTCAATCGGTACGAATTCAAACCCTCTTGCATACATTTCCTGAACCAGTTTCATATCACGATAAGAATCCTGTTCCTTCTTGGAAAGTGTATCACTTCTGCGCTTATAATCCGCCATTACATTCTCAAGATGCCGCTGTCCCTGACACATCAATTCATAAGAAAATCCAGAAGCACGAATACTGAAAAAGGCTGCATAATAAGCAAGCGGATAATTGACTTTACAGTAAGCAATACGCCATGCCATCATAACGTAAGCTGCTGCATGTGCCTTTGGGAACATGTATTTAATCTTCTTACAGGACCAGATGTACCAATCCGGCACATTAGCTGCCAACATAGCCTCTTCCCACTCAGGCTTTAATCCTTTTCCCTTACGAACACTTTCCATGATGGTGAAGGACAAACTAGGTTCTACTCCCATCTGTATCAGATAAATCATAATATCATCTCGACAACAGATAGCAGTGGAAATGGTTGCTTTTCCTTCTTCAATCAATGTCTGCGCATTGCCTAACCATACATCGGTTCCGTGCGCCAGACCGGCAATTCGAACTAAGTCTGTAAAGCATTTCGGTTTCGCATCAATAACCATCTGCATCGCGAAGTCCGTACCAAATTCCGGAATACCAAGACATCCCAATTTACAGCCACCAATCTGATCCGGTGTTATCCCCAATGCATCCGTTGATGCAAACAACGACATTACACTTTTATCGTCTAACGGGATTTTTACCGGGTCCACTCCTGTCAAATCCTGAAGCATACGAATCATTGTAGGATCATCATGTCCCAGAATATCAAGTTTCAACAAGTTATGGTCAATAGAGTGGTAATCAAAATGTGTCGTTACTGTTTCCGTTGTCATGTCATTTGCCGGATGCTGTACCGGAGTAAAAGAGTTAATATCCTCTCCCACTGGCAATACAACGATACCACCCGGATGCTGACCGGTACTTCGGCGCACACCGGTACAACCGGAAACAATACGGTTAATTTCACATGTCCTCTTATGTTTTCCACGTTCTTCGTAATAATTCTTTACATAACCAAACGCCGTTTTATCTGCAAGCGTACCAATTGTGCCGGCACGGAAGGTCTGTCCATAGCCAAAAATAACTTCTGTATACTTATGTGCCTTACTCTGATATTCACCGGAGAAGTTCAAGTCGATATCCGGCTCTTTATCTCCCTTGAATCCTAAGAAAGTTTCAAAAGGAATATCAAAGCCTTCTTTCTGTAATGGTGCACCACACACCGGGCAATCCTTATCCGGCATATCACAACCGGCACCACCACTGAACGCTTTTACTTCATCCGAATCAAAATCATAATAATGACACTTCGGACATAAATAATGAGGACTTAAAGAATTAACCTCCGTAATTCCCGCCATATTCGCAACAAAAGAAGAACCAACAGAACCACGAGAACCCACCAGATACCCGTCCTCCACTGACTTCCACACCAATTTCTGTGCAATGATATACATAACGGCAAATCCATTGGAAATAATGGAATTTAACTCTCGCTCCAGTCTGTCTTCTACGATTTTCGGCAATGTTTCACCATACAGTTCATGTGCCTTGTTATAGCAGATGTCCGTAAGCTGCTGGTCACTGTTTTCAATAACCGGCGGACATTTATCAGGGCGAACCGGTGACATGGATTCTACCATATCTGCAATCAGGTTTGTATTGGTAATAACAACTTCCTGTGCCTTATCACTTCCCAGATAAGCAAATTCTTCCAGCATTTCTTCTGTTGTTCTGAAATATAACGGTGCCTGATTATCAGCATCAGCAAATCCCTGTCCCGCCATAATAATACGACGATAAACCTCATCTTCCGGGTCCAGAAAATGTACGTCACAGGTTGCTACAACCGGTTTGTGAAATTCTTCACCAAGTTTCACAATTTTCCGGTTCATATCCATAATATCTTCCATCGAATTGATATTCGGTACTTTTTCAGATTCAATCATGAAACGGTTGTTTCCACAAGGCTGAATTTCCAGATAATCATAGAAATTCACCAATCTTGCAATCTCGGCATCAGCTTTTCCTTCTAACAAAGCACGATATAATTCCCCTGCCTCACAGGCACTTCCCAGAATCAAGCCTTCTCTGTACTGCAAAAGCAGACTTTTCGGGATTCTCGGCCTTCTGGCAAAATAAGTCAGATGGGACTGTGAAACCAGACGATATAAATTCATACGTCCGACATTATTTTTCGCCAGAATAATAGCATGGTAAGTAGGCAGTCTTTTGATAATCTCCGGACTGGACTTACCCATTGCATTTACTTTGGCAAGTGTATCTGCTCCATCCTTCTCAAGCATCGGAATAAACTTCACAAAAATCTCTGCGGTTGCTTCAGCATCATCCACTGCACGATGGTGATTTTCCAAAGAAATACCTAATGTCTTTGCTACCGCATCTAAGGTATGCTTTGCCTGTCCCGGTAACAGAACTCTGGCAATGCCTACGGTATCAATATAGGTAAAATCATGCTCGATTCCCAACCGGTCACAATTTTCCATAATAAAACTCATATCAAAGTTAGCGTTATGCGCTACTAATACCGCACCTTTGCAAAACTCCATAAATTGTGGCAAAATCACATCAATCTGAGGGGAATCCATTACCATCTCATCATTGATACTTGTCAATTTCTCAATTTCAAAAGGAATCGGTACATCTGGATTTACAAACGTTGAAAAACGGTCCGTAATCTTTCCTTCTTCTACTTTCACAGCACCAATTTCAATAATTCGGTTATTAACAGGCGAAAATCCTGTTGTTTCAATGTCAAATACGACAAAGGTTTCCTGCAGTGTCTGCCCTTTATCATTTGTTACAATCTCTTTTAAATCATCTACCAGATATGCTTCGACACCATAAATAACCTTGAAGAAATCCTGTTTATCCGGGTCAGCATCTCCGGCTTCTTTTCGCTTGTTCTTCTCTTCTTTCCATAAGTCTTCCCAGACATGGTTGGCATCCGGGAACGACTGTACCACACCATGATCCGTAATAGCAACTGCCGGATGTCCCCATTTATAAGCTCTCTTTACGATATCCTTAGCCTCGGAAACACCATCCATATCACTCATTTTCGTATGGCAATGCAGTTCCACTCTCTTACGCACACTGTTATCGGAACGTGAAGTCGTAAAATCCGGTATCTTCTTGACACCAAAAATAGAGCCGATAGTCAACTCACTATCAAACTTATCCACCATCGTCATACCTTTGATTTTCACAAAAACTCCCGGCTTCATACCAGATGTAATCTCTTCTACCTGATCATTGTGGGCAAACATTTTGATTGTCATAGTATCCGTAAAATCCGTAATATCATAGATTAAGATAGTACGCTCATTTCGAATCTCTCTCTTATCAAAATTGAGAATTTTACCACGAATAACAACTTCGCCGATTTCTCCCACAATTTCTTCCATACGGATGGCTTCTTCTTCGAAATCTCTTCCGTATATAACATCAGGATTATCAGAACGTTTCACAGCACGCTTCGCATCAGCTCCACCATTCTTGCCTTTTTGAGCACCTTTCTCAAACTTACCGCCGGATGCTGCTTCTTTGACACCTCCAGCTTTCGCAGCTGTACTAGCGGCTGCCACACCAGCTCCCGTTCCAGTCGCACCGCTTGCTACGCCATCTGCGCCATTTCCGGCTCCCTGTGCACCGCTTGCTAATCCTGCTTCTGCTCCCTCTACGCCTGCTGAGTCTGCACCCTTGCCATAGCCTGCTCTTGCAGAAATTTCTGCCACCTGCATTGCCAGCTTCTGCTCATCCTCTTCTTTGTACTTTCCTGTTTTTCTTTCCTTATAGCCAATCCCTACTTCTACTGCAAAACCACAACGTTCATTGAGAATCTTGTCCAGAATACGAATCAACTCTTCTGCTTTTCCTTTGCCAAGCACACTGTCCTCTACGGTTAACATAACTTGTTTTTCAGACGGATACTCAATATCGGCATTTTTGAACAGATTATATTCTATCGGTGAGTATTCCCTCAGTTCTAACAAAATACTATCACGGTAAATATTCATAAACTTCTCCGGATTGTACTGCGAAGAAAGATGATATCTTTCGTAAATGCGGATTGTCATTGTTGCATTTGGGAAAAATTGTTTTTTAATTTCCCGTTCCACCCGAAACACATCTTCTTTCTGAATAAGCCGCTCCGAAGATATATAAATTCTAAGAAAGTCCTTTCGTTTTGTCGCAGAAACCTTCTCTACCATGACCTGTTCGAACAAATCACCTATTCCTGTATCCAATTTTAAAGTCGGAAATACATCAAAAAATTTCTTTGACATTCTATCTACCTTTCTTAGTTGAAGTTCTTACAACCTGCCGGAATAGCAAGCAATTCAGCGCATTAACCCTCCCAGTGAAGCAGTTCTTCGCGCAATGTATTTAACAGTTCCCCTTCCGGAACTTTTTTCACAATTTCACCTTTTTTAATGAGCAGACCTTCTCCAATACCGCCTGCAATTCCGATATCAGCCTCTTTGGCTTCTCCCGGTCCGTTTACTGCACATCCCATAACCGCTACTTTAATATCAAGCGGAATATCCGCTACCATCGCTTCCACCTGATTAGCCAGTCCAATCAAATCTATTCTGGTTCTGCCGCAGGTCGGGCAGGAAACAACTTCAATACCACCTTTGCGCAGTCCTAAAGTTCTGAGAATCAGCTTCGCTGATTTGATTTCCTCTACCGGGTCTCCAGTCAAAGATACACGAATGGTATCACCGATTCCCTGATTTAAAATGATTCCTAACCCAATTGCAGACTTAATATTTCCACTCTGTACCGTACCGGATTCCGTAATACCAACATGAAGCGGATAATTTGTCTTCTGTGCCAGAATCTCATGAGCTTTGACACACATCATAACATCAGAAGATTTAATACTGATAACCAGATTATCATAGCCAAGTTCTTCGATAATTCTGACTTTATCCAGCGCACTTTCTACGATGCCTTCTGCCGTTACACCGTTATACTTTTCCACCAGTTCTTTTTCCAAAGAACCGCTGTTGACACCGACACGAATCGGAATATTTCTCTCTTTTGCCACTTTAACGACTGCTGCCACTTTCTCTCTGTCGCCGATGTTACCCGGATTGATACGAATTTTGTCTGCTCCGTTTTCCATTGCTGCAATCGCCATTTTATAGTCAAAATGAATGTCTGCTACAAGCGGAATATGAATCTGCTTCTTAATCTCTTTAATCGCCTCAGCCGCCTCCAAAGTTGGTACTGTACAGCGAATAATCTCACAACCTGCTTTCTCCAGACGTAAAATCTGTGCCACCGTAGCTTCCACATCTTCCGTTCTCGTATTTGTCATAGACTGTATTAAAACAGGGTTACCCCCACCAATTACTTTATCACCAATTTTTACAACCTTAGTTTGATTTCGATACATATAAATCCTCTTTTCTTTTTTATTTATTTTCTTTTCCTTCTCGAAGTGCCTCTATTTTTATCTTAGCTTCTTCCAAATCTTTACATCCGTCCAGAATCATCCCTATCATTTGCAAAATTCCATAATACTGTTTATCCGTCATTACTTCTTCCATAACCTCAACCCCCTTAAAGGACATTATAGGCTTTTTCCTTTCTGTTCGTCAATTATTGATACTGCTTTTTAACGTATTTTCTCCCTTCAAATAAAAAGTCCTCTCTTTGCGTTCCCCAGTCGTACAGTCTGTCAGACAAACAGACAGTTCTTGTGTTCCATCTTTGGAAAAAAGTTCCTGTTCCAGTTCAAAGACCAAATTTCCTTGTGTTTCATAAATACTGTCATAGCGAATCACTACTTTCTGCCCTTGCTTATTATAAACAATAACAGGAAGCAGGTTTTGCTTTTCCTTCGCCAACAGTGGGATGCTGGTTACCAATGTGCAAAAAACAAGAGTTCCCAAACCTATTCCAAGTAAGCCAACGGATTTTTTGTCTGTCAGCCAGATTCTTTTTTCCAACTTTTTTAATGTATAACAAGGGGTCTTTCTACCAAGCCTCCCTATTCTCCCCAAATCTTTCTTTAATTCTTCTACCGTCTGATAACGTTTAGAAGGTTCCATTTTTGTGCATTTCTCTATAATCCACTCGATCCCTTTCGACAATTCCGGCTTCATACTCCGTACCGGACGGATGCCATAAGGCGGTTTTGCCGGATGATATCCGGTCAGCATATGGTATAAAAGGGCACCAACGGTATAGATATCACTATTGGGTTCAAGCTTCTTTTGCTCCAACTGCTCCGGTGCTGCATAGCCAGCCGTTCCTGCCAGATTTTCAGATTGCTTTCCATCATAATTCATAGAAAAAGCTGCTCCAAAATCTACCAACCGTACTTTTCCATCCGGGCACACAATAATATTTTTCGGTTTCAAATCCCGATAGATAACTGCCGGTTTCTGCTCATGCAAATAGGCTAATAAAGACAATAGCTGTTCTGTCCATACAATCGCCTTTTTCTCTTCTATCCATCCTTCTCTTTTAATAATATTATGTAAACCTTCTCCTTCTATATATTCCATGACTAGATAACCATTCTCTTCATAAAAATAGTCATACAACTCCGGCAACATCGGATGCTTCAATCGTTTTAACATTTCCATCTCTGCTTTTAGTTGTTCTTCTTGCATCTTTGCCACTTTAATAGCAACTAATCTTTCTGTATTCCTATCCCATGCCTGATAGACAATACCACTGCCTCCTTCGCCGATTACTTTTCGCAATTCATACTTCCCCGCTAAAATAAGCGGAGTTGTGTCTTCTATGTTTTCTATTTTTTCCATTTTCTTACTCCTCTTTGCATACGTTTATTGCTATTTGCGAAACTCTCAAAAAATGAAATGTTTTTGTACAAGATTAACAAATACCATACGCAGGTGCTGTGAGTCCGTCGGTACTTAGATGCTGTATTTTAGCATCTTATGTACCGCTACGCGACGAGGTGCAGCGAAAGCGTGCCTGCATTGGTTTGTTAATTTTGTACAATTCTCATAGCTACATAGGAGTTTCGCAAATGCTTACAAACATTTTATGTAAACCGCAGACAAATTATCCTTTTCCCCTCTTCTCATGACCGCATCTGCCAATTCTTTTAATCTCCTTTCACTTGTTTCTTCCGTCATTCTTTCCGGTTGTAACACTTCCCTCAGTTCTTCTTCCTGCAGCTCATTCCAGAAACCATCACTACAAAGCAAAAATGCCTCCCTTCTTCTCACAATTCCTGTCTTAAAATCCGGAACAAAAAAGCCACAGTTTCCCACACATTTGGTTAACCTGTTTTTCCCCTGCACATGGTCCTCGGTAATTTGTTTTAAGGTACATTTCTTCTGTGCAGATTTGCTCCGCTTCCCCATATAACTACGCCCTTTCATCCAATAAATCCGGCTGTCCCCCAGATGCCAGATGAAATATCGTTTCTCCCACAATACAAGGACTGACATGGTTGTTCCCATAAATATTTTTCGCTTCCTTGCATAATCCTGCATTCTGTTCTGCATCTGATAAACCTTCCGCTCCAGCGAACGCCTGATAACCCAAAGTGGCTTCTTCTTCCCAATTGCATAAAGCAATCCGTCATAAAACCATGCTATCAGTTCCTCTGTCACATAACCACTGGCACATTCTCCCTCTTCCATGCCGCCCATCCCGTCACAAACTGCTGCTAAAAGTACTCGCCCCCTGCTTGTCAATGCTTGCAACACGAGCACTGAATCCTGATTTATCTTTTTTACTGCTCCTGCGTTCCAATACACATTTGTTTCGTAGTACATAATTTCTCCAACTAAAAAGATGCAAAGCCTTTGCACTCAATAGACTTTACATCTTTGTTTATTAATCCCAATCCTATATTCCAGTTCTCTCACACAGTGCCATCGCTTCCTTTTCACTACACTGTTTCTGCACCTGCTTTCGGTTCATTTGTTAATATAACCGAATTCAAGACCTCAATCGTATCGCTTACCAATCCATGTTCAAGCAACTTCTTCATAGACAATGCCCATGCAGATAATTCATCTCTGTTCATTCCATCATCACTCACTTTCCTCACTCCTTTTCTTTTTAATAAATATATTTTATCGAAAAAGAGTTTGTTTGTAAAGCCTATTAAGTTATCAAAGACCGTTAATTTCTCTTCCTGCTTCCTTCTTATCTCGGAATACGCAGCGATTACACTGCAAAAGAATTTAAGAATTATAGAATAATCAGATTATACCCTTCTTCTTTCTTTTTGACAAGAATACAACCTGTCCAAAATTTCGGGGGTCTATTTAGTAAAATCAGAGAAAAATAAGGACTACTCTTTCGAGTAGTCCCAAAAACTATTTCATATCATTTATTCATTACTTCTCAAAATTCGGCTCATTTCATCAACCATTTCATTGATAGCACTTGCCTGAGTAGCTACTTCTGCCGTATCGTTAGCATTATTCTCTACCATTGCATTAATGGAATTGAACTGTTCATTCTCATTTCGAATGCTTTCTGCAATATCCTGGTTGATAGAAACTGTCTTCTTAATAACTTCCGCTTGTTTGCTATGAGCATCACCCATTGTAGTGATTGCACTAACCGAAGTATTCAGTAGTTCTGTCATATCCTTCATACTTGCAAATACGTTTGCAAAATATTCATTCTGTGTTCCTAATTTCGTAGAGTTTTCTTCAATTTGCACGGTAATCTCTCTAACATTATTCTGTACTAATTCAATAACAGACTCTACCTCCTTTAAAGATTCCTGTGTACTATTTGCCAGATTGCCAACTTCCGTTGCAACAACTGCAAAGCCTTTACCGGCTTCTCCAGCTCTTGCTGCTTCAATGGAAGCATTTAAAGCTAATAAGTTAGTAGAAGAAGAAATATCGCTTATCAATTTTAAGGTAACACCTATTTTCTGTACTGCATCAGACAGTTTCTGTGCAATATCCGTTGTGGCTTTCATGGATTCAGATACTTCGCCATTAATAACATGTAAATCATTTAACAATTTTTCATTCTCTAATGATTTGTCAAGCAAGTCTTTGGAAGTTGTTTCTACCTTCTCCACATTATCCGCAACTACTTCTGCCCACTCATTCAACTCAGCGAGATTTGACATGCTTTCCTCGGTTCTTGAACTAAGTATATTGCTACTCTCTACTAATTGCTCACTCGTTGCTGCTAATTCTTCTGCTGAAGCGCTTTCATTTTCTGAAACCTGTGAAAGAGTATTCCCTGCAGTATACAATCCCTCTGATAATCTCTGCACGGAAGCTAACACACTCATAACCTGTTCGTTGTTCTTTTCTAACTCATCTTTTTTGGCATTTACCAGAAAGTGTGCTACAAAGAATACAAAAATAAGTAATCCTGCCAAAGATAATACAAGTGCAACCAGACACAATGCAATATCTGTAACAAACAACTCATCTTTTACCGGCATAAGATTGGTTCCACGTACTCCCCATGCAATGAAAAGTGAAATCATGCAAGCCAATCCATTACCCAATAACAATTTAATATCCAGGAAAAATGCTATCAAAATCAAAAAGAAAAACAAAAAATCCCCAAAAAGTTCTGGATGGAATCATATATAAGAGATAATTCCACTGTATAACTAAAACACAAGTTGAAAAGATTTTACCTAATTTCAATCTTCCGTCTTTCAAATCCCCATCCGCATCAAAGGATGTTTTTACAATCACGATTGCAATTATGAAAAATGTAATATCCATAAGTCCGAATAAAATTGTAGCAAGCCAGGGAACCGTCGGATACAATCCAATAACTTTTTCTACTGTAAACATAGTTGTAGCACACATACATGCACACACCAATATGATAAGTCCCCACTTAAATACCGTAGACAAATACACCTCAACTGCTGTTTTCTTTTTACCCATACTACTACCTCCTACCCCTTGTGTTTATATAATAAACTTTGATTAAAGTATTTCTATTAAAATACTTAATTCTTATATAGTTCCATTATATCATCATTGTATATTTTGTCAATTTAACAACGTTTTTTCCTTTGTTTTTGTGTATTTTGTCCAATTATTCTTATGCTATATTAGACAAAAATAGTACCTATTTCCTATAACACTAAAAAAACAGCTACACCTTATCCGATGTAACTGCTTTCCTTTATATTATGATTGAAAACATTTTTATTCGATTATTCCTACTGATAATAATTACTGAAAAATTCTTGCAATATCATTGTACATAATAAATACCATCAGTATCATAAATACTACCAGTCCGGCAAAGTGCACCATTCCTTCTTTCTCCGGTGATATCGGCTTTCCACGAATAACTTCGATAAACATAAATACCAGTCGCCCACCATCCAGTGCCGGAAGCGGCAACAGATTCATGATACCCAGATTGACCGATAACAAAATAACAATATTCATCATCGTAAAGATAATCGAAGAAATACCATATGGCTTAACTTCTTCATAAGTGTCTCCTACAAACTGTGCAATACCAATCGGACCGGAAACATCATCTTTTGTCGCCTGCCCCTGAAGCAGCATAAGAAGACTCTTATAAGTAGCTTTTACCCAATACTTCACTTCATACCATCCATATTGGAACACCTGCGCCGGATTACATTTCATATATTCTCCGGCTCCAACCAGACCAATATAATATCTTCCATCCTCTTCACTATATCTCGGTGTCAGTGCTACTTCGTGTTTTTCGCCGTCTCTTTTTATCACGATATCCATAGTCTGACCTCTATTCAACGCAGAAATCAAACTGACTTCCCGATAAAGATGGATTCTTTCACCATTGATACTGATTATTTCATCCCCTACCTGAATACCAGCTTCTCCTGCTGCCGAATTTTCCATAAGTTCCTGAACAATCGGTCTGTCGGTTCCGGTAAATGCCACAATAATCAGAGAGAAAACAAATGCAAGCAGGAAGTTAAATAACGGTCCTGCAAAAACAGTCGAAATTCTTGCCCATACATTAGCCGACAAAAAAGAATGCTCATCCTGCACGCCATCTTCTGCTGCAACACCATCTTCTCCATCAAACATACAGGCTCCGCCAAGTGGCAATAGCTTCAGAGAATATTTTGTTTCACCCTTCGTAAAAGAAAACAGTGTCGGTCCCATACCGACTGCAAACTCTACAACACGAATGCCATTCTTTTTTCCAATGATAAAATGTCCAAACTCATGGGATATTACAACAATCCCAAAAATAACTAAAAATAAAATAATTGTTGCCATTAACTCATCACCTGCTTAATATATTCATAGGTTTCTGCTTCCGCCTGTAAAATTTCATCTACAGAAGGATTTGCAATTACTTTATGATGTTCCATAGACTGCTCAATTAATTCCGGTATCTGTAAGAAACGAATCTTCTTCTGTAATAACAACGCAACTGCCCTTTCATTTGCTGCATTAAATACCGTTGGAAGACTACCGCCCGTTTTGGCTGCATCATAGGCAAGTTGCAAGCCTCGGAACGTTTTCGTATCCGGCTCCTCAAAGGTAAGCTGTTTTAAAGCAAAAAAGTCTACTCTTTTTCCATCCATCGGTCTTCTGTCCGGATAAAAAAGTGCATACTGAATCGGTAATTTCATATCCGGTGTACCAAGCTGTGCCATAATACCGCCATCCACGTATTCTACTGCCGAATGAATAATACTCTGTGGATGAATCACTACCTGAATTTTCTCTAACGGAACATCAAACAACCATTTTGCTTCCATTACTTCAAGACCTTTGTTAACCAGAGAAGCTGAATCAATGGTTACTTTTTTTCCCATAGACCAGTTTGGATGCTTAAGTGCATCTTCTACCGTCATATTTTCCAGTTCTTCTCTGCTTTTTCCACGAAATGGACCACCGGATGCTGTCAGAATAATCTTACTGATTCGCTCCTTATTTTCCCCATTCATAGACTGAAAAATTGCGCTGTGTTCACTATCTACCGGCAAAATCGGTACATTATGCTTTGCTGCAAGCGGCATAATAATGTGGCCTGCTGTTACCAGAGTTTCTTTGTTTGCCAGTGCAATCGCTTTACCATGTTCAATCGCAGCAATCGTAGGTCTTATACCAATCATTCCCACAATCGCTGTCACTAATACTTCCATTTCATCCATTGCGGAAACTTCTAAAAGACCTTCCATCCCATAAACAACTTCCACATTCGTATCTGCGATTCGTGTACGAAGGTCATTTGCTGCCTGTTCACTCCACATAGCAACCTTTTGCGGTTTAAACTCTCTGATTTGTTCCTCCATTAAAGAAACATTTGTGCCCGCTGCCATAGCAACTACTTTTAAATCAGGATTGTTTCTTACTATTTCAAGTGTCTGGGTTCCAATAGAACCGGTTGAACCCAGTATTGCTATTTTTTTCATGCTCTCCTCCATCTATTGTATCTTCTCTTCAATCCTCAAAAATGATTATGGTGTAATCAATGCTAATCCAATAAAGATAAGTGGTGCCGCAATAATGACACTGTCAAAACGGTCCATAATGCCGCCATGTCCCGGTATCAGTTTTCCGTAATCTTTAATTTCATGATCTCTCTTAATCGCAGATGCTGCTAAATCTCCAACCATCGAAACAAGTGCTCCTACTGCACCAAGACACATAGCACTGCCCCAGTGAATCCAGAATACTTCTTCGGTAAATGGATTGATTACGAAATAAGTATACAGTCCGAATAAAACAGCCGCACCAACAACGCCGCCAACTGCACCTTCTATGGACTTTTTCGGACTAAGCTTCGGTGCCATTTTATGTTTTCCAAATAAAACACCTACACAATATGCAAAGGTATCACTTCCCCAGGAACAGAAAAAGACAAGCCATACCAGATAAACTCCATAACTCCATCCTTCTCTTATCATAAAAATAAAGGAAAGCAGTATCGGCGCATAAATCAGTTCAAAAAAAGCTGCCATCACCTGTCCCGCCTTGTATTTCGGGAAACTAAACACATAAACAAACATAAAAGTAATGAATGACATCACAATGCTTATCGTAATAACCGGATATACTACTGACAAATCATAGCTATTTGTCTGAAGCATGCAAAATGCCAACGCCACGTAATAAAATACAATTAACAGGCTGCCTGTTATTTCCAGACTGTTGAAATTCTTCTCTTCTGTATGTACACCTGTCGCTTTTGTAAGTTCACGATAAGCAATGACTGATATTGCACAAAGCACACCGGCAAGTACCCATCCACCTGTCAAAATTGACACCAGTGCAAGCACCACCAGAATAATTCCGCTAATCAATCTCGTTCGAAACATTTTACTCCTCCTTCACAAGGCCATATCTTCTGTCCCTTTTATTATATGCCGCAACAGCTTTTTCTAATTCTTCCTTAGAAAAATCCGGCCATGCTACTTCTGTAAAATAGAATTCCGTATAGGCAAGCTGCCATAATAAGAAATTGGAAATGCGCTGTTCATTGCAGGTACGAATCAATAAATCCGGCTCCGGCAAACCATGTGTATCCAGCGTATCACTGATTAACTGCTCTGTAATTTCCTCGCTCTTTAACTCTCCCACTTCTACCTTTGCTGCCAACGTCTTTACTGCACGAACAATTTCATCCCTGCCGCCATAATTTAATGCAATCTGAAAATGCAGACCTGTATTATTTTTTGTTGCCTCTTCCAATTCTGCGATTCGTGCTCTGATGTCCTCATCCAATCTGGTCTTATCTCCGATGACACGAACGCACATATTATTTTTTGCAGCGGTTTTCAAACAGGTTTTCATATAGTTGCGCAAAAGCTTCATCAGCGCATCAACTTCATCCTGCGGTCTGTTCCAGTTTTCCGTAGAAAAAGCATATACGGTTAAATACTGAATTCCCATCCGGTATGCTTCTTCACAAATAACCTCAACTGTCTTTGCTCCCTGCACATGACCATAATTTCTCGGCATACCTTTACTTTTTGCCCATCTTCCGTTGCCATCTAAAATAATTGCCACATGATTTGGTATCTTCATACCTTCTTCCATATCACTGCCTCCACATTACATTTTAATAAAAATACGCATAATCCCATTATACTCGAAAAGGGACAGCAGAATACACTACTGTCCTGCAATCCCCTCTCCATTTCTTTATTCTTTTACCTGATATCGAATTTACGACTATACCGTAAGGATTTCTTTGGATTTTTCTTCCACAAGTTTATCAATATCCTTGATGTATTTATCAGTCAATTTCTGCAGCTGTTCTTCCAACTCTTTAATTTCATCCTCGGAAACTTCCGCTTTTGCCAGTTTCTTAAACGCATCATTACCATCGCGTCTTGCATTACGGATAACAACTTTGTTGTCTTCCCCTTTTTTCTTAACATCTTTCACAAGTTCTTTTCTGCGTTCCTCTGTTAATTCAGGGAATACCAGACGGATAACAGCACCATCGTTACTTGGTGTAATACCAACGTCAGACATCATAATTGCTTTCTCAATATCTTTAATAAGGTTCTTCTCCCAGGGAGCAATCTGAATCATTCTTGCTTCCGGAACAGTAATGTTACCTACCTGCTGAATCGGAGTAGGTGTTCCATAATAATCTACCTTAATTTTATCAAGTACGTGAGGATTTGCACGACCTGCGCGGATTGTTCCAAAATCCGTTACCAGGAAATCATATGCTTTCTTCATTTTCTCATCATATGGTTTTAATCTCTCGTCCATATCTTCTAATATACCTTCCTCTCTTATATTTACATTTTAAAAAGATTTCATACTGAAAAATTGCTTAAACAGTAACTTTTGTTCCGTTAAAATTGCCTTTTACCGTATTTACGATACTGTTTTCTTCATTTAAACCAAATACCCACATAGGCATTTTATTATCTCTTGCCAAAATCGATGCAGTCATATCAACTACCTGAAGGTTTTTCTCAATTACTTCGTCAATTGATACTTCATCGTATTTCTTAGCTGCCGGATTGGTTCTTGGGTCATCATCATAAACACCATCCACCGCTTTTGCAAGCAGAATCACATCTGCATCCACTTCTATCGCACGAAGCACAACTCCTGTATCTGTTGAGAAATAAGGATGTCCTGTACCACCTGCAAAAAATACTACCATATTTTTGGAAAAGTATTTATTGGCTCTGTCTTTTGAGAAAAGTTTGGTAAAAGAACCACACTCAAAAGGAGTAAGAATATTTGTCATCATTCCAACAGAACGGAAAATTTCAGATACATAAATACAGTTCATAATAGTTGCCAACATACCAATCTGATCGGCTTTCGTTCTGTCAATGTTCTCACTGGAACGACCTCTCCAGAAATTTCCGCCTCCGATTACAATACCAACCTGGATGCCATCATCCACAAGCTGTTTTACCTGCATGGCAACGCCACGTACTGTTTCTTCATCAAATCCGGTCTTTTTATCTCCGGCTAATGCTTCCCCACTTAACTTCAATAGAATACGCTGCATTTTTCTACTCTCCTGTTATGCTATTTGAAACTTATTTCTTTTTCTTAATTTCATCAAAGAAGGATGTTGGGTTAACTTCTGCATAGCACTGTGAACACATACCTTCAATAACCGCACCATTGTTAATCTGAACCGATTTGGATTTAATGTTACCCATAACGATTGCTGATGTATCCAGAATAACCGGTCCTTTTACATCGATATCACCTTTTACCGCACCTGCAATAACTGCACTTGTTGCAGAAATATTACCGATAACAACAGAGCTCTGGCCGATTTTAACGCTGCCCTGGCTGTTAATCTCTCCAGTAACCTTTGCACCCTCTGCATAAATCTCTGCTGCTTTGGAGTTACCTTCAATTACACCTGTTATGTTTAATTTACCAAGAATATCAATGTTACCTCTTACTGTACCAATCAGTTCCAAAGAGCCACCGGAGCTGATATCACCGGTAATAGACATACCTTCTGTTACAATTGCTGTTTCATCTGTCATCATTTTTGTAGCCTGAAATTCCATTTTCTTCTCTTCCCCTCTTTTTTCCCGGAAGGATTTCTTTGTATCCAAACCGATTTCCTCTTTATGCTGCTGTACTTCTTTTACACTTTCTACAGGTGCTGTATTTACACTTTCATTGATATTACCAATTGCTTCCACCTTGTCCAGCATATCACTCAATTCCTCCGGTGAAAAAACATTACCTGATGCTTTCTCCGGTTCTTTTTTCTCCTGTACACCTTCTGCAGCAAGAGCAGCCTCTAACTCCTCCTCCGGCATCAATTCGTTTACAGCCTGGGATAAATCTTCCTTCAAATCTGAAAAAAAGCCCATCCTAATTATCCTCCATTCTTTCGTCATTTCTAATATGTTGTATCGGTTCCGTATCTTCCGTTATCGGAACGATTATGGTATCTTCCATTGCCTGAATCTGTTCAATTAGCATTGGCAATGCCTCTACTGTTGTATCTTTGTTTGACGCATCATGCATCAAAATAATACACTCTTTATACTGCGGCAGCTGTGTCATACAATTGGTCAGAATTTCATCGGTACTGATATAGCCGCTGGACGCATCACCGGAAGAAATATTCCAGTCGAAATAAACAATTTCCTGCTCATCCAGATAGTCAATCAATTCACGCATATCTACCTTGCTGACTGCATTACTGCTTCCACCGGGAAATCTTGCAAACTTACATTCAACTCCCGTCAAATCATACAGAAACTCCTGCAATTTACTCATATCCTGCGCATAGCTGTCCACAGATTGATAAATCTCGTCATACTTATGACTGTATGAGTGCATCCCAAGTGTATGCCCTTCGTCTACAATCCTTTTATATAACGCCTGATATTTTTCTTCTTCCTTCCCTACTACGAAGAAAGTTGCTTTTACATCATATTCCGCCAGAATATCCAGAATCTGCTCCGTATTACTGCTAGGTCCGTCATCAAAAGTCAGATAAACCTTACGAACATTCTCATCATACAACAGCTCGTCTGTCGCATCATCTGTTAAATCTGAATCCAAATCCGACGTATCTACCCCGGATACTAAATCATCTGTGTTCTCTTCGGCACCAGTCTCTTCTTCCACTTCATCTGCGCTATAAATAACAGATGTTTCTTTTACTTGTGCCTGCAATTCCTTCAATTCTTTACGCACACTATGAAGCTGCACACCCAGAATAATACAAAGAATTGTTGGAATCAATATCGCCATAACGAGGATGAAGATGATTAACTTTTTTAGAAACTGTACACGCTTCCGTCGTGCCAGTCTGTTTGCTGCATCGTCGCCTACTGTGGTCATCTTCACCGACTCCTTAATATTTTCTTTCTTATCATAACACATCTGTGGAATTACGAAAAGAAATTTTACAAAAAAAATACACTGAAATTTATTCCAGTGTACTTTTTATTCGTTATATCGTTTTTTATGCTATTTTTTTGTGCTGTTTTTCTTCGTATGCTATACCGATTTTCTTATTTGGCTTTGCTCCTCTTCTATAATAGAAAGCATTACATCGGCAAACAATGGATCAAACTGTGTGCCTTTTCCCTTTTCAATTTCTTCTTTCACAACTTCTATCGGTAAAACACAACGATAACTTCTCGTTGAAGTCATTGCATCATAGGCATCAGCTACACCAATAATTCTTGCCATAATCGGGATTTCATTGCCTTTTAATCCATCCGGATAACCTTTGCCATCATATCGCTCATGATGCCATCTTGCACCCACAACAATTTCAGGGCTTTCTGTCATATTTTTCAGAATATCCGCACCTACTACCGGATGTGTCTTAATAATAGCATATTCTTCATTCGTAAGACGGGAAGGCTTATTGATAATTTCATCCGGTATACCAATCTTACCGATGTCATGAAGCAGTCCCATATGATAAATATCTTCCTGCTCCTTCTCTGTCATATCCAGTCTTCTTGCTATTTCGCGTGCATATTCTGCAACACGCATGGAATGACCATTAGTATATTTATCTTTGGCATCTATCGTGCTGGCAAGTGCCTGAACGGCCTGTGTATACAGACGCTCTACCTGTTTCTGTTTCAAAATAGCCTTTCTGGTCTGTTTCTCCACTTCTTTCCGAAGTTCTTCCTGGAAACTCCATTCCGAAGTAACATCACTCATAAATACGCTGCATCCGATTTCATCACCAAACGCATCCAGAATAGGTTCTTCTTTCATACGGATGTATCGCGGCTGCTGTTTAAGCCGAAGCACAAGTTCATGTTCCTCTTTCTGCTCTACAATCTCAAAGTTCTTTTCTAAAATATCAGCTTTCCATGTCTGATAATCCTGGTCAATCACTTCTTCAATTGTCTGCTCATTCTCATGAAGATAAAATTTAATCTTATGATTGACGCTGACAATTTTATTATCTTTATCTACCAGAAGAATACCAAAAGGCATACCTTCTAACAGGACATCTACCTGGTTTCCCACATTTCTCAAATCAGTGATATCCATTGCAATACCGCAGGTACCAAAAATCTCACCATTTTTATCAATCAGCGGAGATTTATAGGTTTTAAACATCTTCATTCCCTGCTGTGTCTTTACTTTCTCATCAAAGGTACATGTTTTCCCAGCTTCCACTACTGCCTTCTCAGATTCGTAACAGGAAAATTCGCCTTCTTCTTCCCGAGGCACTTCCCATATCTCGGCATGCTGCTTTTTAAATATCTGTTCTCTGGTCTTATTAGATGCCTTACAAAACACATCATTTACCTTCAAATGGGCTCCCGTAAGGTCCTTAAACCATACCAGATTCGGAACACTGTCAATGGCAGAATCCACACTTATCTGCAATTTACGATAATCTGCCTGTTGTTTCATTACGGTTATTGTCTGTGTAAAATAATGGCTCAGTAATTTCTCATCATAACAATTTTCCGGCAAAATCCACAAATCATCTACTTTTTGTAATAACTCATCTGCCATTCCCGCTAACGCATTCTGGGAAATAATCAAAGCAATTCTTCCCACCTGCGCCTTTTTACACAATTCTAGGTCTTCTGTTCTTCTGTCAAGAATTACCAGACTGTCAAGTGCCGGCATTCCCTTTAAAATTTCTTCTGTTTCCTTGCTACTTGCTTGAATTTGATACTCACTATCTTCAAGAGGAGCAAGTGTCTGAATCACATTCACAATTTGCTGACTGTGCTGACTGATTACACCAATGCTGAATGAATTTAAATACATAACCTCACTCTTTCTTTTCAATATTTTCGTTTACCATTTTCCTGCAAAATAAAATAAGCAAATACCTATCCCTTGATATTCGCTTAATTTTATCATTTTCGTTTTCACTTGTAAATGCGTCCACTACGAAAAAATTCTAAAATTTTCTTAAAATACGACCAATTTTACCAACTTTTTACTGCAACTTACATCGCCTTTACAGTTGTATATGGTGCTAATTCCAGACGAATGAAATAACCTTTATCATTATGGCAGACCGGACAAGCTTCCGGAACCTGTGTTCCATAATAAATATTGCCACACTCCATACACATCCATGCTGTTTTCGCATCGGAAACAAACAGTTTTCCCTGTTCCAGCCAATCTGCAAACTGACCAAAACGATCTCCATGCGTTTTCTCAATCTCTGCGATCATGTTAAAAGATGCTGCTACTTCCAGAAAGCCCTCTTCCTCGGCTTTCTTCGCAAAATTCTTATAAACATCGTCATGTTCTTCGTATTCATTGTGCTGTGCCATACGTAACAGCTTGGAAATATCCTTTGCCAGGTCAACCGGGTATGCCCCTTCAATAGCTATATTCTCCCCGGCAAGTTCACTCAGATGCTTATAAAAAATCTCCGCATGTTCTCTTTCCTGATCTGCCGTAAACTGAAAAACTGCTTCTACAACATACAATTTTTCTTCTTTTGCCTGTGCTGCAGCGATTGTGTACCGGTTTCTCGCCTGGCTTTCTCCTGCAAAGGCACGCATCAAATTAGTCTTCGTTTCACTGTTTTTAAAATCCATATGGGCATACTCCTTCCTGTTTTCCCTATTTTTCTTTTTATGAGTATGCCCATCTGGCTCATTTCAATACCAAAATTCCATGAATTACTAAAAATGCTATTATATACTAAAGTCAAAACGGCTTCCGCTTTCCGGTACTTCTTCCTTTTTAATCTGATTCCAGTCCACTGCATTTATTTTTTCAAGCAGTTCTTCTATGGTATCCGCCTGTACCCTTGTTCGTTTTGCTTTCGTATTTTCTTTCTCAACCTTTTCCGACTTTTCCGTTTTCGCTTCTTTTTCGGCTTGCTCGGCTTTTTCATCTTTCTCGGCTTGCTCTTCTTTTTGGGCCTTCTTGCCTTCTATCATTTTTTCTACAAATTCTTTCTGGCGTTCACTGACTTTTTCCAGGTCTGCATAAAAAGATACTTTTCCATCCATATCGATGGAAATTCCAATATGTGTCACTTCGTCTGCTTTATCCCCCAGGTTGTCTTTCATATCAGAAAGTTTTCCTACTGCATCTTCTAAAATACCGATATATTTATTCTTTGTTTCCTCGTCCGCTGCCATCGCTTCTAACGTTTCCGGCTCAATCAGTACGCTGTATTCTTTCGTTCCTCTGGCAAGATATGCAGCTGCTTCTTCTTCACTGTCATAGTCAGCAACAATAAAATCCATATTGCCATAGGTTTTCTTTAATTCTTCCAATAATTTCTTTGCTTTGTCACTTAACTGAACTTTGTTTTCTTTCTCTGCTTTTTCAGCCTGTGAAGCCTTTAATGATGAAACATTCTGTTTTTCAGTCTGTTCCGTCTCTTTTGCCTTTTTGGCTTTCATTGTGCTTTCATAATAATTCTGGTATGCACCATAACCATCAATTTTACTCATTTCTGCGTCCTCCTTTGACTTTATTCGAAATCCTTTTCCTGAGTGTCCTGCACTTTCTATATATATCGGATGAACTGGGAAGTTTCATTACTTTTGGCTTTTTCACTATCTGTAACAACCACCATTACTGAAGGAATACCCTCAAAACCATACTCCTCATCAATATAGTCATCTCTCACATCCAAATATTCCAACAAATCATCAATTACTTCTGGTGTAGCTGAACTACCTTTATGACTAAGCAACAAACGTGCAACCCAATTTCTTACTTTAGCGTCATTGATTGGTGCACCTACTTTACACCTAAGCACTTGCTCTTCAAATACATCCAACGAGCAAGTTGAAATTGCTTCTTTAGGAGTTATTCCTACTTTACACATACTATTTGGACTACCTTGATGTTTAGGGCATCTAAAATAAAAACTTCTAACACCATTGGTAATCTTTCCTTTTGGATAATTACGTGGTTGTATATGTTTAGGCAATGTATATAAGAAATCAATTTCCTTCGATATATTATCTTCATAAAATATTCCATATGCAGTTATACTGTCATAATCATCTCGAAAATTCAAGATATTAGATGGAAAATTAAATTTTTTACTCTTATTAGTAATAAAAGGTTTTGCATTTAATAATTCCCATTGAAATATATCTGCATGAAAATTTAAGAAATAATAATATCTTCCTTTCTTATACTTGGCTTGTAAAATACATATTCTTAATTCGTTACTTGCTTTATCATATGTTAATAACATAAGGTCACCTAATTCAACTTTTGCAACTCCACCAACTCTATAACGCGAGCTAAATTCAACTGGATTCTTATGTATTATCTCAACATATGTAGCTTTGCTTATCGCAGTATTAAACTCCTTTGCCATCTCCCTAAAAAGGTTCTCTTCATTAACCTTTATTCCAGTTGTTCTTATTGTATTATTTATTTTAGCTTTCATATAGTACCTCCAATCCATTTATAGTTTCATGAAATTGTTTCCTTCTCTTCTTTTAGTAAGTTTGTTCCTCCAAAATCTTCTTCAACTCATCTTTACTTGGTAACACCGTCTGATACTTACTTGCAAAAATCTGATTATTATCTTCCGGCAAAGTCATTTCTACAATTGATTGCTTTTTGTCTTTGCATAAAATAATCCCAATAGTTCTATTTTCATCCTCTAATTTTACTTTTCTATCATAGTAATTCACATACATAGTAATTCACATACATCTGCATCTGTCCAATATCCTGATGCTTTAACTCACCGATTTTCAAATCAAACAATACAAAGCAGCGAAGCAAGCGATTATAAAATACCAAATCAACTCGGAAATGTTCTTCCTCGAATGTAAATCTTACCTGTCTTCCAACAAAAGTAAATCCTTTGCCTAACTCTAATAAAAATTTTTGCAATTGATCAATTATCCTGGATTCCAATTCCGTTTCTGAATACTCTGGCAACTCATCTAATCCAAGAAACTCTAACACATATGGATCTTTTACTAAATCCTGCGGATTCTCTATAACCTGTCCTTTTTGTGCCAATTCAAATACTTTATCTTTATCTTTACTCAAGGCTAATCTCTCGTATAAAGCACTGTTAAACTGCCTTTTCAATTCCGTAAGACTCCAATCATTCTGTACGGCTTCAATCTCGTAAAAATGTCTTTCATCAATATTTTCTATACGCATTAATTGCAGATAATGCGACCAACTAAGATAAAATTGTCTTCCAGAATGATTTTGAGGAAGTTCTGGAAATTGGTCAGACAGCGTCTGACTAATTTGGTCTTTCGAATATACAATGTAAAATTGTCTCATCTGTTTCAAATTTGTAACAGAAAACCCTTTTCCAAAATGTTCTGTCAAATACTGTGACAATTCTTTTAAAATATATTTTCCATAATCAGCTTTCTCATGTCCATTTTGTTCTTCTTCAACGATTATTCGACCAATTTCATAATAACTATATACCATAGATAAATTTACTGCTGTTTTTACGTTTTTTCTGGCATCTTCTAAGATTCCAGAGACTTTCTGCAAAAAAATAATATCTATATTACTCATCAAAACTACCTTCTTTCTCATTTTGGAATAGTTCAGACAGACTATACCTATAAATTATCAACAGGACTCACTTTCTCAATAGTTTTCAAAAACACATCATCTGCACATGTACTAATCCCCAATTTTGTTCAGTCTTCTCATCGCTTCTTAAATAAACTATTCAATATCCTTATTTGATTCTGAATCACTTATCACAATAACACAACACTTTTAATTACCTCGCAAGCTTTTTTAAATTATAGCATAAATAAACATAGAGCACCACTTCACATGGTATAAAAGATATATCCGTACATCCAAAATAAATAATACAACATTCGCAGCAAAAATGACTTCCATTTTACAGACAAGAAAAAAAAGACATCATCACCTATATTTCTATAAGCAATGATGCCTCATCATTTCATTCAAATATTTCATTTTCTGGCTTTGTCTATTCTAAGAATTCTATCTTAGTTACCTGCCATCTGCTTTGCAACTTCTTCTGCGAAATTTTCTTCTTTCTTCTCAAGACCTTCACCTGTTTCGAAACGAACGAAGGATTTGATAGAAAGGTTAGCACCGTTTTCTTTAGCAACCTGTTCGATATATTTTGCAACAGACTGTTTTCCGTCTTCTGCTTTAACATATACCTGCTCTAACAGACATACTTCTTTTAATTCTTTGTTAAGACGACCTACAACAGCACCTTCGATAACTTTTTCCGGTTTACCAGCCATCTTAGGATCATTCTTAATCTGCTCAGCGATGATTGCTTTCTCATGCTCTTTGTATTCTTCAGATACATCCTCTGTAGAAACATATTTTGGATTTAAAGCTGCAACCTGCATAGCGATGTTTGTCATAGCTTCTTTGATTGCATCGTTTACAACGTCAGTAGCTGCTTCTACGATAACACCGATTCTACCGCCACCGTGAACGTAAGAAACTGCACAACCTTCTGTTGCAACAACCTTCTGAAATCTTCTGATTGTTAAGTTTTCACCGATAACTGCAATTTTATCAACAAGTGCATCTTTAACAGTCTTGGAAGAATCTAAGTTCCATGCTTCTGCCATGAATGCATCCATATCTGCTGCATCAGAATTTACTGCCTGATTAGCAACTGCTTCAACATATGCCTGGAAATCAGCATTTTTAGCAACGAAGTCTGTTTCAGAGTTAACTTCTACAACTGCTACTGTTTTATCATCTTTAACTGCAACACGGCAAAGACCTTCTGCTGCGATTCTGCTAGCTTTTTTCTCTGCTTTTGCCTGTCCATTTTTTCTTAAATATTCTACCGCTGCATCCATGTCGCCATTGGTTTCGCCAAGAGCTTTTTTACAATCCATCATACCTGCACCGGTCATTTCTCTTAATTCTTTTACCATTGCTGCTGTGATAGCCATTTTAAGTGTCCTCCTGTTTTATATTGTTCTTGATAATTATGCTTCTTCTGCTACTTCTTCAATATCTTCTGCTGCTGTTTCTTCTACTTCCGGAACATAAGCTTCTGCACCCTGATTTGCTTCAATAACAGCATCTGCCATTTTAGCAACGATTAATTTTACAGCTCTGATAGCATCATCATTACCAGGAATAATATAATCAAGTTCTTCAGGATCACAGTTTGTATCACCAATACCGATTAATGTGATACCAAGAGAGTGAGCTTCCTGAACACAGATTTTTTCTTTCTTAGGGTCAACTACGAAGATACAGTCAGGAATTCTTGTCATGTTTTTGATTCCGCCAAGGTTCTTCTCTAATTTTTCCCATTCTTTCTTTAACTGAATAACTTCTTTTTTAGGAAGCACATCGAAAGTACCGTCTTCAGACATTGTTTCGATTGCTTTTAATCTTTCAATTCTGGACTGGATGGTTTTGAAGTTTGTCAACATACCACCTAACCATCTTTCATTTACATAGTACATACCGCAACGCTCTGCTTCTGTCTTAACAGCATCCTGAGCCTGTTTCTTTGTACCAACGAAAAGGATTGTACCACCCTGGGAAGCTACATCAAAGATTGCTTTGTAAGCTTCATCTACTTTACCTACAGATTTCTGTAAGTCGATGATGTGGATACCATTTCTTTCTGTGAAGATATAAGGAGCCATTTTAGGGTTCCATCTTCTTGTCTGATGTCCAAAGTGAACACCTGCTTCTAATAACTGTTTCATTGAAATAACGCTCATTTTTCTTACCTCCATTTGGTTTCATTTTCTTCCATATGTCTTTTCGGAAAAAACCTGCTCATCTGCCTACCTCCGCGTCATGAAGCACCGACAGACAATCAACATATGTGTTTTCTCGCTCGTGGCGTAGCCAATCCACGCACACTTTGATACTATAACATAAAAACCTTGCGTATGCAAGGTTTTTTTGAATAATCTGCTGATTGCGCAAAGTTTAAAATGTATTTATAAGGTAAGCGCGAACCTAAATATAACAAATAAACAGCTTTTCCGAACGTTCGGAAAAACACAAGTTGAAAGGGTAAGGGATATATATTATGAGTGAATTGATCATGGTAAATAAGAAG
>JAGAPK010000024.1 GCA_017623295.1 Lachnospiraceae bacterium | reverse complement strand
TTTAAAAAATTTTTAAAAAAGGACTTGCAAACAATCCAAACATACTGTATAATACCAAATTGTAGTGCTGATGGGCTATCGCCAAACGGTAAGGCAACGGACTCTGACTCCGTCATTTCAAGGTTCGAATCCTTGTAGCCCAGTAATAAACCCCGATGATTTTTCATCGGGGTTTTGTTGATTCTGGCGGGAGCAAAACGAAAATTTATTATATAATGGAAAGAAGGCAGCACATGTATACTTTTCAAAGCAGAATACGATATAGTGAAGTTGGTGTAGACGGAAATCTTACGCTGGAATCTTTGTTAGATTATTTTCAGGACAGTTCTACATTTCATTCGGAAGATTTGGGACTGGGCATTGATTATTTGAAAGAACGGCATCTGGCGTGGGTACTTTCTGCATGGCAGATTGTAGTGAAAAGATATCCGCATTTGAATGAAAGGGTTATCGTTGGTACAGCACCATATGATTTTAAAGGTTTTATGGGAAGCCGTAATTTCTGGATGGATACAGAAGCCGGCGAAAGACTGGCTTATGCGAATTCTATCTGGACTTTGATGGATATTTCCAAAATGATGCCGACAAAGCCGACACCGGATATGTTAGAGAAATATGTTCTGGCAGAGAAACTGGACATGGACTATGCGCCTCGAAAAATTGCTGTGCCCGACAATGGAACAGAACAGGAAGAAATTCTGGTACGTCCACATCACTTAGACACGAATGGTCATGTGAATAACGGACAGTATGTTCGCATGGCGATGGATTATGTACCAAAGGAGTTTCAGATTAGCCAATTGCGTACAGAATACAAAAAACAGGCCGTATTGAATAATAGAATCATACCGGTAGTAGCGGTAAATGAAACAGGAAGCATTTATACGGTATGTTTAAATGGAGAAGATGGTAAGCCTTACAGTATAATAGAATTGGAAGGCGGAAGAGGTTAAAAATGATAGCATTAGGTGAAATACAGACATTAGTCATAGTAAAAAAAGTAGAATTCGGTGTATATCTGGCAGAGAGCCAAGAAAGTCAGGGAGAGAGAGTTCTTCTTCCGGCTAAACAGGTTCCGATGGGAAAAGAACTTGGCGATACGATAGAAGTTTTTATCTATCGTGATTCCAAGGACCGTTTGATTGCAACAACAAATACTCCAAAGATTACACTCGGCAAAATTGCCAGAATGCATGTTGTGCAGACTGGTAAAATTGGTGCGTTTCTGGATTGGGGTCTGGAAAAGGATTTGTTACTTCCGTTTAAGGAGCAGACGAAAAAAGTCAGAGAAGGCGAGGAATGTCTTGCGGCGCTTTACATTGATAAAAGCAATCGTCTGTGCGCGACAATGAATGTTTATCCTTACTTGCAACAGGACAGTTCTTATCAGAAGGATGACCGCGTACAGGGAACGGTTTATGAAATCAGCGAGAATTTTGGTGCATTCGTAGCTGTGGATGATATTTATTCCGGTTTGATTCCGAAGAAAGAGTTATATGGTGAGGTAAAAATCGGTGAGCAGATTACGGCAAGAGTCTCTTCCGTGAAAGAAGATGGTAAGTTAAATCTTAGTATCCGTGAGAAGGCTTATCTTCAGATTGAGAAGGATGCGGAGAAGGTAATGCAGATTATAGAAAGCTTTGATGGAGTTTTGCCTTTTACGGATAAGGCATCTCCGGAAACGATTCGCCGTGAAACCCAGATGAGTAAGAATGAGTTTAAAAGAGCGGTAGGACATCTTTTAAAGACAAGAAAAATCGAAATTGGAGAAAAAGCGATTCGGAAATTGTAGGAACTTGCAACTTTTTGATAATATAGTATAATCTATAAACGAGGAAATTATGAAAAAAGAAAGGAAAGTGTCGTAAGGCGACGCGAGGTAGCAAAATGAAAATTCAGAACATTAGAGACATTGACAAATTTTTTAAAGTAGTAGACAGCTGTAAAGGTAAAGTAGAACTGGTAACAGGTGAAGGAGACAGATTGAACCTGAAATCCAAACTTTCCCAGTATGTATCTTTAGCAAACATTTTTTCTGATGGAACAATTGATGAACTTGAAATTATCGCATATGAACCGGAAGATACAAGCAGATTAGTTAATTTTATGATGGAAGGTTAATTGTAAATGAACAGTAAGAGGGCGAATTGGCTGTACATGACTATTATTCTGGTAGATTTAGCAGTTATTGCACTACTGACTCTGGCATATTATTATTCAAAAGGTACAGTGGACATCGGAATAGTACTGAATCTGGTTATCAGTCAGTTAATGCTGATAGTACCGACACTTATTTTTGCACTGTGCTCTAAGAGTGATTTAAATGAGATGTTGGGGTATCATAAAATGAAAATATCGTCTGCCTTGATGGTGGTTTTATATACCTTTTTGTGTATGCCACTTATGACAGCGATTAATGCGATATCCATGTTGTTTGTGGATAATGCAGTCAATTCCATCAGCGGAGAAGTTTTACAGATACCATTTCCGATTATGTTATTTTTGATGGGAATGTTTGGACCGTTTTGTGAAGAGTTTGTATTTCGTGGAATGATTTTCCGGGGATATAAGAAATCAGGCTCTGTGTTCTGGTCGGTTATCCTGTCTTCTTTGCTTTTCGGTCTGATGCACATGAATTTTAATCAGGCGGCATATGCTTTTGCAATTGGTATCATGTTTGCTCTATTAGTAGAAGCAACCGGTAGTTTATGGGGGTCTACCATTGCACATATGGTAGTCAATATGGAACAGGTTTGTCTGATGTTTTTGGTAGAAAAGCTGGAACCGGGAACGTATACAAGCGGACAGGTGGATGACATGCTGACACAGGATATGCTGATAATGGCAATCGGACCATATCTTCTCGTGGCTATTGTTTGTACAGCACTTGCTATTTGTGTTCTTGCATGGATTGCCAAGAACGAGGACAGAGCAGAGCATCTTGGAAGTATCTGGGCAAAACGCAAGGAAAAGAAGGAAAGAATGATTACTATTCCGCTCATTATTGGTATTGTGTTGGGTGTTGGCTATATGATTTTTGAGCTGGTATGGACAGCAATTTTCTATTAAATATTGAAACAAATATGAAAAAGATAAATCTTTTAGGAATAAGTTTGCAGGACCGTTATGTAAAAGAGTCATTGAATGTGGCAGAGAAGTTTTTACAGGAAGGTGCTGTGCATACAATTTTATATATTACGATTCCTGTACTGCTGGAAGCCGGCAAAAACGAAGCCTGTAAAGAATGGGTAGAGTCTGCGGATTTGACTTTGTGGGGAGACACGGAGATTCTGAAGGCAGCAGAGATTACTGCAAGAAACAGATATCGTGAGGTCACAGAGAAAGAATTTCTCAAAAATTTTCTGCACAAAATGGCAAGAACGCACAAATCTGTTCTGGTGCTTTCGGATTCAGAGGAGCATGCAGAGGAATTGAAGCATGAGCTTCTTGAATTGCAGGATAGTATTACGGTGGTTGGAACGATGGCAATTCCCGAATTGGAAGAAAAAAGGGAAGATGTTATTAATGAAATTAATATGATAGCACCGGTTGTTACCATTGCCAGAATGCCTTTTTCTATGCAGCAGAAATGGATTGAGCAGACGAAACCATACATGAATACAGGAATCTGGATTGGCCTGCCGGAGCATATGAACTGTGTCTGGAAAAAGGAAGCGCCACATGCCAAAGTAATAAAAAGAATCTGGAATGTTTTGTTTAATAGACAGGTAAATAAATATAAAAAATAGAGGGGTTTTTAACCGCTCTATTTTTTTGTGTAGTTTGTCTAAAAAATTTTTCAGGGAAATTTTGGCTTTTTAGTTGAAAAATACACAAAAAAATCATGATTAAAGGTAGATTTTTTTGTTAATATAGATTAAAATAAAAAACAGATGTGGTATTTTGCAGAAATTAGTAGTGGGTAATGTTGTGTAAATTGCTTAAATAAATTTGGCAAAACGACAATGTTAGCAGCTTACTAATCTATTTTAAAGGGGTGGGACCATTATGATATCAAATCAGATTTTACAGAACACAATTGAAGGCTTGAAGTCTATCACGCGTGTAGAACTTTGTGTGATGGATATTGATGGCAAGGCAGTTGCCATGACAGCAGATGAGATGGAGAAGTGCGGCAAACCGGCAGCAGAGTTTGCGAAATCACCGGCTGATTCACAGGAGATACAGGGATATCAATATTTTAAAATATTTGACGAACAGCAGCTGGAATATATTCTGATTGCAGGTGGTATCGGTGAAGATGTTTATATGATTGGCAAGATGGTAGCATTTCAGATTCAGAATCTGCTAGTTGCTTATAAAGAGAGATTTGATAAGGATAACTTTATCAAAAACCTTTTGCTTGACAATCTGTTGTTGGTGGACATTTATAGTCGCGCGAAGAAATTACATATTCAGACGGATGATAAGCGTGTCGCTATGATTATAGAAACAGACAATGCGAAAGAAAACAATGTTCTGGAAGTAATGCGCACTTATTTTGGTGCAAACAGCAAAGATTTCATTACTGCGGTAGATGAGAACAATGTTATCGTTGTAAAAGATTTATCTGAGGGAGACAACATTAAGGAAATCGAGAAAACGGCAGCAGGCATTGGAGCATTTTTAGAGAAGGAAAATATGAAAAATGTTCGTATTGCTTATGGTACGATTGTCAATGAAATTAAAGAAGTGAGCCGTTCTTATAAGGAAGCTAAGATGGCACTTGATGTTGGTAAAATCTTTTTTGGTGAAAGAAATGTGATTGCATACAGCGAACTCGGTATTGGCCGTTTGATTTATCAGTTGCCAATTCCGCTTTGCAAGATGTTTATCAAAGAAATTTTTGATGGTAAGAGTCCGGATGATTTCGATGAAGAGACACTGACAACTATTAATAAGTTCTTTGAAAACAGTCTGAATGTATCAGAAACTTCCAGACAGCTTTTCATTCACAGAAATACACTTGTTTACAGACTGGATAAATTACAGAAAAGTACAGGACTGGATTTGAGAGTATTCGAAGATGCGATTACTTTCAAAATTGCACTTATGGTTGTTAAATACATGAAGTACATGGAGAGTTTTGAGTATTAAAGAGGAGAATTATTGTGGAAGAGAAAAAGAACAAGAGTGGAAGCACGACTATGCCTGTAAAAAAGAAAAAGAAAAAAATGGCTGCGGAGAACAATGAAATTATTACTCTGACAAATGTCAGCAAGGCATATTCAACAGGTGCGCCGGCATTGAAAGAAATTAACCTTCATATTAACAAGGGAGAGTTTGTATTTATTGTTGGTGACAGTGGTTCCGGAAAATCAACTTTGATTAAACTGTTGTTGCGTGAACTTACAATTTCAGATGGTTATATTAACGTAATGGGATATGACTTGTCTAAAATCAAGCATAGAAAGATACCGAAATTCAGACGTAATATTGGTATTGTATTCCAAGATTTCCGTCTGTTGAAGGATAGAAATGTATATGACAATGTGGCTTTTGCACAGAGAATTATACAGAAATCCAATAAAGAAATTAAGAAAAATGTACCGAGTATTCTTGCTATTGTGGGTCTGGCTGGTAAATATAAAGCAAAACCAAGACAGCTTTCCGGTGGTGAGCAGCAGCGAGTAGCACTTGCCAGAGCGTTGGTTAATAAACCGACGATTCTTCTTGCTGATGAGCCGACAGGTAATCTTGATCCGAAGAACTCTTGGGAAATCATGAAGCTGTTAGAGCAGATTAACGAGAATGGTACTACGGTATTGGTTGTTACACATAACAGAGAAATCGTTAATGCAATGCAGAAGCGAGTTGTTACACTGAAAAAAGGTGTGATTGTCAGCGACGAAGAAAAAGGAGGATATATCGATGAGGATTAGTTCTTTATTTTACACACTTCGTCAGGGATTCAGCAATCTTTTCCGAAATAAGTGGTTTACTCTTGCATCCATTGCGACGATTAGTGCATGTTTGTTTTTGTTTGGATTGTTCTATGCGATTGTTATGAATTTCCAGAACATCGTGAAGACTGCGGAGCAGGGCGTATCTGTTACCGTTTTCTTTGATGAAGGAATTGAAGATACAAGAATTCAGGAAATTGGTGAATTGATTTCCAAAAGACCTGAAGTATCTAATATTCATTTCGTATCTGCAGAAGAAGCTTGGGAAAGCTTCAAAACAGAATATCTGGGTGAATATGCAGATGGATTTACAGAAAACCCGCTTGCCGATTCTGCCAACTATGAGATTTATTTGAATGATGTTTCCATGCAATCAGCATTGGTAACTTATCTGGAATCCGTAGAGGGTGTCAGAATGGTTAACCGTTCTGAGATTACAGCAACAACTTTAACCGGTATAAATGCATTAGTAGCCTATGTTTCCGTAGGTATTATCGGTATTTTGTTTGCGGTATCTGTATTCTTAATTAGTAATACGGTTACAATTGGTATTTCTGTCAGAAAAGAAGAAATTAATATTATGAAATATATTGGTGCAACAGACTTTTTCGTAAGATCACCTTTTGTCATTGAAGGTATGTTGATTGGTCTGATTGGAGCAGCCATTCCGCTTGTATTTATTTACGTTATGTACAATGTTGTAATGAACTATGTTCTGGAAAGATTTTCTATGCTTTCCTCATTACTTAGTTTCCTGACAGTGGAAGAAATTTTCAGTCTGTTGACTCCGGTATCACTTGGTATTGGTGTTGGTATTGGTTTCCTGGGAAGTATTGTGACTGTTAGAAAACATCTTAGAGTATAGTAGCAGGTTTGCAACAGATGAAAGGCAGCATGACCCAATGAAGTTTTTGAAGAAAATATTGTGTGCTGTGGCCTGTATCAGCATGATATTTCTCTTTCCAACACAGGATGTTCAAGCGGTAACGAACGAGAGCATTCAGGAGAAGGAAAAAGAAGTTGAGGCAGCCAAAAAGGAAGTTGAGACGTTAAAATCTGGTTTGACCGATGTAGAGAAAGTTAAAAAAGAACTGGAGAAATCCAAAAGTGATTTGACGACTTATGTAACACAGTTGGATGCAGAGCTTGGCACAATTCAAGAGAAAATTGAAGAATACAAAAATCTGATTACCGAAAAAGAAGCTGAAATCGTAACAACTACGGAAGAATTAAATGATGCCATCGCCAAACAGGAAGCTCAGTATGAGGCGATGAAAGAGCGTATCAAGTTTATGTATGAAAAAGGAGATACGCTATATCTGGAACTTCTGTTTTCTGCGAACGGTTTTTCAGATTCCATGAATAAAGCGGATTATATTGAAGCGCTTTCAGCATATGATAGAAATAAGCTGGATGAATATGTGCAGACCAAAGAAATGATTGCACTTTGTAAGGAAGAACTGGAAGCAGAGAAAGCAATTCTGGATGAGGCAAAGCTTGCAGTCGAGGAAGAAGAATCAGCGGTCAGCACCTTGATTTCCGAGAAAGAAGCACAGATTAATTCTGTGTCTGCGGATATTACTGATAAGGAAGCGGCAATTAAGGAATATGAGGATATGATCGCAACCCAGAACGCAGAAATTGCTGCGTTGGAGAAAGCGATTGCAGAAGAGAAAGCAAGATTAGCGGCAGCAAATGCTACTGCCAGGGTATACGACGGTGGTATGTTTGCATTTCCGTGTCCGGGTTATAAAAGACTTTCTGACGATTATGGATATCGTATTCATCCTACTTTGGGTATTGAGAAATTCCACAATGGTATTGACTTGGCGGCACCAGCCGGAACACCTATATTAGCGGCGTATAATGGAGATGTGGTAGCAGCGGGTTATAGTTCCAGTATGGGTAATTACATTATGCTTGATCATGGTGATGGACTGTATACCATCTATATGCATGCATCTGTTTTGTATGTATCCAAAGGGCAAGAGGTAACAAAAGGACAGACAATTGCAGGGGTAGGTACAACAGGACGTTCCACCGGAAATCACTTGCATTTTGGTGTCCGATTAAACGGTAATTATGTAAGTCCCTGGAATTATTTAAAGTAAATGGAGATGAATGATTTTGGATGATTATGGATATAGTAATAATAAAATGAATCAGGGAGCTATGAATAATTTGTATCCGAATGCCCCACAACAACAGTCACCACAATTACAGTCACCACGACGTGAACCACATCAGACAAAAGGAATGTTTCTTTTTGGATTGTTGACAGGTGTTGTTGCCAGTGCATTAGTAGCCAGTTGCATTTATGTCGGAGTAAAGTTAAAAGATACGATGAAATTTTCGTCGATACAGCAGACCAGTGCCGATGGAACCGAGGAATCGGTAGCAACGGATGTGGTGAATGATGAATCTCTGGCAAAGCTTGAAGCGATTGAAGATGTTATTGATGAATATTACTATAAAGAGGAAGACATTAATGTCGATGAAATGATTGAAGGTATGTATGCCGGTATGGTGGATTCTTTGGGGGACCCATATTCCGTTTATTATACCGAAGAAGAGTGGCAAGATCTGATGGAAGAAACTGAAGGTGTCTATTATGGCATCGGTGCCTATGTCAGCTTAGATGAAACAACCGGTTTTGGTAAAATTAGCGGCATTATTGCAGATACTCCGGCAGAAGAAGCGGGACTGCGTGAGAATGACATTATCTATGAAGTAGATGGCGAATCGATGCAGGGCTTGGAGTTATCAGAAATTGTTTCTCATATTAAAGGAGAAGAGGGCACGATTGTTCATCTGACAATTTACCGTGAGGGCGAAGAAGACTATCTTGAAATTGATATAGAAAGACGAAAGGTAGAAGCTCCGACGGTAAGCTATGAAATGTTAGACAATGGAATCGGTTATATCCAGATTACGGAGTTTGATGAAATTACAGTCGATCAGTTTACTGAGGCAATGGCAGTAATAGAAGGTTCCGATGCCAAAGGTCTGATTCTTGATTTACGAAGCAATCCGGGCGGAAGTCTTTCTGCAGTTGTGGATATCGCAAGACAGATTTTGCCGGAAGGTTTGATTGTATATACTGAGGATCGTGAAGGCGAAAGAACCGAGTATAGTTGTGATGGTAAGAATGAGATCCAGATTCCGATGGTAGTATTGGTAAATGGAAACTCTGCCAGTGCATCTGAAATTTTAGCGGGCGCAATTAAAGATTATGGTATTGGAACTTTGCTTGGTACAACGACCTATGGAAAAGGTATTGTGCAGAGGGTATTGCCACTTACAGACGGAACTGCCCTGAAATTAACTGTTAGCGCTTACTACACGCCAAAAGGAAATAACATTCATGAAATCGGTATTGAACCGGACATTGTATGCGATTTTGACGCCGATTCCTATTATGATGATGGAATTGATAATCAATTAGAAAGTGCTAAAGAAGAAATTCAAAAGATGCTTGCAGAGTAAGATGAGTAAACGTCTATAAAACATAAGACTATAAAATAAAAATGTAATACCACAAGTTTTGTATGTAATAAGTGCAGAATTTGTGGTATTTTTATGCTTTTAAAAAAATTGACCTATTTGACATACCAGGCGATAAAGAGTAACATCAAATATGCTGACATAATGTGATAATATACCTTTTTATATGATAAAAGTATAAATATGAGATGGGAAAGGATTTTTAAAATGAGGATTGTTGGAAACATTCAAAAAGAAATTAATTTGGCAGTTGCTTCCATAAATAGCGATCAATCAGTGCTGGGATTGCTGGAATCAGATGGTGAAAACGGAATCATTAAATGGATTATTCTTGGAGTATTTATTTTTATGCTCTTAGTTGTTTCAGGATATGGTGCGTTTTTCTTCATGAAAAAGAAACAAGACAAAGCAATCAATAATAATAAAGATAAAATGAAACAAGAAGATAAAGTGACTGATGTCAAGCAGGAAATTGTAGAAGAAACAAAACAAGACGTTAAGGAGAAAGAGAAATCTGAAACGAAGGAAGAAATAAGGGAAAAGGATTTGGAAGCGGCGGATTTGGAAGAAGTAGATATAGATACTTCGACTGAGGAAGACTGGATTGAAGATGAGGACTGGCAGGAGCCGGAGATAGAAGAAGAATCTGAGGCTGAATCAGAACTGGAAGATGATTTTAAGTATAGCAATGCAGAAGATGAGTGGATGGATGATGCAGAGTGGGAGAGAGAAAATAGATGACAAGAGATTTTTTCTTAAAAACAAATAGAATAGGATTTTCCATATGGAGTCAAGAAGATATTAAGCTGGCTGAATTATTATGGGGAAATCCGGAAGTGACAAAGTATATATGCGCCAGTGGTGTATTTAGTGAAAAGGATATTATTAACCGACTAGAAAAAGAAGTTTCTAATAATGCAGAATATAATGTTCAATACTGGCCTATTTTTGAATTAGCGACAAATGAGTTGATTGGTTGTTGCGGTTTAAGACCATATGAGGAAAGTAAGTATGAAATAGGTTTTCACCTTCGACCGGCATTCTGGAGACAAGGTTATGCTATGGAAGCAGCCAATGCTGTAATTCAGTATGCTTTTACAGAACTCACAGCAAAAGGATTATTTGCGGGACATAACCCCAATAATATTGCATCTCAGAAAGTGTTAAACAAGTTAGGATTTACTTATGTAGGTGATGAATTCTATGAGCCAACTGGTCTGTATCATCCATCCTATGAACTTACATCTTTGTAAATGAAAATATGCTGAGGAATCGGATGCCTGTGAAGAGACATCCGATTTTTGGAAAGTGGAGGATTAACCAAAATGAATCACTCAATATATAATCGCAGAAGTATAAGAAAATATTTAGACAAGAATGTGCCAAAAGAAAAGATAGAGCAGATTCTTGATGCAGCACGGGTTGCGCCTTCTGCAAAAAACAGACAGCCTTGGAAATATATTGTGTTTGGTGGAGAACATAAGGCAGAATTTTTGGAGAAAATGGAAAACGGAATTATGAGAGAAGAAAGGCAAAAAGCGTTCTTGCCTAATTCCAAACAAGGTATTCCGGATGCCAAAAATACACTTAGAATTATGAAAGAAGCACCAATTCTTATTGTTGTATTAAACGAAAATGGTACTACGCCTTTTGCTCAAATAAATGCAGATGATAGAATTACCGAAATATGCGATACGCTTTCGATTGGTGCATCTATCGAAAACATGCTGTTAAAGGCAGATGAAATAGGATTAGGAACATTATGGATTGCCAATACCTGTTTTGCATATGAAGAATTAACGACATATCTTGGCACAACAAAACAGCTTGTTGGTGCGATTGCGCTTGGTTATGCTGACGAAAGCCCTGCGCAGAGACCTCGGAAGAAGTTGGAAGAGATTGTGGAATATAGAGGGGTATATGAATGACAACAGTATATTTTGTAAGACATGCGGAACCCAATTATAAAAATCATGATGATATGACAAGAGAACTTACGGAAAAAGGGTTAAATGACAGAAAACTTGTAACAGAGTTTTTATCGGATAAGGCAGTTGATATTGTCCTGTCGAGTCCGTATAAAAGAGCAGTTGATACTGTTCGTGATTTTGCGGAAACAAAAGGTTTCGAAGTAGAAATTATAGAAGATTTCAGAGAACGTAAAATTGATAGTGAATGGATAGAAGATTTTAATGCGTTTTCTAAGGCGCAGTGGAAGGATTTCAATTACAAATTATCGGATGGTGAAAGCTTAGGAGAAGTACAAAACAGAAATATTAAAGCACTGAATAATGTGATTGAAGCATATAAAGGGAAAGTAATTGTTGTCGGCAGTCATGGAACTGCATTAAGTACAATTATTAACTATTATGATAAATCTTTTGGATACACCGATTTTGAAAAAATAAAAGGTTTAATGCCCTGGGTAGTAGAATTTAGTTTTGAAAATAATAATTGCATTAAAATTCAGCAGTATAATTTATTTGACTAATAATTTCTATATGGAGGTCATAGTAAAAAATGTTAATACGACTTGCGACAATAGAAGATATTAATAACTTGGAAGAACATGATAAACATATTTCGAAACAGGAATTAGAAAACAGTATTCGGCTGAACAGGGTGTATGTAGCAGAAAGCAATGGAAATTTTGTGGGTTGGTTAAGATACAATTTGTTCTGGGATAATACACCATTTATGAATATGCTTTATCTGTTGGAAAACAGTAGAGGAAAAGGATTTGGAAAGCAATTAGTTGAGTATTGGGAAAATCAAATGAGGATGCAGAATTATGAAATAGTAATGACATCTACTGCTTCCGACGAGTATGCACAGCACTTTTATAATAAACTTGGTTATTCGACAATTGGTGGATTTTTGCTTGGAGAAGATCCGTATGAAATTATTTTATCGAAGAAATTATAGAGATTATCAGGAGGCTTACGATGGAATTAGCACAATTTTTTAAGAGTATCATAGATGAAGACAAATGCGCAGTTGTTATTTGTGATGTGAATCACACCATTATTTATATGAATCCGACGGCTTGTGAAAGATACGACAAGCGAGGGGGAGCTGCGTTAGTAGGGAAAAGTTTGCTTGATTGTCACAACAGCGAATCCAATGCAATAATACATAAAACAATAGAGTGGTTTAAAGAAAGTAAATCACATAACAGAATATACACTTACTATAATGAAAAAGAAAATAAAGATGTGTACATGATTGCTTTGCGTAATGAGCAAGGTGATTTAATCGGTTATTATGAGAAACACGAATATCGCAATCGTGAAACAGAACCGTTTTATCGTTTTGAATAATTGTGATAGAAAAGAAACTGATTTAGTACTTATAATACAGAATAGTGTAATTATTTAAAATCATGCACAAATAAAAACCCGAGATATAATGCGTGTGTTGGAGGTGCCATTCAATAATGGGGCTTATGGAACAGAATTTTGTAGAAAAGAAGTTAGTTGAGAAGAAAATAAATACAAAAGATTATCTAACCAAATCGAATCTTCCGGCCAGCGATTACGTGATTAATCCGTATGTGGGTTGTCCGCATGCTTGCAAATATTGTTATGCCAGCTTCATGAAAAGGTTTACCGGTCATGATGAAAAATGGGGCGAATTTATTGATATTAAAGAATGTGATAAGCCGATTAACATTAAGAAATTGACGGGTAAAACGGTTTTCCTTTCATCGGTAACGGATTGTTATAATCCATTGGAAGAAAAGTATGAAGTAACCAGAAAAATATTAGAGCAACTTCTTGGTGCTGACTGTCAGATTACGATATCGACAAAATCCAGTCTGATACTTCGAGATATCGATTTACTAACGAAACTTCCAAATCTAAAAGTATCTTTTTCCATCAATACATTGGACGAAGCGTTCCGAAAAGACATGGATAAAGCGGACACAATACAAGGGCGATTAAAAGCGATGACAGAATTGCATCATGCCGGAATTCATACCGTTTTATTTATGTCGCCAATTTTTCCATATATCACGGAGTGGAAAGAAATTATTGATGCAACGCACAGTATCGTGAGTGAATATTGGTTTGAAAATCTGAATTTAAGGGGAGCTTATAAAAAAGAGATTTTGGATTATATTCATAATCATTACCCTCAGTTCGAGCAGGAATATCGGAAAATATATCTTCAAAAGGATAATACCTATTGGGAAGAATTGGCATATTCTATAAATAATTATTGCGAGAAACTTGGTGTTGAATATACAAACTATTTTTATCATGATAAACTTGTGGAAGAGAAACGGAATCAACATAGTTAAACAGAGGGCGCACTTATGATAGGGGATGTTGTAAAAGTAACGGTGGACAGACCTTTGGGAAGTTATCACCCAGAACATAAAGATATGTATTATCCGATAAATTATGGTTATATTGAAGGCGTTATGGCTTCTGATGGAGAGGAACAAGATGCATATATTCTTGGGGGGTCGGAGCCGATAAAAGAGTTTGTTGGAAAAATCATAGCTATCATTCATCGATTCGATGATGTGGAGGAAAAGTGGGTTGTTGCACCGGAAAATATTATGTTCACAAAAGAAGAAATTATGGAACAGGTAAATTTTCAAGAACAGTATTTTCAATTTGAGATTAGAATTTAAAAGGATATTCAGCGGTAAGGAGCAAATATGTGTATATTTTGTGATATTGCAAATAGAAAAATGGAAACACAAATTGTTTACGAAGATGAATTAGTAATGGCTTTTTTGGACCATGAACCAATAAATGAAGGACATATTTTATTGATTCCGAAAAAGCATTATTTAGATGTAGAGGAATTACCTAAAGAAACGCTGCATCATTTAATGGATATCTCGCAGAAGCTCGTGACTGCAATCAAAAAAGAATACCGACCAGATGGATATAGTATTATGCAAAATGGTGGTGCATTTAATGATATAGGTCATTATCATTTACATATTTTTCCGAGATATAGTAATGATGGATTTGGATGGAATTCATCAGAAAAACAGTTTGAGCATTCTCAGAATGCAGCAGATGCTATTCGTGATGCAATGTTATGATATAATTTCTAATCTTTAATTGAGGAACAACCATGATTTATACCATCAGAAAAATAAAAGAAACTGAATATCATTTTTTGAATGACTTCCTTTATGAAGCAATTTTTGTTCCGGAAAATGTTCAAGCGCCACCGAAATCCATTATTAATCAAGAAGAATTGCAAGTATATGTTCGCGATTTTGGAAAGAAGAAAGATGATATATGTTTTGTGGCAGAAGTCGATAATAAAATTGTTGGCGCGGTATGGGTTCGGGTCATGGATGATTATGGACATATAGGAGCTGGGATTCCGTCTTTTGCAATTTCCTTATATAAAGAATATCGTGGATGTGGAATTGGCACAGCACTGATGAAAAGAATGATTGATGAACTGAAAGAAAAGGGATATGAGAAGGCTTCCTTATCCGTTCAGAAAACGAACTACGCAGTGAAAATGTATCAGAATGTCGGTTTTGAAATTATGGATGAAAATGAAGAAGAGTACATTATGGTACATCGATTGAAATAAGAAACTGGAGTAAAAATTTTACTCCAGTTCTATAATCTCATTATACAAATCTGCATAGCGTCCTTTTGCGGCAAGCAGTTCTTCGTGTGTTCCGCGCTCAATGATACGACCTTTTTCCAGAACCATAATTGCATTCGATTTTCGAACCGTAGAAAGTCTGTGAGCGATAACAAAAGTTGTGCGGTTTTCCATCAGCGCATCCATACCTTCTTCAATGTGTCGTTCTGTTCTGGTGTCAACAGAGCTTGTCGCTTCGTCCAGAATCAGAATTGGTGCTTTGGAAATCGCAGCACGGGCAATGTTGAGAAGCTGGCGTTGACCTTGTGAGAGGTTAGCACCGTCATTCTCCAGAACCGTATCATAACCATTTTCCAATTGTTCAATGAAAGAATGTGCGGAAGCAATTTTGGCGGCTTCAATAACTTCTTCGTCGGTTGCATCCAGTCTACCGTAGCGGATATTCTCACGTACCGTTCCGGTAAAAAGATGAGTATCCTGCAAGACCATAGCAATGTTGGAACGTAGGAAAAAGCGGTCAATTTTTTCAATCGGTACCCCATCAATGGTAATTGTACCATCCTGAATATCATAGAAGCGTGACAGGAGGTTTGTTACCGTTGTTTTACCGGCACCCGTAGACCCAACGAACGCAATCTTCTGACCGGGTTTGGCATAAAGCGAAATATCATGTAAAACTGTGACATCCGGTGTGTAGCCAAAATTGACATGGTCAAGCACAATATGTCCGGTAATTTTATCTAATGGTACGATGTCTGTATCCGGTTTCTCCGGTTCGGCATCCATGACTTCAAAAACTCGTTCGGCACCCGCCAAAGCAGCAAAAACAGTATTTAGTTGCATAGAAACCTCGTTGATTGGGCGATTGAATTGGCTGGTGTAATTGAGTGATACCGTAAGACCGCCCACATCGAATTTATCGATTGCAACGAGTATGCCTCCGACACAGGCAACCACAGCATAAACCATATTGCAGAGCTGGTGAGTCACCGGTCCCATAATACCGGAGCGAAACTGTGCTTCTTCCTGAGAACGACAAAGGTCTTTGTTTAAATCCGCAAATTCTTGGCGTGTATTTTCCTCATGATTAAATACTTTGACAACTTTCTGACCGGAAATAATTTCTTCGGTAAAACCATTTATCATACCTAGATTTTTCTGTTGCCGGGCGTAAGCTTTCTGCCCTTTTTTCATGATAGTTTTGCTTAAATAGGTCAAAACAGGTGTTGCGATTATAGTAATAGCACCCAAAATTGGGTTGGTGTATAGCATCAGTATAATGGTTCCGATAATAGTGATGGAACCGGAAATAATCTGAATCAGTGTAGTGTTTAACATTTCGCCAATTGTATCAACATCGTTGGTAAATCTGGACATAATATCGCCCGTTGCATGTGAATCAAAATACTGAACAGGCAGACCTTGCAATTTGTTAAAAAGTTCATTTCTCATGCGGACAAGAGTGCGTTGGGAAGCTTCCAACATCAATCTTTGTTGAAGCCATTGAGTCAGCACAGCGATTCCGTAAATAATAGCAAGGAGTATAAGCCATGTGGTAAGCCCGGATAATCGGCTGCTTAAGTTGGTATCTGCTTCATCGAAGTAGATGAACTTGTTAATAATTGGTCGAAGCAGATAGGAGGCTGTCAAAGAAGAAATAGTATAAATGACAGAACAGAAAACTGCTATTCCAATCAAAAGCTTTTCACGGGAAATATACTTCATCAGACGAATAATGGAGCTTTTTAAATTTTTGGGTTTGCCCGACGTTCCAAAAGCTCGGTTACGAGCACCACCGGGACCAAGTTCTAATTGGCGCTTTTCACTCATGGTTTGTGTCCTCCTCCTTGTCTTTCTGTGAATAGTAAATTTCCTGATAAGTAGCACAACTGCGAATCAGTTCATCATGAGTTCCGCAAGCTACGACTTTTCCTTCATCCATAACAATAATTTTGTCGGCATCCATAACAGAGGAAATTCTCTGTGCAATAATCAATTTGGTAATACCGGATAGCTGTTCGCGGAAAGCTCGACGAATGCAGGCATCGGTTGCCGTATCTACCGCACTTGTAGAATCATCGAGAATTATGATTTTAGGTTTTTTTAAGAGAGCACGGGCAATACAGAGTCGTTGTTTCTGACCACCGGAAAGATTACCGCCGCCTTGCTCAACTTCCGCATCATATCCATTCGGAAAAGATTGGATAAAACTGTCGGCTTGTGCAATCTTGCAGGCAGCAATAAGTTCCTCATCGGTGGCGTTTTCATTTCCCCAACGTAAATTTTCTGCTATTGTACCTGAGAAAAGAGTGTTTTTCTGTAAAACAACCGCAACACTTTCACGCAGTTCATAAAGGGAAAGAGTACGCACATTGATACCGTCTACGAATACTTCTCCTTCGTCAGGGTCATACAACCTTGGAATCATGGAAACAAAGGTTGTTTTACCGGAACCCGTAGAACCGATGATACCAACAAACTCCCCTGAATTAATTGTGACATTAATCTTATCTAATACAGGAGCCTGATTATCCTTGAAATAGCGGAAGGACACGTTACAAAATTCGATAGCACCGGACTCTATTTTATGTTCTTTGGCTGTTGCCTGTTCGTCACTGATTGCGGACATGGTATTTATTACTTCGGAAATACGACGGTCAGAAGCAGCAGCACGAGTTCCCTGAAGAAAAACATTTGCAAGGAAGTTGAGAGATGTTAACACCTGTGACAAATAGGTAATAAAGGCAGTCAGCGTTCCGATTTCCATGCTGCCGATCATGATTTGCTTTCCTGCAATCCATACGACAATCAAAGTTGTTACATTGATGGCAAGGGCAGAAATTGGCTGCATTAATATCATCATTTTCAGTGCAGCAACAGACTTTTCCATAAGTGCGTGATTTATGACTCTAAATTTACTTTTTTCATGTTCTTCACGAACAAAAGATTTAATTACTTTCTCATTTGTAATCGTTTCGCCGATTCCTGTGTTCAGTACATCAAGCTGCTTTTGCATGGTGGTATAACGTGGCGAAGCAGTCCTTATAATCAGAAAAATAGCAAGTGCCAATAAAGGCATTATAAGGAGAATTACCCAGGCTAAATCAGGATTGAGTGCAAATGACATAATCAGAGCACCAATCAGCATAATCGGACTGCGGAAACAACCGCGAAGAAGAGATTGCGTAAAATTCTGAATCTGCGTAATGTCATTTGTTACGCGGGTAATCAGTGAACCGGTGGAAAAGCGGTCAATATCGCTAAAGGAAAAGGTTTGTATTTTATCAAACGTATCCTGACGAACACCCGCAGCCATTCTCGAAGAACCTCTTACAGAGAAAAAAGCACCGAGAACGCCGGTTATCAACATGCTGATTGCAATGAGAAACATATAAACACCATTTTTCAGAATATACGGAATGTCGCCGTTTGCAGCGCCATTGTTGATGATATTAGCATTGATGAAAGGAAGAATAAATTCGCCCGCAGCTTCAAGTGTCATAAAGAGTGGGCCGAGTATGAAACAATACCAATCTTTTTTGATGTGTTTTTTATATTTATTCATTTCTGTGCTCCTTTTCTGCGGTATGAAGTCCAAGTGAAATTGTTTCTATTGCCATGTGGTATGTTTCGTTATATGCAACCGGGAAATGACGAAAGCCACCGGCACATTCGTGGGTAATAAAGCCGTGCATCATGGCACGCAAAATTCGTTGCCAGTGCATTTTTTCTGATGCGGTTATTTTGTAATTTGACAACACTTGCATAATCGGATTTATCATTTCGCCACATGCCGCCTCTGTGCAGGCATTTTTGTCCTTTTGCATTCCCATGATGACCTTATATAGATCGATATGTTCTTGTGCAAAAGTGCGGTATGCATCACACAATGCAAACAGTGCTGCATCACCGCTTTTCCCGGCAATGGCATCAAGTTCGGTCTGCTTTATCATTCCGCCAATGCGATAGCCTATCGCTCCGGTCAGTTCCTCCATATTTTCAATATGGTTATAAAGCGATGCCGGTTTTATTTCCAGCTTCCGCGCTAATTCATTTAGAGAAAAAGCATGGTTGCCTTGTTCTTCAATCAATTCAATTGCGGCATCAATAATAGTTTCTTTGGATAATCCTTTTCTGGGCATAGTTTAGCACTCCTGAAACAAAAACTAATAGCATTAGTTTAATATATGCTCATGCCATTAGTTTTGTCAAGAAATGTTGCGCATGTTTTATCTGTCAGTTGCAAAATAAAGATTCGTTGAGTATGATTGTGGGTAAAGGTATGGCACGGGTATTGGTTGAATAAAAAGGAGAGAATCATAATGAAGTTGATTATTACAGACTTGGAAAATTTTAATCTTTCTATTAAGGGCGAGCATAAGATTATTAAACCGCAAGGTGATATCAAGCATTGTATAGGATGCTTTGGATGCTGGATTAAAACGCCGGGGAAATGTGTTATCCATGATGGGTATGAAAATACAGGAATCGATATGGGTAAATGCTCAGAGTTAATTATTATTAGTAAATGTTATTACGGCAGTGTGAGTCCTTTTGTAAAAATGGTACAGGATAGAGCGATTTCTTATATTCATCCAGATTTTGTCATTCGTAAGGGCGAAATGCATCATAAGCGCAGATATAAAAATGTAATTTCGGTTTCTGCATATTTTTATGGAGAGAATATTACGGATGTGGAAAAAGAAACTGCAAGAAATATTCTGGAAGCAAACGCAGATAACTATGATGGACAGGTAAAGTCAGTTCACTTTTATAAAACCATACAGGAATTGGAGGGTGTAATCTTATGAGAATTGCGTTAATAAATGGGAGTCCAAAAGTGTATAAAAGTGCCAGCGGGTCGCTTTTAGAAGATTTAAAAATATATTTTGCAGAGAAAGATGAAATTGTAGAAGTTCAAGTTCGCTCTACCGCGCTTTCTGATAAGGTAATGGAAGAACTGGATACAGCAGATGCCTGGGTGTTTGCATTTCCACTTTACGTTGATGGTATTCCGGGACACTTGCTTGCCTGTCTTGCACAATTAGAAGAAGCGCAATTGCAAAACCATGCAATTCGCGTTTATGGCATAGTAAACTGTGGATTTTACGAAGGAATTCAAGCAGAATTTGCACTGAAAATTTTGCAAAACTGGTGTGTTAAAGCTGGGTATATTTGGGGCTGTGGTATTGGAGTCGGTGGTGGCGGCGGACTGGCCATGATGCCTCAGATGGAACCCGGACAAGGCCCAAAAGCACCGATTGAGAAGGCGATAGGTATACTTGCTGGGCAAATTCAGCAACAGGAATCGAAAGAAAACAGTTATGTATCGGTTGCTTTTCCTCGCTTCCTGTATAAAATGGGTGCGCAGACCGGATGGCGCCAAATGATTCGGGCAAATGGTGGAACCGCAAGGGATTTAGGCAAAAGACCCGAGTAAGTAAGAATGATGTGATTTCTTTTTGCTCCAAGAATCCGATTCCTTTTCTGCCGGATAAGGGGAAAATAATAGAAGCATTTGAAAAAATAAAATGTGAAAAACGAATTTTCACTTAAGGACTATACTTTTGAAAAATATGTGGTATACTATGAAATGGAAATAGAATGTATGTTCGAATAAATGAGGAGCACTGTCATGGATAAATTCATATTGCATTCCGAATATGCCCCTACCGGAGACCAGCCACAGGCTATTGCAGAGCTTGTGAAGGGGTTCGAGGAAGGAAATCAATTTCAGACATTACTTGGTGTAACCGGTTCCGGTAAGACCTTTACTATGGCGAATATTATTGCCGCATTGAATAAACCGACACTTGTCATTGCTCATAACAAAACTCTGGCAGGACAGCTTTATGGAGAATTCAAAGAATTTTTTCCGGAGAATGCGGTAGAGTATTTTGTGTCCTACTACGATTATTATCAGCCGGAGGCATATGTGCCATCTACGGATACTTATATTGCGAAGGATTCTTCTATCAATGACGAAATTGACAAATTGCGTCTGTCTGCGACAGCATCTTTGGCAGAGCGAAAAGATGTCGTAGTCGTGGCCAGTGTTTCCTGTATTTATGGTCTGGGAAGTCCGGACGACTATGAGGAAATGATTGTTTCTCTGCGGCCTGGTATGACGAAGGACAGAGATCAGGTTATTCGGGAATTGATAGATATTCAATATACAAGAAATGACATGGATCTAGAGCGTGCCTGTTTCCGTGTACGAGGTGATGTGTTGGAAGTTTATCCGGCAGAGGGCGGTGACTTTTTAATCCGAATTGAATTTTTCGGGGATGAAATTGATAGGATTTGTCAGACCGACCCATTGACAGGACAGGTTCATGCGACATTGGAGCACATTGCAATTTTTCCGGCTTCGCATTATGTAGTACCACAGGAGAAAATCAATGCGGCATGCAAGAATATAGAAAAAGAGTTGGAAGAACGTGTGCGCTACTTTAAAGGCGAAGATAAACTGTTGGAAGCACAGCGTATTTCGGAACGCACGAATTTTGATATAGAGATGCTGCGAGAGACTGGTTTCTGCTCCGGTATCGAAAATTATTCCAGACATCTGAATGGTATGCCAGAGGGAGCAACCCCATTTACTTTGATGGATTATTTTAAAGATGATTATTTGATTATTGTGGACGAATCGCATATGACAATTCCTCAGGTGCGTGGCATGTATTCCGGCGACCGTTCCAGAAAAAATACATTGGTAGATTATGGATTCCGTCTGCCGTCTGCATTAGATAACAGACCGCTTAATTTTGAAGAGTTTGAGCAGCATATCGACCAGATGCTGTTTGTATCGGCGACACCATCTGAATATGAAGCATCTCATGAATTGTTTCGTACGGAGCAGATTATCCGCCCGACAGGTTTGCTTGATCCGGAAGTAGACGTCAGACCGGTAGAAGGTCAGATTGACGATTTGATTTCAGAAGTAAACAAAGAAATAGAGAAGAAAAATAAAGTTCTTGTTACGACATTGACAAAACGAATGGCAGAAGACTTAACAGACTATATGAAAGAAGTCGGAATTCGTGTGAAGTATCTGCATTCTGATATTGATACTTTAGAGCGAGCAGAGATTATCCGCGATATGCGACTGGATGTCTTTGATGTACTTGTGGGTATCAACCTTTTGCGAGAAGGTCTGGACATCCCGGAGATTTCACTTGTGGCAATTTTGGATGCTGACAAAGAAGGTTTCCTTCGTTCAGAAACTTCTCTGATACAGACGATAGGGCGCGCGGCAAGAAATGCAGAAGGCCATGTTATCATGTATGCAGATAATATGACAGATTCCATGAAAGCTGCCATATCGGAAACAAACAGAAGACGTGAAATACAGCAGAAATATAATGAAGAACATGGTATCACACCGCAGACAATCAAGAAAGCGGTTCGAGATTTAATTAGCATATCTAAAGTAATTGCGAAAGAAGAAGTACGCTTTGAGAAAGACCCTGAGTCTATGGATCGCAAAGAACTTGAGAAGTTAATTAAAGATGTAGAGAAGCAGATGAAGAAAGCAGCTGCAGATCTTAACTTTGAGGCGGCAGTGGAACTGCGTGACCGCATGGTTGAATTGAAAAAGATTTTGCATGATATGGACGAAGAATAGAGCGATAAGTGAGGAGCAAAAATGACTGACACAGTAAAAATGCGACCAAGAGAGTATATTAAAATCAGAGGAGCAAGTGAGCATAATTTAAAGGACATTAACGTGGATATTCCACGAAATGAATTTGTAGTTTTAACAGGACTTTCCGGCTCAGGTAAATCTTCGCTGGCGTTTGATACCATTTATGCGGAAGGACAGAGAAGATACATGGAATCCCTTTCTTCCTATGCAAGGCAGTTCCTGGGACAGATGGAGAAACCTAATGTAGAGAAAATAGAAGGGTTATCGCCGGCGATTTCCATTGACCAGAAATCGACCAACAGAAATCCTCGTTCTACGGTTGGTACAGTAACAGAAATTTATGATTATTTCCGTCTGTTGTATGCACGAATTGGTATTCCGCATTGCCCAAATTGTGGCAAAGAGATTAAGAAGCAGTCAGTAGACCAGATGGTAGACCAGATTATGGCACTACCACAGGGCACCAAAATCCAGTTGCTTGCACCGGTAGTCAGAGGACGAAAAGGTGAACATGTCAAGGTATTTGACCGGGCGAAAAAAAGTGGTTATGTCAGAGTGCGTGTAGACGGTAATTTATATGAACTTTCCGAAGAGATTAAACTCGACAAAAATGTTAAGCACAACATCGAAATCATTGTTGACCGTCTGGTGGTAAAAGAAGGAATTGAAAGACGTTTGACAGATTCTATTGAAAATGTACTTGGATTAGCAGATGGACTTATGCTTTTGGATGTGATTGATGGAGAACCGATTACGTTCAGCGAAAGTTTTTCCTGTCCGGATTGTGGAATCAGCATTGGTGAAATTGAGCCGAGAAGTTTTTCCTTCAATAATCCGTTCGGTGCTTGTCCGGTGTGTTTCGGTCTTGGTTACAAGATGGAATTTGATGTGGATTTGATGATTCCGGATAAAAAACTCAGTATCAGCGAAGGTGCTATTAGTGTTATGGGCTGGCAGTCCAGTAGCAGTGAGGGCAGCTTTACCAATGCAATTTTACAAGCGCTTGCGAAAGAATATAAATTCAGTCTGGATACCCCGTTTAACGAATTGCCAGAAGAAGCAAAAGATATCATTATTTATGGAACAAATGGTAAGAAAGTTACTGTTTATTACAAAGGACAGCGTGGCGAGGGTGTGTATCCGGTTGCTTTTGAAGGACTGATTAAAAATGTGGAGCGTAAATATAGGGAAACCTCATCCGATATTATTAAACAGGAATATGAAAGCTTTATGCGCATTACACCATGTAAAGAATGCAATGGCATGCGCTTGAAAAAGGAATCTCTGGCAGTTACTGTATGTGACAAAAACATTTATGAAATTACTTCTATGTCGATTAAGAACTTGCACGAATTTGTTGGAAATATGAATCTGACAAAACAGCAGGAGCTGATTGGTAAACAGATTCTGAAAGAAATTCGGGCAAGAGTAGGTTTCTTAATTGAAGTTGGTTTGGATTATCTGGCACTATCCAGAGCGACAGGAACATTATCCGGTGGTGAAGCACAGCGAATCCGTCTGGCAACACAGATTGGTTCCGGTCTGGTTGGCGTGTGCTATATTCTGGACGAGCCGAGTATTGGTTTGCATCAGCGAGATAATGACAAACTGATTGCCGCTCTTAAGAATCTGAAAGATATGGGAAATACTTTGATTGTTGTAGAACATGATGAAGATACCATGCTTGCGGCAGACCATATTGTGGATATCGGACCGGGAGCCGGTTCACATGGTGGAGAAGTTGTTGCACAGGGTACTGCGGAAGAGATTATGCAGGTAGAAGAATCTGTAACAGGACAATATCTGAGTGGCAAAATACAGATTCCGGTGCCGGAGACCAGAAGAAAACCAACCGGTTACCTGACAATCAAAGGTGCAGAAGAAAATAATTTAAAGAAAGTAAATGTGAAAATTCCAACCGGAGTATTTACCTGTATAACAGGAGTTTCCGGTTCCGGTAAAAGTTCCCTGATAAATGAAATTCTCTACAAACGCCTTGCAAGGGATTTGAACAGAGCAAGAACTATTCCGGGAAAACATCAGGATATTTTGGGTATAGAACAATTGGACAAAGTCATTGATATTGACCAGTCTCCTATCGGAAGAACACCACGTTCCAATCCGGCAACTTATACCGGTGTGTTCGACCAGATTCGTGATTTGTTTGCTGCCACAGCAGATGCTAAGGCAAGAGGATATTCCAAAGGACGTTTCAGTTTCAATGTAAAAGGCGGCAGATGTGAGGCGTGTAGTGGTGATGGTATTATCAAAATTGAAATGCACTTCTTGCCGGATGTCTATGTGCCTTGTGAAGTATGTGGTGGTAAACGATATAACCGTGAAACTCTGGAAGTAAAATACAAAGGTAAAAGTATTTATGATGTGTTGGATATGACGGTAGAAGAAGCAGTACCATTCTTTGAAAATGTTCCTTCTATTCGCCGTAAAATAGAAACTTTGTATGATGTAGGTCTTTCTTATGTAAAATTGGGACAGCCATCAACCACTCTTTCCGGTGGTGAGGCACAGCGTATTAAGCTGGCAACTGAATTAAGCAGAAGAAGCACTGGTAAAACAATTTATATTCTTGATGAACCGACAACCGGATTACACTTTGCAGATGTGCACAAGTTGGTTGATATTCTTCACAAGCTGGCGGATGGCGGAAATACTGTTGTTGTCATCGAACACAATCTGGATGTTATTAAGACAGCAGACTATATTATTGACATGGGGCCGGAAGGCGGCGATGGCGGTGGAACCGTTATTGCAGAAGGCACGCCGGAGAAGGTTGCCAAGAATCCTGATTCCTATACAGGCATTTATGTGAAAAAAATGTTGGAAAGAGCAAAAAAGGGTTAAGGAAATAAAAATTTGTGCCGATAAAATTATAAGCATGGATGCTGAAAATAGAACGGATGGACCCGTTCTGTTTTTGGCATCTTTTTTTCTGATTTCTTAAAATTTAAAAAAATTTGTGAAATCTCTTTGAAAAACTCTTTCTTTAGGTTATAATGGTATGCAGCAAAGTGCGCAATTCTATCCAATTAGCAGATTTGCATGTTTAGTTTGAGTGCAATTGGAAATTATGTATATAGATACCGGAGAAAGGGGATCATTAGAAAATGCAGTATACAGATATCGGAATCGACTTGGGAACAGCAAGTATTTTAGTTTATATCAGAGGAAAAGGTGTAGTTTTAAAGGAGCCATCCGTTGTGGCTTTTGACAGGGATACAAATAAGATTAAAGCAATCGGTGAAGATGCAAGATTGATGCTTGGTAGAACACCGGGTAACATCGTAGCAGTTAGACCATTGCGCCAGGGTGTTATTTCTGATTATCAGGTAACAGAGAAGATGATGAAATATTTCATCCAGAAAGCACTTGGTAAGAAGACTTTCCGTAAACCACGTATTGCAGTATGTGTACCAAGTGGTGTTACAGAAGTAGAGAAGAAAGCAGTAGAAGATGCTACTTATCAGGCAGGTGCCAGAGAAGTATCTATTATAGAAGAACCGATTGCAGCAGCTATCGGCGCGGGTATTGATATTTCCAAACCATGTGGAAATATGATTGTAGATATCGGTGGTGGTACATCTGATATCGCAGTTATCTCACTTGGAGGTACTGTTGTAAGTGCTTCTATTAAAATTGCAGGTGACGATTTCGATGAAGCAATCGTGCGTTATATGCGTAAGAAACACAATTTATTGATTGGTGAAAGAACAGCCGAAGATTTGAAAATTAAAATCGGCTCTGCTTATAAAAGACCGGAAGTAGATTACATGGATGTCAGAGGACGTAACCTTGTAACAGGTCTTCCGAGAACAGTAAAAGTTTCTTCCGAAGAAACAGAAGAAGCTTTGCATGAAACAACCGTTCAGATTGTAGAAACAATTCACAGCGTACTTGAGAAAACTCCACCGGAATTAGCAGCAGATATTGCTGACAGAGGAATTGTCTTGACAGGTGGCGGAAGTTTATTGCGTGGTCTTGAGGATTTGATTGCAGCTAAAACAGGTATCAACACAATGACTGCAGAAGATCCGATGACAGCAGTAGCAATTGGAACAGGTAAATATGTAGAATTCTTAGCAGGATACAGAGAAGACTAAAGAAGGTTTTGCCCGCATAAGGGAAAGGGGAGTACAATGCTTAAAGGTTTATACACCGCCTATACAGGCATGCTGAATGAGCAGAATAGGATGGACATTATGACCAACAATCTGGCAAATGCCAATACAGTTGGTTTTAAGAAAGAAGGAGCCACCAGCCAGTCTTTTGATGATGTTTTGGCATATAAGATTAAAGACACATCAGAAGCCGGAAATCTTCCACAGAAGATTGGTAATATGACACTTGGTGTAAAAATTGGCGAGAACTATGTTGATTATTCCGAGGGTGGATTGAAGGAAACAGGAAATGTTCTTGATTTAGCAATCGCAGGAAATGGTTTCTTCACAATTGAATATACTAACAAAGCCGGTGAAACATCGACTATGTATACCAGAGATGGTAACTTCACTATGGATTCAAAGGGCTACCTCGTAACACAGGATGGCGATTATGTATTAGGTGGAAGAGGAAAAAGAATTAAACTGAATACAGCAGAAACGGTAAGCATTGATACAGCCGGAAATATTTATCAGGCAGGTGCTAATGTCGGAACCCTTAAAATAACAGATTTTGAAGATTATAATTATCTTGAAAGATATGGAGAGAACTATTTCCAGGCAGTAGAAGGTGCGGAAGAAACGGATGCAGAAACAGAAATCCGTTCCGGTTATTTGGAAATGGCTAATATTTCCGTTGTTACAGAGATGGTAAACATGATTACCATTCAGAGACAGTATGAAGCAAATCAGAAGCTGATTACTACTTATGACAGTACATTAGAAAATGCAGTAAATCAGACAGGTAGAGTATAATAGCAATATATGGGGAAAGGATGGAACAGATAAATGGTTAGAAGTTTATGGTCAGCAGCAACAGGTATGAATGCTCAGCAGACAAATGTAGATACAATCGCAAATAACCTTGCAAACGTTAACTCAGCAGGATATAAGGCACAGAAGGCAGAATTTAAGTCTTTGCTTTACCAAACATTACAGACACAGACAACAACAGCAAATGGAGATCCGAAGCCAACTACTTCACAGGTAGGTCTTGGTGTAAGAACATCTTCCATCAATAATATTTATTCACAGGGTAGCTTATTGGAGTCAGCAAGTGATACAGCATTTGCAATTGAAGGCGATGGTTTCTTTGCAGTAAGAGGCGAAGACGGCGAAACATACTACACAAGAAATGGTGATTTCACTTGGGCAATCGGTAGTAACGGTGGAATGACGTTAACAAATCAAGATGGACTTCCGGTACTTAACTCAGCAGGAAGACCGATTTCCTTGTCACGTACATATGTTGCAAATAGATTAACTATTACTGCTGATGGCGAAATTTGTTATCCGGACGAAAGCAACAATCCACAGTCTATTGGTATTAAAATTGGTGTATACCAGTTTAATAATGCAGGTGGTCTGGCAAGACATGGTGACACTCTTCTTTCTGCAACAGATGCCAGTGGACGTGCTCTTAATGAGGATACAAATGCAAATGTTCAGAAGAGTAGAGTTATTCAGGGATATTTGGAAGGTTCCAATGTTTCCGTAGCAGATGAAATGGTTAACCTGATTGTAGCACAGCGTGCTTATGAGATGAACTCCAAAGCAATCACAACATCTGATTCCATGATGGAAACTGCTAACAATCTGAAACGTTAATAGAAACAGAAAATTTACTTTGTAACTTTTCTGGGGAGGAATAACCTATGGATATTGCAGGAATTTCAAGTTATACAAATTATCTGGTGGATACCAATACAGATAAAACAAAAGAATTAGAGAGCCAGTTGAATAAGGCTGCTACTTCTGAAGTAGAAGAAGATGAATTATTAGAGGCCTGCAAAGAATTTGAAGCCTATCTTTGGGAGCAGGTGTTCAAAGAAATGCAGAAAACAACCAAAATATTCAGCGATGAAGATGAAGACGAAGGCTATGCTCAGAACATGGTAAATTGTTTTCAAGATACGGTAGTTCAAGATCTTGCTGCGCAGATGACGGATGAAAGCTCTGGTGATAATTCTCTTGCGCAGATGTTATACACACAGATGAAGAGAAATTATAATTTGGATTAATTTGTAAAGTTACATAATTGCGATAAAATAGGCTGCTGTTTTCGGCAGCCTATTTGCATAATTAATATTATTTAACGGAAAAAGCATATGGAGAATAGTTTAGAAAAAATCAAGGGATATATTGAACATATCATATATCGTAATACCGAAAATGGATATGCCGTTTTTAACCTTGTTTCGGATGGCGAAGAAATAACCTGTGTGGGTACGCTGAAAACATTAGACCAGGGAGAAACAATAGAAGCAGAAGGAAATTATACATCCCATCCGGTATATGGCGAACAATTCAAAATTGAACGTTATCATATTGTAGCACCGGATGATGCGGTCAGCATGGAAAGATATCTTGGTTCCGGTGCAATCAAAGGTGTCGGAGAAGCATTGGCGGCAAGAATTGTAAAAAAATTCGGCAATGATACCTTCCGCATTATTGAAGAAGAACCGGAGCGCCTGGCGGAAATTAAAGGTATCAGTGAGCGTAAAGCAAGAGAGATTGCGATACAGGTTTATGAGAAAAAAGATGCCAGAGATGCCATGACATTTTTACAAAAATACGGAATTTCGAATACATTGGCAATTCGTATTTATGAAGCCTATGGTATGAATTTGTATGGCATTATGAAAGAAAATCCGTATCAACTTGCAGAAGATATTGACGGAATCGGCTTTCGTATCGCAGATGAAATTGCATCCAAAATTGGAATTCATACAGACTCGGATTATCGTATCCGAAGCGGCATTTTATATACTTTGATGCAGGCGGGGGCTGAAGGACATTGCTATCTGACAGATAGCATTTTGTTGAAAAAAGCGGGCGAACTGTTGGAATTAGAACCTTCTGTTATGGAACCGCAACTGCAGAATCTTGCAATGGATAAAAAAGTCGTGATTAAGATGCCGGCTGGAGAAGAAACCGAGCGCAAAGTATATGCTATGACATATTATTATGCAGAATTAAATTGCGCTAAAATGCTTCATGATTTGAATGTTTCTGTGGAAGAGGATTTTTTGCCTTCACAGGAGAAAAAAATCATGCAGAAAATAGAAGTACTTGAAAAAGAGTTAGAAATCGAACTGGATGATTTGCAGCGAAAAGCGGTTTTGGAAAGTATTCAAAATGGTATTCTGATATTATCCGGTGGCCCGGGTACAGGAAAAACGACCACTATCAACATGATGATACGATATTTTTTGTCTGAAGAAATGGATATTTTTCTGGCAGCACCAACCGGACGAGCAGCCAAAAGAATGACGGAAACGACAGGATATGAAGCTAAAACAATTCATCGTTTGTTAGAATTAAATGGCGTGGCAGCGCAGGAAAGTAAATCAGCACGTTTTGAACGAAATGAAGCAAATCCACTGGAAGCAGATGTTATTATCATAGACGAAATGTCAATGGTAGATATTTTTCTGTTTCAAGCACTTTTGAAGGCGGTTTCCATCGGTACCCGTTTAATATTAGTAGGAGATGTGAACCAGCTTCCATCCGTAGGACCGGGTCAGGTTTTACAGGATTTGATTCGAAGCGAACGTTTTCCGGTTGTAATGTTAGAGAAAATTTTCCGTCAGGCAACGGAGAGTGATATTATTCTGAATGCACATCGAATCCATGCGGGAGAAGATATTGTGTTAGATAATAAAAGCAAGGACTTCTTTTTTCTGGAGCGAAGTGATGTGAATGTTATTTATAAACATATGATTCAGCTGATTCTGGAGAAATTGCCGCCTTATGTCGGAGCACAACCTTATGATATTCAGGTGCTGACACCGATGCGAAAAGGAATGCTTGGTGTGGAAACGTTGAACGGCATTTTGCAGAAATACTTAAACCCACCGTCAGATAAGAAGAAAGAATATGTAAGCGGCAGCACCCTTTTGCGGGAAAAAGATAAAGTAATGCAGATTAAAAATAATTATCAGATGGAATGGGAAGTTGTAAGTAAATATGGAATTCCGATAGATAAAGGATTAGGTGTTTTTAATGGCGACATTGGTGTTATTCAGGAAATCAATGAGTATACGCGCACCGTTGTAGTAGAGTTTGATGAACACAGACGGGTAACTTATCCTTTTGCCCAGCTGGATGAAATTGAACTGGCATATGCCATAACGATACACAAGTCACAGGGAAGCGAGTACCCGGCAGTCATTATGCCGCTGCTTTCCGGGCCGCGAATGCTGTTTAACCGGAATCTTCTGTATACCGGCGTCACAAGAGCAAGAAACTGTGTTACGATTTTGGGAAGTAGTGTTACTTTGCAGGAAATGGTAGATAATAATTATCAGAACAGACGATTTACCGGTCTGTCAGAACGAATAAAGGAAATAATACAAGAATGAGAAAAAATCACTTCAAAGATTTCTGGGGGCTGATTCTGGATTTCATCTATCCAAGAAGATGCCCTGTCTGTGATAAGGCGGTCAAGCCTTTTGGAAACCTCACCTGTGAGGAATGTAAAAAGAAAATTGTATATAACAAAGCTCCCTTTTGCCAGAAATGCGGAAAAGAACTAAAGGATAAAAGAGCGGTTTTCTGTCATGACTGTGCGATAAAAGAGCATATGTATGACAGGGGGATGGCACTTTTTTCTTATCCAAGTGTTGCCGGTTCGATTTATCGGTTTAAATATCGGGGCAGACAGGAATACGCTGCTTATTATGGGGAACGAATGGCATGTATTCTTGGCAAAAGAATTTTGGCATTAAAGCCGGATGCATTGATACCGGTTCCGATTCATGATTCTAAGAAAAGAATCCGAGGATATAATCAGGCAGAAGTGCTTGCAGATGAACTTGGCAGACGATTGGGAATTCCTGTAGAGAAAAATTTAGTGAAAAGAGTGCGAAAAACTGCACCTATGAAGGATTTATCTGCCCAGGAAAGGCAAAATAATTTGAAAAAGGCTTTCAAAATCTGTCATAATGATGTAAAATTAAGTACGATTGTAATTATTGATGATATCTATACAACAGGAAGTACAATTGATGCGATAGCAAAAGAATTGCGAAAAGCAGGAATTAAGCATATTTACTTTGCAACACTTGCAATAGGAAATGGCATGTAATTGGGAGGAAACGCTATGAATGTACGAAATTGTAGAAAATGCGGAAAGATTTTTAACTACGTATCTGGACCGCCGATTTGTATGCAGTGTAGAGAAGAAATGGAGAGAAAATTCCAGGAAGTAAAATCATATATTATGGAAAATCATCATGCAACAATTCCGCAGGTAGCAGAAGCATGTGATGTTTCAACAAGCCAGATTCAGCAGTGGCTTCGTGATGAACGTCTTGAACTTGCAGAAGGTTCCGGAATTGTTTTGTATTGTGAAAACTGCGAAGCACCAATTCGTTGCGGACGTTTCTGCGATAAATGTAAGAATTCGATGGCACATAGACTGAATGACAGCATTAAGATGCCGGAGAAACCAAAGCCGCAGCCGAAGAAGGATCCAAGAGAGAATCCGAAAATGCGCTATTTGAATTAAGTTGGTTGGGAGAATTAACCCTATGTTAAATGAAGAACGCGTCATTCTGATGACTAAGTTGGCATCTTACGAAGCCAACGATGGGAAGAAGAATATTGCGATTGGAAATTATTTCCGAAGCGATTATATAGGATGGCAAGTGTTAAAATCCATTATAAGTGCAACGATTGCATTTGTAGTGGTTTTTGCCATGTATATTTTTTATGATTTTGAAATTTTCATGATGGATGTTTACAAAATGGACTTATTAGAGTTTGGCAAGAACATCCTGCTACTATACGCAGGCTTTGTAGGTGCTTATGCAGTGATATCTTATATTGTATATGCCTACCGTTATAGCAAGGCTCGTAAAAGTCTGAAACTGTATTATATGAATTTGAAAAAATTATCTAATATGTACAGTAATAAGTAATACCATACATTTTGAGAGGAAGAACTATGACTACGTTACTTGTTGCGAAACAGTATATGAAACTGATTTACAGTAAATATGAGGCTTATATAACCCCTTTGTTGAAATTTTTATTAGCATTTATTGCTTTGTTGCTGATAAATTCCAATCTTGGTTATATGGAAGGAATCAATAAAATAACGGTTGTTTTGATTGTTGCTTTGATGTGCTCTTTTATGCCGATGAATTTCATTGTGATTATGGCAGCACTCTTCGCGTTACTGCATATGTATGCATTTAGTCTGGAATGTGCGATTGTTGCCGGAGCCGCATTCTTGCTTATGTTTTTACTGTATTTCCGGTTTTCACCAAAAGATACGGTAGTGGTAATACTGACTCCGGTCTGTTTTCTTCTTAAAATACCGTATGTGATTCCGATTGCTATGGGACTTATCGGAACACCGGCATCTGCAGTTTCAGTTGCTTGTGGTGTAATTGCTTACTATATGATTCATTATGTAGGCGAAAATGCTACCTTACTCAGTGGAATGGCAGATGAGGAAACGGCTACCAAATTCAAAATCATTATCGATGGAATTTTAAATAATAAAGAGATGATAGTAACCATTGTTGCTTTTGCGGTTACACTGATACTTGTATATCTGATTCGAAGAATGAGTATCGATTATGCGTGGACAATTGCAATGGTAGCGGGAGCACTTGTCAACATCATGGTGCTTCTCATTGGAGATTTGATGTTTGATACGAATGTGTCTTTACTCAGCGCTATTTTAGGAACGATTGTTTCGTTTTTAATAACGTTAGTGCTACAATTTTTTGTATTTCATGTGGATTACAGCAGGACAGAAAATGTACAGTTTGAAGATGATGAATATTATTATTATGTAAAAGCAGTGCCGAAGGTGACACTTGCGAAACCTGAGAAACAGGTAAAACAGATAAACGTACAGAAAAGGAGTAGAAATACTCATTAGAAATTATATTATTTTAGACTAAAACAAGGTTAAGTGGGAATTTTTATGCAGCAGATTAATACATGGGTAGATAAATATTTTTCCAATTTGCATATGCCGTCCATTCATTGGACTGATGTTGCGGAGATTTTTATCATCGCTTTTTTGGCGTACCATATTCTGCTTTGGATTAAAAACACAAGAGCATGGGCATTACTAAAGGGATTGTTAGTAATTGGTATTTTTGTATTGGTAGCTGTTGTTTTTAAAATGAACACCATTTTGTGGATTGTTACCAACTTGTTTAGTATTGCAGCGATTGCTATTGTTGTCGTGTTACAGCCGGAGCTTAGAAAAGCGTTGGAAACACTTGGACGGAAAAATTTCTTTTCTTCCGTGCTTACATTTGATTCTTCCAAATCCGGTGATGAGCGACTTTCTGACAGAACGATAAATGAAATCGTAAAGGCTTCCGTAGAAATGGGAAAAGTAAGAACGGGAGCATTAATCGTGATACAAAAAGAGCAACCGCTCAATGAATATGAACGAACCGGTATTGAAGTGGATGGTATCGTTTCCAGCCAGTTGCTTATTAATATTTTTGAACATAATACACCGTTACATGACGGAGCGGTTGTAGTAAAAAATAATCGTGTAACAGCGGCAACCTGTTATTTACCATTATCTGACAATATGGAATTGAGTAAAGAACTCGGAACAAGGCACCGTGCCGGTGTGGGTATTTCCGAGGTGACGGATTCTATGACTGTAATTGTTTCAGAGGAAACCGGTAAAATCAGTGTGGCATATGGTGGAAAACTTGAACGTTCGGTGGATGCAGAGAGATTAAGAGAACGCTTACACAGTATTCAGGATAAACCAATCGAAGAGAAAAAACGGAAGTTGTGGAAAGGCAGGTCTAGGAATGAAGAATAGATTAAGCCAGAATTGGGGATTGAAGATAGGGTCCTTTTTGTTCGCAGCTCTCCTGTGGCTTATTGTTACGAATGTAAATGACCCGGTAGGTACTTATAAGGTTTATAACGTACCTGTTAAAATTCAGAATGCAGACCTGATTACGAGCAATGGTCAGGTTTATGAAGTGTTAGATGAGACAGATGTGATTGATGTAGTTACAATAACGGCAAAAAGGTCTATTATCGATTCTCTGGACGAAGGTAATATCGTTGCTGTAGCTGATATGAATGATCTTACGAGTTTGAATACGATCAGCATTAAACTGTCTACTAACAAATATAATGACAAGCTGGAAAGCATAGAAGGAAGTATTGACAGCGTAAAACTGAATATCGAAGATAAGAGAACCAAGACATTACAGTTAAAGACAGATACTGTTGGTGAAGTGAAAGAAGGATATATGGTAGGTGAAATTACTACGGAGCAGAATCTTGTGGAAATTTCCGGTCCGGAATCTCTTGTTTCACAGGTTAAGAAGGCAGTTGTTTCTGTCGATGTTTCCGGTTTCACCAATAACATTGGAACGGATTCTGTGGTTCGTCTGTACGATGAAGAAGATAAGATAATTGCATCAAATAGTATTGTGAAAAATATTAGTAAAGTGCGAGTTAATGTAGAAATTCTTGAGTTGAAGACAGTAGCGCTTACCTGGAAGACAAGTGGTACTGCTGCAAACGGTTATCAGCCGACAGGCGAAATTATGGCAAATAAGGACAGCATTGTGATTGCAGGCAAGTCTAAGGTAGTCGATAATATCAGTGCGATAGAAATTCCGGAAACTGCATTGGATATTACCGGAGCAACAGAGAATATGGAAATAACTGTTGATTTGAAAGACTATTTACCGGATGGTGTGATTCTGGCTGAGGAAGACTTCAATGGCAAAGTTACGGTAACGGTTGCGGTAGAACCTACTGTTGAGAAAAAAGTCACAATGAAGACAGAAGATATTCAGATTATCAATATGCCGGAAGGAGTTGAGGGCAAGGCGCTTATGCTGGAAGAGGAATATGAAATTGTTCTTGTTGGCCTTGCGGAAAATCTGAATGCATTAGATGTGAAGTCACTTCGGGCAACGATTGATGTAGCAGCCTGGATGGAAGAAGAAGGCATAGAAGAATTGAGCCCGGATTACTATAACGTGAATCTGACATTTAATCTTGAGAACGATATCTCTTTGAAAGAAGATGTCAGCGTAAAATTATATGTGACAGAAATAGAAGAATAGTTCGGATATAAGAAACCCTGATTTGGCGGGATATAGAAAGGGAGAGAAGGTATGAGTAGATTGTTTGGTACAGACGGCGTAAGAGGTGTTGCAAACGAGGAATTGACACCACAGCTTGCAATGCAGTTAGGTCAGGCAGGAGCCTATGTGCTTACCAAAGAAAATGAGCATAAACCAACTATTATGGTTGGCTGTGATACCAGAATTTCTGGTGATATGTTAGCAAATGCTTTGATGGCGGGGGCTTGTTCTGTAGGTGCCAATGCCGTTTATGTTGGCGTTGTTCCGACTCCGGCAGTTGCTTATCTGACAAGAAAGTATAAAGTAGATGCAGGTGTAGTGATTTCTGCTTCTCACAATCCGGTGGAATTTAACGGTATCAAATTTTTTGATGGAAACGGTTATAAATTACCGGATTCTCTGGAAGACGAGATTGAAGCATTGATTCGCAATGATATGCAGGGAATTAAATTCCCGACAGGTGCAGGCGTTGGTAAAATTAAATACCGTACGGATGCGAGAGAAGAATATATCAATCATGCCATTCAGTCTGTTAATGTAGATTTACAGGGTATGAAAATCGTAGTTGACTGTGCGGAAGGAGCTTCTTTCTATACATCAGTAGAAGCATTAAAAGAACTGGGTGCAGAAGTTGTTGCGATTCATAATAATCCGGATGGTACAAACATCAATGCAAACTGTGGTTCTACTCACATGGAAGAATTACAGGCAAGAGTTGTATATGAAAAAGCAAAACTTGGTCTTGCATTCGATGGAGATGCTGATAGACTTCTGGCAGTTGATGAACTGGGTAACGTAGTAAACGGCGATCAGATTATGGCGATTGTCGGCAATCATATGAAGAACCAGGGTAAATTAAAACATGATACAATTGTTGCAACAGTTATGAGCAACCTCGGCTTTTTCCTTATGGGAGAGAAGAATGGTATTCATATGGAGCAGACAAAAGTTGGCGATAGATATGTTCTTGAAAGAATGCGGGAAATTGATGCGAGTCTGGGCGGAGAACAGTCAGGACATGTCATTTTCTTAGATGAAAATACAACCGGTGATGGATTGCTTAGTGCATTGCATTTATTACAGGTTGTTGTAGAAACCGGCAAACCATTATCTGAACTTGCTCAGATTATGGAAGTTATGCCACAGGCACTTGTCAACGCAAAAGTGCCAAACCATAAGAAAGAAAAATATATGGATTATCCGGAAATTGCAGATGCAATTGCGGCGCTGGATAAGAAATTTGCAGGAGAAGGTCGTGTATTAATCAGACCATCCGGCACAGAACCGCTTGTCAGAGTAATGATTGAAGGTAAAGACCAGAAGATGATTGAAGCGGAAGCAAAAAAATTAGCAGAATTGATACAAAATATTATGCTCTAATCAAATGAAAAATCTATGCTGTGAATTTTTTGCAAGAAATTACTTCGTAAATTATCAGTTGAGATATGAAGGAAAAAATGGTATAGTAAAAATAGGTTATGACTGGTAAATCAGTCAGAACGTGAATTGGAGGGAACAAGTAGAATGGTAAGCCAAAAGGTAGTCATCAAAAACCCAACAGGGCTACATCTAAGACCAGCTGGTATCCTATGTAAGGAAGCAATGAAATTTAAATCCTTAATTACATTTACATTTAGAGAGAATACAGCGAATGCCAAGAGTGTACTAAGCGTACTTGGTGCATGTGTTAAGTGTGGCGATGAAGTTGAGTTTGTTTGTGATGGCGAAGATGAAGAAGAAGCATTAAAGACTCTTATTGAGGCAATTGAGAGTGGACTTGGTGAGTAATGCTAAACGCTATCTGATAAGCCCGTTGTGTTGTATTCAACGGGCTTTTTTTATTGGATAAGTGAGTGCTGAAGAATTATGAAAAAAGCACTCAAATGTAGAAAAATGGAGGAGTAGAGTATGTTAAATTATCAAAGATACCGTAGAAATCCGGTCGTTGATTATCCGGAAAGAGAATGGCCGAATAAGGAAATCGAAAAAGCACCGATTTGGTGTAGTGTTGACTTGAGAGATGGTAATCAGGCATTGATTGACCCGATGGTTGTACAGGAGAAAATCGAATTCTTTAATTATTTAATTAAATTAGGTTTCAAAGAAATTGAAATCGGATTCCCGGCTGCCAGCCAGATTGAGTTTGACTTCTTACGCCAGTTGATAGACCGTAAACTGATTCCGGATGATGTAACTGTTCAGGTGTTAACACAGTGCCGAGAGGAACTGCTTGATAGAACTTTTGAGGCAATTGAAGGCTGTAAGCAGGCGGTAGTTCATATTTATAATTCTACATCCACCTTACAGAGAGATGTTGTTTTTGGTATGGATAGAGAGCAGATTATTAACATTGCTGTTGAAGGTACCAAAATGGTAAAAGAACGTGCAAAAAACTTCCCGGGTAAAATTATTCTGGAATACTCACCGGAAAGCTTTACCGGAACAGAACTGGATTTTGCACTGGATATTTGTACAGCAGTACAGGAAGCATGGGGACCAACCAAAGAAGAACCAATGATTATTAACCTGCCTTCCACAGTAGAAATGAATACCCCGAATGTTTATGCAGATCAGATCGAATGGATGAATAAACATTTCAAGAATCGTGAAACTATTATCTTGAGTGTACATCCTCACAATGACAGAGGAACCGGTGTAGCAAGTGCAGAACTGGCATTGCTTGCAGGTGCAGACCGTGTAGAAGGTACACTGTTTGGAAATGGTGAAAGAACAGGTAATGTTGATATTCTGAATATTGCTTATAATATGTTTTCACAGGGTATCAACCCGGAACTGAACATTGAACATGTAAATGAAAGCATTGAAATTTATGAAAGATGCTGTAAGATTCCGATTCACCCAAGACATCCATATGCCGGTAAGCTGGTATTTACTGCTTTCTCCGGTTCGCACCAGGATGCTATTAACAAGGGTGTTAAGGCAATGAAAGAACGTAACAGCGAAATCTGGCAAGTGCCTTATCTGCCAATCGACCCGGCAGATATCGGAAGAGAATATGAGCCGATTGTACGAATCAATTCCCAGTCCGGTAAAGGCGGTGTTGCATTCGTCATGGATACTTATTTCGGATTTAAACTTCCGAAAGGCATGCACAAAGAGTTTGCAAATGTAATTCAGAAGATTTCTGAGAAACAGGGTGAGGTTTCACCGGATCAGATTATGGAAAGCTTCCGCGAAGAATATCTGAACCAGAAAGAACCAATTCATTTCCGCAAGCTTCGTGTGGATGATTTGAGTGGTGAAACACAGTCAGAATTTGATACAAAAGTATTTGTTACTTATACAAATCATGGTGTTGAGAAGAGTTTTGAAGCAATTGGTAACGGACCGATTGATGCGGTGAAGAGAGGCCTTCAGGAAGAACTTTCTATTGATATCAAGATTCTTGATTACGAAGAACACGCATTACAGAGTGGTTCTAATTCACAGGCAGCAGCATATATTCATCTGTTGGACGTAGATACCGGTCATGTTACTTACGGTGTCGGTGTAAGCTCTAATATTACAAGAGCTTCTGTAAGAGCTATTTTCTCAGCAGTCAATAGGCTTAAGCTTGGGTAAACCCAGAGATTAAGCCAAGAGAATTGCAAGCAATTCTCCCAAATTTAGAGCGAATAAGGAGGAACGGTATGGAGCAGACATTGGAAAAATTAGATTCAATGATACAGGAAAGCAACAACATTGTCTTTTTTGGTGGAGCCGGTGTTTCTACGGAAAGTGGTATTCCGGATTTTCGAAGTGTAGACGGACTGTATAATCAGAAATATGATTATCCGCCGGAAACGATTCTGAGCCATACCTTTTACCGTAGAAAAACAGATGAGTTCTATCGCTTTTATCGTGATAAGATGCTTTGTCTGGATGCAAAACCAAATGCAGCACATTTGAAACTTGCACAATGGGAGCAGCAGGGAAAGTTGAAAGCCGTCATTACACAAAATATTGACGGATTGCATCAGGCGGCAGGCAGTAAAGTTGTTCTGGAACTGCATGGTTCGGTTTTACGCAACTACTGTGAGGACTGTGGTAAATTCTATGATGCAGAATATATTCTTCATTCGGAAGGTGTTCCGAAGTGCCCCTGTGGCGGCGATATCAAACCGGATGTGGTTTTGTATGAAGAAGGACTAAACCAGAAAACCTTGCAGGATGCGGTCCGTTATATCAGCGAAGCGGATATTCTGATTATTGGAGGAACATCTCTTGCGGTATATCCGGCAGCAGGCTTGATTGATTATTACAAAGGAAACAAACTTGTGCTGATTAACAAGACTCCAACCCCGAAAGACCGAATGGCAGATTTGGTTGTACAGGGAAGTATCGGTGAAATCTTTTCACAGCTTGCGTAGGATATAGAAAAGGAGATAACTGTGGACATTCAGGTTGGAGATGTATTGAAATTAAAAAAACAGCATCCCTGTGGCTCGAAAGAGTGGGAGGTTCTACGGATTGGAGCTGACTTTCGTTTGAAATGCATGGGATGTGGGCATCAGATTATGATTGCCCGTAGACTAGTAGAAAAAAATATAAAAGAAATTATTCCAAAAGCTTGAAATCACCGGAGAACTATGCTATCATAGATATCCGTGATGTTATATTTTAACAAACAGTCAATAATCCTTGCTCCGAAAAGGGGCCAAGAGACCAAAAGGAGGTAACAAGCATGAACAAATATGAATTAGCCGTTGTTGTTAGTGCGAAAATCGAAGATGACGAGAGAGCTGCCACTGTAGAGAAGTGTAAAGCTTTAATCGAGAGATTCGGTGGACAAGTTACAAACGTTGATGACTGGGGTAAGAAGAGATTAGCTTACGAAGTACAGAAAATGAAAGATGCTTTCTACTACTTCATCCAGTTCGACGCTGAGAGCACTGTTCCAGCTGAAATCGAAAGTCGAGTTCGTATTATGGACAATGTAATCAGATACTTGTGCGTAAGACAAGACGAGAAATAAGGAAGAGGTATATATGAATAAAGTTATTCTTATGGGGCGCTTAACCAGAGATCCAGAAGTGAGATACTCTCAGGGTGACAGCGCTACGGCAGTTGCCAGATATACATTAGCTGTAGATCGTAGATTTAATCGTAACGGAGATGAAAACACTGCAGATTTTATTAACTGCGTTGCATTCGGCAGAGCAGGTGAATTTGCAGAGAAATACTTCCGTAAAGGAACAAAGATTGCAGTAACAGGACGTATCCAGACAGGTAGTTATACCAACAAGGATGGCGTTCGTGTGTATACAACAGATGTTGTTATCGAGGAACAGGAATTTGCTGAGAGCAAAAACAGTTCCGCAGGCGATGGGGGATTTGCTGGTGGTAACAGCAGACCGGAACCGGCAGCAGCTGGTGATGGTTTCATGAACATTCCGGATGGAATTGATGAGGAGCTGCCATTTAACTAATTGATCGATTTAGATAGGAGGTAATAACATGGCTTATAATAAGACAGAGAAGCCTGATTTCCCTGCAAAGAGAAAAGGCGGAATCCGTAGAAGAAAAAAAGTTTGCGTTTTTTGTGGTAAAGACAATGTAATCGACTACAAAGATGTTAATAAATTAAAAAGATACGTATCTGAAAGAGGTAAAATTCTTCCTAGAAGAATTACAGGCAACTGTGCTAAACATCAGAGAGCTTTAACAGTAGCTATCAAACGTGCTAGACACGTTGCACTTATGCCTTACGTTCAGGACTAAGAACAAACATTGCAGATATAGTAAGATAATGATTAAGACGGAGCAATTTGCTCCGTCTTTTTAGTTTGCGCGTCACGGGCGCGCTCTAACGGGTGCAAGTCCCGAACATGCCCAGGTAGTGGGAAATGTATAGCTGAACAGCAAGGGTGTCCATCGTGAGGTGAAATCTGAAGGAAGCTGTAAGCAAACCTCTGGTCT
>JAGAPK010000023.1 GCA_017623295.1 Lachnospiraceae bacterium | reverse complement strand
TGCAGATTTTAATAAATCGTGAATCATTGCAAATTTGCAATTACCGGTGTGAAGATTACCTCGCTTGATATCTGCGATAAGAGCAGACAATGCGTTGTATTTTTCTTTGGATAAATGTTCTTGGCAGTAATTCAGAATATTCTGGTCATTTTCAATGCATTTGATAGCAAGCCAGAAATCAGAACGGAACTGTGTCTGACAATCTGAAACGATTTCTTTTACTGCATAATACGGAATATCCGTTTCATTTGCATAATAGGATTCGAATAAATCTGTGTTCAATGTTCTCTTTTCGGAAAGCGCTTTTTTTATAGTCTGCATGAGGTTAGGATAACCTAACTTATCGGCAGCAATAAAAGGTATAACCGGGATACCGAGTCTTTTTTCAATGGCTTCGACATCAATCTTTTTGCCCATACCTTCAGCAATATCCATAAGATTGAGAATCAGTACAGCAGGAACATTTAAACCAATAAAATCGGTTAACATAAATAAGCTTCTCTCAAGCTGGGAAGCATCAGACAGAAGACAGACCAGATCTGCATTTCCCTCTGCAATATAATCTCTTGTTACAATTTCTTCATCGGAATTAGCCGAAAGGCTGTAAGTACCCGGAAGGTCTACCACTGTGTATTCTTCATTTTCATAGGTAAAAAAACCGTCCATTTTCTCGACTGTTTTGCCGGGCCAGTTTCCGACATGCTGATGTGAACCGGTTAATCCATTGAATAAAGTAGATTTACCGGAGTTTGGTTGTCCTAATAGTGCAATTGTTTTACTCATATGTTTATTTCACCTCAATTCTTTCGCAATCTTTACGGTTTACTGCAATCAGAGAATCTCTGCTAAGAAGCAGAACCGGCTGTTTCTTTTCGTTCTGCATAATTTCAATTTTACATCCTTCTGTCAGTCCGATGGATGTAATACGACTCAGAAAGCGAGTATCACCGTCAATCGAAGTGATTTCACCGGAATATCCGGGTTTGGCTTCATAAAGCTTCATGTTTTTTCCCTCATTTCATTTTCTTTTGTAAAATTCCGAATAAAGCTTTAATGGACTCAATAATTCGGAAGTGGTTAGTCTAAGCTAACTAATAGTATTATATAGGTTTTTCATAAAATTGCAACTCTAAAATAAAATATAAAAATAAAACACAATAGATTTGACAAAACAAATTTTCTGTGTTAATGTAACACTGTTATATAACACTGTTACATTGACGTAAAGGAGTGATGAATTGTCAGAAGAAAAGGAAACACTGGAAAAAATTCATAGAATCGCAGAACAGGAATTTTTAGAGAAAGGCTTTACGGGTGCATCTCTTCGAAATATTGTGAAAGAAGCAGGTGTTACGACAGGAGCATTTTACGGATATTACAGAAGTAAAGATGAATTATTTGAAGCACTGGTCAAGCCGCATGCAGATTATATAATGAATTATTTTGTGAAAGTTCAAAATGAATTTTCCGATCTTTCGAAAGAAGATCAGATTGCAAAAATGTCCGGTTATAATTTGACATTTCTAAATGATATGCTGGAATATTCCTATAGTCATTTGACAGGTATGAAGATTTTGCTGACAGCCGCGACAGGTACAAAATATGAGAATATGATACATGAAATGGTGGAAATAGAGATTGAGAGCACACATAACTTTATGAAGGTTATGGGGCAAATGGGATATAAGGCTAAGCCGTTAAATCCTTACTTTGAGCACATCATGGTCAGTGGTATGTTTACATCATATTTTGAACTGATTATACATGATGTTCCCTATGAGCAGGCAAAGGATTGTATAAGCGAGATGTCGAAGTTTAATTCAGCAGGATGGGCAGCATGTATGGGAATGGAGTGGCTATAAATTATGTAACCATTTATATGGAATGGTTACATATATTTCAAAATTAAGGTTAGTGAAAACTAACTGTTTTTTAGGAGGAAGAAAGGTGAAAGAAAAAGAAAAAAAGTCCACAGTAGCGTGGATTATGGAGTTTGCCAGCACACATAAAAACAAGTATGTGCTGAGTATTATTACTGCAACGGCAGGAGTTATATGCGGTATTATGCCATATGTAATTGTTGCAGGAATTATTGGTCGTTTGCTTGCGGGAAACAGAAACTGGGAAGAATATCTGGGTTCCTTTGCTATTTTATTTGTTTTGTGGTTTGGTAGAGTGGTATTTCATGGAATATCCACCAGTCTGTCCCATAAGGCGACTTTTGAAGTATTAGGAAACATCCGTAAAAGGGTATGTGATAAATTATCGAAGCTTCCGCTTGGATATGTGCTGGATACACCTTCCGGTTCGTTAAAAAATGTAATTGTGGAGAGAGTTGATAGTATTGAAACAACGCTTGCTCATGTAGTACCGGAGTTTACTTCGAATCTGTTAGGAACGGTTGCGGTAGTCGTATATTTGTTTATTATTGACTGGCGCATGGCACTGGCTACACTGGCAACATTTGTCCTCGGTATGATGGCATATATGGGCATGATGAAGGATTATGAATCCGACTATCAGAACACAATCGATAAGACCAAAATTTTAAATGATACAGCGGTTGAGTACATAAATGGTATTGAGGTAATTAAAGCCTTTGGTAAAGCGAAAGCATCCTATGACAGATTTGTGGTTGCTGCAAAAGAAGGAGCAGCATGTTATGTGGAATGGATGAGAAAATGCAATGTATATTTTAGTATTGCTATGGTAGTGGCTCCGGCGACTATGCTTACGGTGCTTCCGATTGGTGGGTTATTATACAGAGGTGGTTCTCTTAGTGCAGCAGATTTTATTATGATTATTGTGCTTGCAGTTGGCGTAATTGCGCCTATTATTACTTGCATGTCTTATTCCGATGACCTCGCACAGATGAGTACCATCATCGGAGAAGTTACAACAATACTTTCTCAGGATGAACTGGTACGTCCGGACAGCTTACAGAAAAATCTTGAGGATAACACGATTAAACTGCAGTCCGTAGGGTTTGGATATAAGGAAAAAGAAGTATTGCACGGCATCAATATGGAATTTAAAGAAGGTACGGTAAACGCTCTGGTTGGACCGTCCGGAAGTGGAAAATCAACGATTGCCAAGTTGGTTGCGGCTCTTTGGGATGTAAGAAACGGCAGTATTACACTTGGTGGAGTTGATATTAGAGAAATCCCATTGGTAATGTACAATCAGAAAATCGCTTATGTATCTCAGGACAATTATTTATTTGATGCATCGGTTATGGAGAATATCCGTATGGGCAAGGCGGGTGCAACGGATGAAGAAGTAATTGCGGCAGCTAAGAACAGCGGGTGCCATGAATTTATTATGCAGCTGGAAAACGGATATGATACGATAGCCGGCGGTGCAGGGGGTCATCTGTCCGGAGGTGAGAGACAGAGAGTTGCAATCGCCAGAGCAATGCTGAAAGATGCACCGATTATTATACTGGATGAGGCAACGGCATATACAGACCCTGAAAATGAGGCGATTATACAGGCAGCGGTAGCCAAGCTTGTGAAGGGCAAGACCTTAATTGTGATTGCACACAGATTATCAACCATAGCGGACAGTGATAAGATTTTTGTTATTAAAAATGGCGTAGTGGATTCAGAAGGAACCCATGAAGAATTGCTTGCGAAGAATGGTTTATACAAAGAAATGTGGCAGGCACATATGTCAGTCAAGGATAGTATGACAGGAGGTGAAGCATATGTTTAAGATATTGAAAAACTTTTTTGGTTTTTGTGGTGGAGAGAATAAGAGAAAATTTTACCTCTCGTTAGTATTAGGTCTTGTGTTGGCAATATTTGAAGCATTACGAGTTCCTGCAATTTATGTTATGGTAGATGCAGTAATTAAAGATAGTGTGACAATTGGAACGATTCTGGTCTGTTTAGGAATTATGTTATTTAGTGTGACAGTAGCCAGCATCGTACGATATAAGGTAACAATGCTTCAGACAGAGGGTGGCTATCGAACCTGTGCGGGTAAGCGAATTGAGATTGCGGAGCATTTAAGATATCTGCCTATGGGATATTTTAATAAGAATAGTCTCGGATATATTACATCGGTAACAACCAATAAAATGGAGCAACTGGCGAATGTTGCAACAAGAGTCGTTATGATGACTACACAGGGTATTATCAATACAGCAATGATTACCCTGATGATATGCATATTTGATGTCCGAATCGGCTTCATGGCAATTGTTGGAGTGGCATTCTTCTTTATGATTAATGCATTGCTGCAAAGGGTTTCTGCAAAGATGGCACCTATCAAACACGAATCAGATACCAGACTTGTGGAAAAGGTTATTGAGTATATTCAGGGAATTTCTGAAGTAAAAGCATATAATCTGGCTGGAAAGCATAGTCGGGAATTGAATAAAGCCATTGACGATAATACGGCCTGTAATTCTGATATGGAAATAAAAATGATTCCGTATATGACAGTGCAGAACATGATTGCAAAATCAATTGGTGTGGTAATGTGCGCAATGTCCATTTATTTTCTGATAAATGGCAGCATGGCTCTTTCCGAGTGTATTGTAATGATGATTAGTTCCTTTATTATGTATACGGGTCTTGAGAATGCAGGTATGTTTTCTTCTCTGCTTCGTGTAGTTGATTTTTCAGTGGCAAAGGCCAAAGAAATACTTGAACTGGAAGCAATGGATATTGAGGGAAGTGATGTGAAACCGGAAAGCTTTGACATTGATGTAGAAAATGTGACTTTTTCATACGATAAGAAAACAATCATTGATGACTTGAGCGTACATATTCCGGAGAAAACAACAACAGCCATTGTAGGTCCAAGTGGCGGGGGTAAGACAACACTTTGCCATTTGATTGCAAGATTTTGGGATGTGGATAGTGGAAGAGTACTGCTTGGTGGTAAAGATGTGAAGGATTACAGTATGGATTCGCTGATGAAAAATTTCAGTTTTGTATTCCAAAATGTCTATCTGTTTCAGGATACGATTGCTAATAACATCCGTTTTGGACAGGAAGATGCTTCTATGGAACAGGTGATGGAAGCAGCAAAGAAAGCGTGCTGTCATAATTTTATCATGCAATTGCCAAATGGATATGATACAATCATTGGAGAAGGTGGTGCAAGTCTTTCCGGTGGAGAAAAGCAAAGAATTTCCATTGCCAGAGCGATTATGAAGGATGCACCGATTATCATACTGGATGAAGCTACTGCAAATGTGGATCCCGAGAATGAAAAGGATTTGGTTGATGCAATTGATGCACTGACGAAAGAAAAGACGATTTTAATGATTGCACACAGATTAAAGACGGTAAGAAATGCAGATCAGATTCTGGTAGTTGATAAAGGGAAAATTGTGGAACAAGGTAAGCATGATGACCTTATGAAACAGGATGGAATTTATAAGAGATTTGTAAATGCAAGAGAAATAGCAGGGAGCTGGAAATTATGGAAAATGTAATCATCATTGGTATTGTTGTGATTTTAATCTTGATTGGAATTCGTTCCGGCATAAAGCATTTTAAGGGTGAAGGCGGCTGCTGTGGCGGTGGAAGCACCGTAAAGCCTAAAAAGAAGAGGCTAAAAAATGTCGTGGTACAGAAAACAGTCATTATTGAAGGCATGACCTGTGAACATTGCAAGAACCGCGTTGAAAGATGCATCAATGATATTGATGGTGTTGCCGGAAAAGTCAATCTCAAAAAGAAACAAGCGATTGTTTCTTTTGAGAAAGACATAGAGGTTGAGCAGATTCGGACAGCGATTGAAAAAGCAGGATATAAGGTTATAGAGATACAATAATCACAGATATTTCGATAGTACTGAATTTCTGCCAGATTATGACTGGGATGAGAAAAGTTTCCAATTAAGAATTGACAAACAAAATTTTCCATGATATTATTTATCAATAAAATTCCCATGAGGGAGTAGCAAGCGTATAACGTAGCAAGTCAACATACTGACCTTTTGGTCTGGCTTGTTTTAAATTGCGAGACTCATGTATAACGTTGAAGCTATACATGGAGTCTATATATTTGTAAACTTTACCCAAGTATAGTTTTGATGCTGTACTTGGGTTTTTTATGTTCATAATAACAAACATACAGGAGAGAAAAAAGATGGAATGGAATTTTGTATTTTTCTTCAACAGCGTATTACTTGGAGTAGGACTTGCAATGGATGCGTTTTCTGTGTCACTTGCGAATGGATTGCATGAGCCACAGATGAGAAAGAAAAAAATGTGTGGAATCGCTGGAACTTTTGGAATGTTTCAGGCATTGATGCCGATGACGGGATGGATCTGTGTTCATACAATAGTTCAGTATTTTAAAGCATTTGAGAAATTTATTCCATGGATTGCATTGATTTTGCTTGGTTTTATCGGTGGCAAAATGTTGTTCGAAGGAATAAAAGGCGGTGAGGAAGAAGCAGAAGCACCAAAAGTTGGAATGGCAGGATTATTAATACAGGGGATAGCAACTTCTATCGATGCTTTGTCTGTTGGTTTTACAATTTCCGAATATGGGTTCCTTATGGCGCTTGTTTGTGCTCTTATTATTGCAACAGTAACATTTGTTATTTGTATGGCAGGACTTGTAATCGGCAAGAAATTCGGAACAAAACTCGCCGGTAAGGCGGGAATACTTGGTGGAGTGATTTTAATTTTTATTGGATTGGAAATCTTTATAACTGGGATGTTTTAAAAAGGGGGCGAAAACGGAAATACCTCTCAAATATTAAATAAAGCAAAAATTTTATTTGGATTTAATAAAATATTTTTAATATATTTTTTATAATATAATAGGAGCAAAAAATGCTTAAATATGGTAGAATACATTCATATCAAAATGATTATTTATTTGAATAGATACAGTAGCATGACATTTATTTGAAAAGTTAAAAGTAAATGTCATGCTTTTCCTTATTAAAACAATAAAGAAAAGAAAAATTAAAACAAAATTTAATATTGGATTAACATCAAAAAAGGAGAACGAATCATCAATGAAATTAGAATGGAAAACCTGTTTTCGTGCAGGTGTGAGCTTGTTTTTGCTGTATTTATGTATTACTTACTGGTCGGTAGTCGGAAATCTGGTATCGGTTGCGCTTGGCGCTGCATCCCCTTTGATTGTAGGTGGTGTAGTTGCCTATCTTTTGAATATTTTAATGGGTGCATATGAGAAGCGCTATTTTCCAAGAAATGAAAAAAGTAAAATTGTACGTTATACCAGAAGACCGGTTTGTATGATTGGGGCTATGGTAACGTTGGTGACAATTGTAGTATTGGTAATTGGTTTGGTATTGCCACAATTCATTTCCTGTATACGGGTATTGTTTGCACAAATTCCTCCGGTGATAGAAGCCTTATTGGATAACCAAATGATTATGAATCTTTTGCAGGAAAATTTGGAGGAAACACTATCTTCCATTGATTGGCAGAATATGTTATCGAAAGTTTTGACCTATGTTACTTCCGGTATTGGCGATGTAATGGGCTTTACCGTTAGTGCAGTTTCCGGTGTTTTTTCTTCTGTTGTAACATTTCTCTTGAGTATTATTTTTGCAATTTACTTATTATTAGGAAAAGAAAGACTTTGTGCGCAGGCATTACGAGTTATGAACAGTTATGTGAAACCTGCATGGTGCAAGAAGATTTCTTATGTTTTGGCGGTGTGCAATGATTGTTTCCGAAATTATATTGTAGGACAATGTACCGAGGCAGTTTTATTAGGAACTTTATGTGTTATTGGTATGCTGATTTTGCAGTTACCGTATGCTTCAATGATTGGTGCATTGATAGGTTTGACTGCTCTTATTCCGGTAGCAGGGGCTTATATTGGTGCCGGTGTTGGTGCAATTATGATTTTGACAGTTTCTCCGATTAAAGCGGTTGTGTTTCTAATTTTTATTGTTATTTTACAGCAATTAGAAGGTAATCTTATTTATCCACGTGTGGTTGGTTCGTCGGTAGGACTTCCTGGCTTATGGGTGCTTACAGCGGTTACTGTTGGTGGCGGTTTGTCCGGTGTATTTGGTATGTTAATTGGTGTTCCGATTACAGCAGCACTTTATCGTATTCTTCGTGAAGATGTGAAGCGGCGTGAGCGTGTGCAACAGCCGATAGAGACAGAAACGGTGACAAATGCAAGTGAAGAAGAGTCAGCAGAAACTAGGGAAGAGAAGAAGTGAAGCACGGGGAGAGATAGCATGAACAAAACAAATACTAAAAATCTTACATTGTCAGCAATGTTTGTTGCCATTGGTCTGGTACTGCCATTTCTAACTGGGCAGATTCCTCAGTTTGGCAATATGCTTTTGCCGATGCACATACCGGTGTTCTTGTGTGGACTTATTTGTGGTTGGCGATATGGAGCAGTAGTAGGTTTTGTGCTGCCGCTTATGAGATATGCGATTTTCGGTATGCCGATTCTTTTCCCAATGGGAATTTCAATGGCATTTGAACTGGCAACATACGGACTTGTTGTAGGACTCTGGTATGGAAAATCCAGATGGAAATGTATTATTTCACTTTACCGTGCCATGATTGTGGCAATGTTACTTGGAAGACTTGTATGGGGATTTGCACAGATTATTCTGCTTGGTATGACTGGTAATGTTTTTACATGGCAGATGTTTATGGCAGGCGCATTTTTTAATGCAATTCCGGGGATTATTGTGCAACTTGTACTGATTCCGGTAATTATGCTTGCGCTGAACCGAACCGGTCTTGTAACATTTCGTACCGGGCATATTAGAAAGCATATGTGAAAAATCTTCGGAATGGAGTAACAGCAATGGTAATAGATAAAGAAGACTTGATGCAGGAGATATTAAAAATACAGAGACAGCAGGGTAAAGTTTTGTTGGTAATCGATGGCAGATGTGCTGCAGGAAAAACAACGCTGGCAGCTTGGTTGCAGAAAGAACTTGGCTGCAATGTGATTCCGATGGACCATTTTTTCTTAAGACCGGAGCAGAGAACGGAAGAGAGACTTTCACAACCCGGTGGAAATGTAGATTATGAACGTTTCTTAGAGGAAGTGTTAGAACCGCTACAAAGAGGTGCAAATTTTTCCTATCGCCCATTTGATTGTCATAGGATGACATTAAAAGATGCGATAAAGGTAATGGTAGAAGAATCACCTATAACGATTATCGAGGGCAGTTATTCCTGTCATCCGAAGTTATGGAACTATTATAATATGCATCTTTTTATGACCACAGATTCTGAAACACAGATGCAGCGTATTCGTGAGCGTAACGGAGAAGAACGAGCAGTGATTTTCCGGGAAAAATGGATTCCGTTAGAGGAAAAGTATTTCTCAGAGTGTCATATAGAGGAACAGTGTGAGTTCTATATATGCACCTGATTTGCGAAGATATATTGCATAAAAAGATGACCGCTATTCGCGGCCATCCCAACAATATGTACAAAGTTTTGATTTATCAATGCCAACAGAGGCAATCATATCATCCAGACGATGGTAACGGAGAGAAGTGAAGTTGAGCTTCTCTCTTATTTTTTCTAACATTGCCTGATATTCACTGGATTCCGGATTTGCATAAGCTGTCAGATTCGGATATTTGTTATCTGCTTCTATTTCATTGATAACCTGACGTGTAATCAGTTCCATTTCGGAAGAAGAACGTGAAAAATTCAAATATTTACATCCAAACAACAGTGGCGGACAGGCAGGACGAATGTGCACCTCTTTCGCACCACTCTGGTATAAAAATTCGGTTGTTTCACGAAGCTGTGTTCCACGTACAATCGAGTCGTCAATCAGCAACAGACTGCGGTCTTTGATTAAGTCATGTACCGGAATCAGTTTCATTTTCGCAATCAGATTACGTTTACTCTGAATGGTCGGCATGAAGGAACGCGGCCAGGTAGGAGTATATTTAATAAATGGTCTGGAGAAAGGAATACCGGATTCATTTGCATAACCGATTGCATGGGCTGTACCGGAATCCGGTACACCGGCAACAATATCCGGTTGTACATTATCACGTTTGGCAAGCATGGCACCACAGTTGTAACGCATTTCTTCGACACTGATACCTTCATAGGAAGAAGATGGATAACCATAATAAACCCAAAGGAAGGTACAGATTTTCATGTCTTTTCCGGGAGCAACTAATGTTCTTGCACTCTCCGGTGTTATAATTGCAATTTCACCCGGTCCCAGTTCGCGTTCCGGTTCATAACCCAGATTCAGGTAAGCAAAGCTTTCAAAAGATATGCAAAAAGCATTGTCTTTTTTGCCAATCGTTACCGGTGTACGTCCGAGACGGTCACGTGCGGCGTAAATTCCCTTTGGTGTCATAAGCAGCATTGTCATGGAACCTTCCACAAGTTCCTGTGCATATTGCAAACCTTCAATCAGATTTTCTTTCTGGTTAATAATGGCAGCTACCAGCTCGGTTGCGTTGATTTCACCACCACTCATTTCCAGGAAGTGAGCATGACCGCTTTGGAAAAGCTTTTTAATAATTTCTTCTTTATTGTTGATTTTACCTACGGTTGTAATGGCATAAGTACCATGATGAGAACGTATAATCAGTGGCTGTGGCTCATAGTCAGAGATACAGCCGATACCGAAGTTACCATGCATGGTATTTGCATCTTTATCAAATTTGGTTCGAAAAGGTGCGTTTTCAATGTTGTGGATAGCTCTGTCAAAACCATCCTCTTTGCTGTATACAGCCATACCGGCACGTCTTGTTCCCAAGTGGGAATGATAGTCCGTACCAAAAAACAAATCAAAAACACAATCTTCTTTCGAAGCGACACCAAAAAATCCACCCATATTATCCTTAGCTCCTATTCATTTTATATCTTTTACAAACATTATGTCATAAATCCAACACTACTAGTATATAGAAATGTAAAAGCTCTGTCAATTTCTGCAAATTTTTGTTATACTTTAAAAAAAGAAAAGTGAAGGGGAGGAAAGACATGATTTTTAAGTGTAAAAATTGCGGTGGCAATGCGGTTTATGAGCCGGGCAGAAAAATGATGTACTGTCCTCATTGTGAAAGTCTGGACAGCGAAGATATTGTTCCGGATAACACAATGACGGAGTGCGTGAACTGTGGTGCACCGATTAACATTGGTGAGTATACATCAGCAAGCAAATGCGCGCATTGCGGCAGTTACATTGTTTTCAACGAAAGAGTCGAAGGAACTTATGAGCCACATTTGATACTGCCATTTAAAGTAAATAAAGATATGGCAGTAGAGGCGATGAATAAAGAGTTTAGGAAAAGAACCTTTATGCCATCCAGTTTTCTTTCGGAAAAAAGTCTGGAAGGCATGAATGGTATGTATGTACCGTTCTGGTTATATGATTATCAGGCGAATTATGATTTTGCAGGAACAGGTACAAAGGTAAGAACCTGGCGCAGCGGTGATACAGAATATACGGAAACTTCTTATTATGATGTAGAACGTCATATGAAGGCGGGATTTGACAGAGTCCCGGTAGATGCCTCACTGGCTATGGGCGATGGCGAAATGGATTTGATGGAGCCTTATGCTTATGCAGATTTGGAAGGTTTTAATCCGAAATATATGTCGGGCTTTTTCGGTGAAGTTTATAACCAGAGTGCACAGGAACTGGAAGGACGCGCCAAGGAGAAAGTGCGAGAGGCATCGGATAAGCTGATGCAGCAGTCTTTGGGTGGTTATAGTTCGATAACGCCAAGAAGTAAGAATCTGAATCTGCAAAGTGAAGGTACTAACTTTGCGCTTATGCCGGTTTGGATGTATATGTATCAGTATAAAGGCAAAACCTATCATTTCCATGTAAATGGTCAGACCGGTAAAGTAGTCGGTAAAACACCGGTATCCAAAGAAAAAGTGCTTGCATACGGACTTTCTGCAATGGTTTATGTTAGTGCTATTGTATCATTGGCAATTGCCATTCTGGAGGTGCTGTAATGAAAGAATATTTGAAATTTTTTAGATGGATACTTATTACGATTGGCGTGCTTGTAGTAATCTTGTTGGGAATAGAAGGTTTACATAAAATAAAATCAAGCACAAACCATTATGAGAGAACCAATACAGAATGTACGACAACACAGCGTGTTTTTGACCATGCAGATGTACTTACAGACAAAGAAGAACAAAAGCTGGAAGATTTGATTGCCAAAAGAGAGAAACAAACCGGATGTGATATTGTTCTTGTTACATTGAATGAATCGCTGAAGGAATATGCAAGAGAAATCGAACCAGATGTTTCTTATGATCAGTTCGTAAGAGTATTTGCAGAACAGTTTTATGAAGAAAACAATTTTGGTTATAATAAGCCGAACGGAGATGGCGTTATTCTGGTAGATAACTGGTATCGCGAGGATGACGGAAGAATCTATACTTGGTTTTGCACAACCGGAATTGTAAAAGATACTTATAGTGATTTGGATATTGACCACATTCTTGACAGAGTTTACCGTGATGTGGAAACCAATCCGTATAAGGCATACAAAACATATGTGAATGATTTCTATGATGATATGATGGGAACACGTTTGTTTGATGTAGATGTTCCAAAAGGTATTTCGATTATAGTAGGTTTAGTTGCAGCTGTTATTTTTATTATTGCAAACTGGAAATCCAAAAGTGGTAAAGATACAACAACGGCAGTAACCTATGTGGAAGGCAAGAAAGCGGATTTTGTAAATAACAGAGACGTATTTGTTCGTAAATCAGTTACAAAACGCCATATTCAAACAAGCAGCAGCAGTGGCGGCGGTCACAGCGGCGGCGGTGGTGGTGGCGGAAGTCACGGTGGTGGCGGTCACAGTCGCTAGGTATTTTGAAAAATGAGCATACAAAAAACCACTTCACATGACGGTATGAAGTGGTTTTTTTATGTTTTATTTAGCATGTCTAATTTATAGCAAAAATTAAGCCATCTTATTAACTGCCTGTGCTAAACGGGATACTTTTCTGGAAGCTGTATTTTTGTGTAATACACCTTTCTTAGCAGCCTTATCAATTGTAGCTGTAGCAGCAACTAATGCAGCTTTTGCAGCTTCTTTGTCGTTAGCAGCGATAGCAGCAGTTACCTTCTTAACAGAAGTTTTAACGCCGGATTTGATAGCTTTATTTCTATCAGCTTTGGTTCTGTTAACTAAAATTCTTTTCTTTGCAGATTTGATATTAGCCAAGATGCACACCTCCTATTGGAATCTTTTTTTCAGGAAAGTGTCTCATTAAATCCGGACACGGACGTTTTAATGGAAACACACGCATATTATTGTAGAATAAGCATTCCTTTCTGTCAATACATATTTTCAACTTTTTTTGCAAAAAATAAAGCTATGTACTTGCATGCGCAGTACAGACTGTGTGTGCATATAATAAACAGAGAAAAAGGAAAGAAGAAACGAGGACGGGATGATATGAGTTGGTTTCAGGTCAGAACAGACTTGGCACTAGAGGCCAGAGAAAGTATTGACGGAAAAGAAAACGATATTCATGGAATAAAAGTGGAAGAAAGCTATGATGAAAAAAGCGATGTGCATATTACAAAAGTAATCATAGAAACCAAAAACGGTGCGAAAGCTATGGGCAAACCGATGGGAACCTATGTTACGCTAGAGGCACCAGGCATGATTGACTTGGAGGAAGATTATCATCAGGAAATTTCCGATATTCTTGCCAGAGAGATACGCAATCTGTTGCCGGAGCCGGAGGAAGAAAAATCAATTCTGGTAGTAGGACTTGGAAATCGTGATGTGACAGCCGATTCTTTGGGGCCGAACGTAGTCGATAATCTTTTTATCAATCGCCACATTGTTATGGAATATGGAAAAAGGGCTTATAATTGCTCCAAAATGCACTTGGTCAGCAGTCTGGTACCCGGAGTTATGGCCAAAACAGGTATGGAATCGGCGGAAATTATTCGGGGTGTTATTGAACAGACGGGCCCGGATATGGTAATTGTTATCGATGCACTGGCAGCGCGCTCTACGAAGCGATTGAATCGCACGATACAGATTACCAATACGGGAATTCATCCCGGTTCCGGTGTGGGAAATTATCGGAATGCATTGAATGAAGAAAGCCTGCATGTGCCTGTTATGGCAATTGGTGTTCCGACTGTTGTAGATGCAGCAACCATTGTAGGAGATGCGGTGGGAGAATATGCAATGGGCGAATATCCGAATGCACTTTCTGAACTGAATAATATGTATGTTACCAGCAAAGATGTCGATGCACAGGTGCAGCAGATTGGACATATTTTGTGTGATGCATTGAATAAGGCACTGGATATCTCTTTAGCATGAACAACCTTATAACCTGCATATAATAGATAGTGGGTGCCCTTTTCGGAAGGACAATAACCCCCGGATAGGATGAAGCAGGTTCATGAAAAAAGGTCGGTTAAAAGGCAAATGGAATAGTCAGATGCATATCGGGCGCGGTTTTCTTCGAATTGCGCTCTTTGTTTTGTGTGTCATGGCGGGAATTGCACTGGTACGTGAACTGTATCTGAGTGCACCAAAAGAAGATACCGATTCGGATTGGTTACAGAGTTTATTTGAGCAAAATATTATGGAAACATGGATGCCGGGAGTGGCAGCACTTGATACAAAACAGAGCTATTATGACAGTAGTGTGATGGAACGACTTGTAATCAAAAATTTTCCGGTATTGCTATACAGTATGGAACAGCCGGATGCTGATAATTCCAATTTCGTACAAGAAAGCAATTATGAAGAACTTCTTTTATTAGAAGGAACGGATGAGGATAAAAAGGGAATTTCACAGGAAGAACTGGAATATGGTGATGATGCCATTCATCTGGATAAAAGTTTAGAAGAAGCTTTTCTTGCGGAAAATGGTCTGGTTAGTGAAAATCAGGCAGCCGGAACTGACGATAGCGGAGAACGTGCGGCAGGAGAAAATGCAGTAGGAGAGCAGAATGCAGGAGCAGAGGAAATACAGGCAGAACAACTGGGGCAGCTGGCAACGCAGAATTTCCATGAAGTAGAAGAACCGGCATATCGTTATCAATGGGAAGAACTGCAAAGTTATGAGGCTTTGGTAAAAGCATTTTATGCAATCGACAGCACAACGGCTGCCGGAGAAGCTTTGTTAAATACGGAAAAACTTTTGGAAAAAGATATGCGGATGCAGGGCAGCAATGAAAAGCCGCAGATTCTGATTTATCATACCCATTCGCAGGAAGATTTTGTAGATTCTATACCCGGAGATGAATCGACCACCATTGTAGGTGCAGGAGAAAAATTAGCAAATTTACTTCGAGACCAATATGGTTACAATGTAATTCATTATACAGAGAGTTTTGATAAAGAAGCCAGAGATTATGCTTACAGCAATGCACTTCCGGCGATAGAGAAGGTGCTTGCAGAAAATCCTTCAATTGAAGTAGTAATAGATTTACATAGAGACGAAATGCCGGAGGATAGAAGGCTGGTGGTGGATTTGCAGGGCAAACCAACGGCACAGTTTATGTTTTTTAACGGTCTTAGCAGAACCAAAAATGGAGAAACGATAGAATATCTGGAAAACCCCAATTTAGAGGATAATCTTACCTTTTCTTTTCAGATGCAGGTAGCTGCTAATGAATATTATCCGGGAGTGGCAAGAAGGATTTATTTAAAAGCGTACCGCTATAATATGCATTTACGAGGAAAATCCCTGTTAATAGAGCTGGGGGCACAGAATAATACGGTAGAGGAAATTATGAATGCGGTGGAACCATTGGCGCATATTATACACCTTGTTTTGTCCGGAAATGAGCCGGATAGAGATGCTTGAGAATATGGACATTGGGCGCAGAATTTGCTATACTAACTCTGTATGTAAAAAAGGATATGAGAAAGGCATGGAAAGAAAATGGCAGTGGTAGATCAGAGCAAAATCAGAAATTTTTGTATTGTAGCCCATATTGATCATGGTAAATCAACATTGGCAGATAGAATTATAGAGAAAACAGGACTTCTGACCAGCAGAGAAATGCAGGCGCAGGTTCTTGATAATATGGATTTGGAGCGTGAAAGAGGTATTACGATTAAGGCGCAGACAGTTCGTACCGTATATCAGGCGAAAGATGGACAGGAATATATTTTTAACTTAATTGATACACCCGGTCACGTAGACTTTAACTATGAGGTCAGCAGAAGCCTTGCAGCCTGTGATGGAGCAATTCTTGTTGTTGATGCAGCACAGGGAATTGAGGCACAGACACTGGCGAATGTGTATCTGGCACTGGACCATGACTTAGATGTTTTTCCGGTTATCAATAAAATTGACCTTCCGAGTGCAGACCCGGAACGAGTAAAAAATGAAATAGAGGATGTTATCGGTATCGAAGCGCAGGATGCTCCGCTTATTTCTGCCAAGAACGGTATCGGTATTGAGGAAGTATTGGAAGCGATTGTAGAGAAGATTCCGGCACCTACCGGATGTGCGGACAACCCTTTGCAGGCACTTATCTTTGACTCGGTCTATGATTCTTACAAAGGTGTTATTGTATTCTGTCGTATTATGGAAGGCCGTATCAGCAAAGGAACACAGGCGAAAATGATGGCAACCGGTGCAACAGCAGAGGTAGTGGAAGTTGGCTATTTTGGTGCCGGACAGTTTATTCCATGTGACGAGCTTTCTGCAGGTATGGTAGGTTATTTTACCGCTTCTATTAAAAATGTAAAAGATACGGCGGTGGGCGATACGGTTACCGATTTGAAACATCCTTGTGCAGAGCCACTTCCAGGTTACAAAAAAGTAAACTCTATGGTGTACTGCGGTATGTATCCGGCAGATGGTGCAAAATATCCGGATTTAAGAGATGCTTTGGAAAAATTGCAGTTAAATGATGCGTCCTTAAATTATGAACCGGAAACTTCGATTGCATTAGGTTTTGGTTTCCGCTGTGGTTTCTTAGGACTTCTGCATCTGGAGATTATTCAGGAGAGATTGGAGAGAGAATACAATCTGGATTTGGTAACAACTGCTCCGGGTGTTATTTACCGCGTGCATAAGACGAACGGTGAAATGATTGAACTTACGAATCCGTCTAATTTACCGGACCCTTCCGAAATCGACTATATGGAAGAGCCGATTGTCAGTGCAGAAATCATGGTGACAACCGAATTTATCGGACCGATTATGCAGCTTTGTCAGGAAAGACGAGGCCGTTATATCAGTACCGAATATATTGAAGCCACCAGAGCCTTGCTTAAATATGACTTGCCTTTAAATGAAATTATTTATGATTTCTTTGATGCGCTCAAATCCCGTTCCAGAGGTTATGCTTCCTTTGATTACGAGATGAAAGGCTATGAAGAATCAAAACTTGTAAAATTAGATATTCTCATTAATAAAGAAGAAGTGGATGCCCTTTCTTTCATTGTTCATGCTGACAGTGCTTATGAGAGAGGCAGAAGAATGTGTGAGAAGTTAAAAGACGAGATTCCAAGACACTTATTCGAAATTCCGATTCAGGCAGCAGTAGGCGGCAAGGTTATTGCCAGAGAAACGGTAAGGGCAATGCGTAAAGATGTACTTGCCAAATGTTATGGTGGCGATATTACCCGTAAGAAGAAGTTGCTTGAGAAACAGAAGGAAGGTAAGAAGCGTATGCGCCAGGTCGGTAATGTAGAGATTCCACAGAGCGCATTTATGAGTGTCCTGAAACTAGACGAGAATTAAGCCCGGGATAAGGCGAAAGGATATGAGAGAGTTAAGCTTATATGTTCATATACCATTTTGTATGCAGAAATGCCGGTATTGTGATTTTCTGTCTTATAAGGCATCCGAACAGGACAAAAAAGAATACGTGGAGTTGTTGTTAAAAGAAATAGAGCAGCAGGCTCCTTTCTATGCGGAACATCAGGTGATTTCTGTGTTCTTTGGCGGTGGAACACCTTCGGTATTAGATGAAAAAGTAATAGAAAAAATATTATGTAAACTAAAGAAAAGCTTTTCTTTTGTGGCAAATCCAGAGATTACGATAGAAGTCAATCCGGGTACCGTAACCGAAGAAAAACTGCAAATCTATTTTGCAGCAGGAATTAACAGATTAAGCATTGGCTTGCAGTCTGCTAATGATGAAGAGTTACGTTGTCTGGGCAGAATTCATGATTACCAGACGTTTCTTGAAACCTACGAACTGGCAAGGAAAAGCGGTTTTCGAAACATTAATATTGATTTGATGTCGGCGATTCCCGGACAGAGTGAGCAGTCATACCGGGAAACGCTTTCCAAAGTGCTTGCATTACAGCCGGAGCACATTTCGGCTTACAGTTTGATTCTGGAAGAAGGAACGTGGTTTTTTGACCATCAGAAGGAACTGGATTTCCCGACCGAGGACGAGGACAGAATATTGTACGAATTAACCGGTCAGATGCTTTCAGACAAGGGCTATCATCGTTACGAGATTTCCAATTACGCAAGGGAAGGTTATGAATGCCTTCATAATAAAGTATACTGGAAACGTGGCGATTATCTTGGACTTGGTCTGGGCGCTGCTTCAATGGTAGAAGAAGTGCGTTTCAGTAATAAAGACACGATGGAAGAGTACCGGGAAATGATAGATAATTGTGCTGGTAAGCAGAATAGTCGAACCTGCTTTCGGGAAAATATAGAATACCTGACAAGGGAAGAACAGATGGAAGAATTTATGTTCTTAGGGTTACGCCTTACACAAGGTGTTTCCAGACAGGAGTTTGAACATAAATTTGGTGTTAATATAGAAGAAATTTATGGAGAAGTGCTCACAAAGCTACAACAGGAAGGACTTCTTTTAACGGATGAGTATATACGTCTGACACCTTATGGTATGGATATCAGTAATTATGTGATGTCACAATTTTTGCTAAATTAGCAGAAAAAAGTGGTTTACATAGTTTAATTGTATTGAAATTTGTGCAATATACGTTATAATGATTATGTATAGGAAATAATGAGCGAAAATGTTTTTATTTAGATTTATTTGAGTGGAAAGGCACTTGCAATGTCCCGAAGTCATAGAATAGAGTAAATAAACTTTGGGGGCTTCTTTTGAAAACATTTAAGCAACCGCTGACGGCGAAAGAAGAAGCCGCATACCTTCGCCAGCTCAAAGAAGGAGATAGCAGGCAAAGGCAGATCGCCAAAGAAATACTGATAGAGCGTAATCTTCGCCTGGTGGCACACATTGCCAAGAAATACCAGAATGTAGACGAAGATATGGAAGATTTGATTTCTACGGGAACGATTGGACTGATTAAGGCGATTGACTCTTTTGATGCAGGAAAAGGAAAACTAAGCACGTATGCATCACGTTGCATTGATAATGAATTGCTGATGTTACTTCGTGCAAAGAAGAAAACTTCCAGAGAAGTATCTCTTTATGAGCCGATTGGAACGGACAGAGAAGGAAATGAAATAAATCTGTTAGATATCATCGAGCAGGAACAGCCTGACGTGATTGAACGGATGGAATTGGAAGAACGATTGAAAAAGCTTTCGGGTTTACTTGGTGACAGACTGGATGAGCGTGAGAAAGAAATTCTGATTATGCGCTATGGTCTGGTGGATGATCAGGAAATAACACAGCGTGAGATTGGTAAAAGTCTTGGAATATCCAGAAGTTATGTTTCCAGAATTGAAAAAAAGGCACTGGAAAAGTTGCGGGCAGGATTTGAATAGACGAAAGACAGGAGGCAGAAACAAATGATCTTTGTAAAAAGGGAAGACTTAAAAATTGGTATGCGAATTGCACGTCCTATTTATAATAAGAATGGTGTTTTGCTGTATGAAAGAAATTCAAAATTAACAAGTCAGGGCATTGAAAGTATTAAAAACTTTGGCTTGATTGGTATTTTCGTTCTGGAGCCTGCGGAACCTGTTCCACCGATGACACAGGCAGATATCGAGTTTGAACGTTTTCAGACGATGTGTGTATTTTCTTTGCAAGAAGAACTGGATCGAATTATTCAGACCAAAAAAGCAGCCAAGATACAGGTGATTATTTCCAATATTATCAAAAACTATGGGCATTTGGATAATAAGATTAACTTTATACAGAATCTGCGCAGCAAAGAGGACTATATTTACAAACATTCTTTAAATGTAGCGATTCTTTGCGCAATGATAACACATGTTATGAACCTGCCTGTGGCAGAGCAGTTGGAAACTGTACACGCGGCGACAGTGCATGATATAGGTAAGCTTGCAGCATCCAAATCGCTGGCTGAAAAGGATGATTTGAATGAAGCTGAGAAAGAACGTGTGCGTAGTGCAGAAATGGCGGGCTTTGATTTGCTTGAAATAGTATTCTCAACAAGTCCGAATATCAAGCGTATTTGTGTTCAGGCAGCCAAAAATCTGGAAAATCTGGATAAAGGTGAAAAATCCGAAAGTATGAAGATGGTTATGGGAGCTAAAGTTCTGGCAGTAGCAGAAACTTTTGATACCATGACGGCTATGCGATATGACAAAGACCCGGCATCAGAAGTTGCAGCACTGAAGCATCTGCTAGATAATCCGGATTATTTTGACCCGAAGGTAGTCAAAGGTCTGGTTGATGTAATCAATATTTTAGCACCGGGTGTCAGTGTAGAATTGAACAGTGGAGATAAGGCGTTAGTATTAGCATCAAATCCGAACAATATTTTGAGACCAATGGTGTTGTGCTTTGGTGATAATGCAATTATCGATTTGGATAATGAACGGATGTATGGTGATTTGGAAATTACGGATATTATGAAAACGATGGATAATCGTTATATTATGGATACAGAGCTTTTGAAGAAACAGGGAATTAAGGTAGAAGAACCTGTTTATGTAGAAGTGCCGGAGGATTCAAATTAGATATTCTGAGAATAAGAATGAAAGGTAAAATAAGCGGATAAAAGAGGTTATGGTATGCCAACAATAGAAGAAATTATGAGAGAAGCCAAAGATGCAGGTGCATCTGATGTACATATTACGGTGGGAATTCCGCCGAAAATGCGAGTGAATGGTAATTTGATTACCATGAATTATCCGAAAATGATGCCCAATGATACAACGGAGATTGTATTGGAGATTATGACGGAGGTTCAAAGAAACCGGTTTGAGGAAAGGGGAGAGTATGATATGTCTTTCTCAATTCCTGAACTGGGAAGATATCGTGTCAATGTCTATAAGCAAAGGGGCTCCGTAGCATTGGCGTTACGTCTGGTTGGTACGCAAGTACCTTCTCCGGAGGTGTTGGGAGTACCGGCATCTGTAATTAATTTATATGAAAGAAAAAGAGGATTAATATTAGTAACCGGTCCGACAGGAAGTGGTAAATCGACTACACTAGCGGCGATTATTGATAAAATAAATAATAACAGAGATGCGCATGTTATTACACTGGAAGACCCGATAGAGTATCTGCACCAGCATAAAATGGCAATGGTGAACCAGCGTGAAATTGGATTGGATTCTCAAACTTATGCGAATGCACTTCGCGCTGCGCTACGTGAGGATCCGGATGTTATTCTGGTAGGAGAGATGCGAGATTTTGAAACCATTAGTGTTGCCATTACTGCGGCAGAAACGGGACATCTTGTCTTGTCGACATTACATACAATTGGTGCAGCGAGTACGGTTGACCGTGTTATCGATGTTTTCCCACCACACCAACAGCAACAGATTCGTGTTCAGTTTGCTAATGTGTTAGAAGCGGTTGTTTCACAGCAGCTTGTTCCGACCATGGACGGAAAAGCTCGTGTGGCGGCTTTTGAAGTTATGCATGCAAATCATGCAGTAAGAAATTTAATACGAGAAGGTAAATCACATCAATTAGCATCTGTTATGCAGACAAATCGTAAATTGGGAATGATTACAATGGATGAAGCCTTGACGCAGCTTTTCTATGAAGGTAAAATAAGTAGAGAAATGGCGATTCAGTTTGCGCAGGATCCGGATGGTATGCAAAATAAAGTTATGTAATTTCGGAATAGTTTTTATTCTGAAAAATCTGAATTTCATAATGCCGCGAGCACTTTTTATGAGTGCTCCGGTATCTATATTTATCTATAGCAATATCAATATTTCCGCAGTTTATTCCATAATGATTACAAAATTTAAAGTGAAAATAGTGGTTTGTTAATTATGTACAATTTCTACAAAGTAAAAATGAGTTACGCAAACCTATTAAATAAAAATATTGGGAGGGATGTATTTGTTTAGTGTTGTTATTTCCGCTTCGATTTACGGAGTGGGCAGTCGACTCGTAAGAGTAGAGGCAGATGTGTCGAGAGGAATACCTTGTTTTCAGATGGTTGGTATGCTGAATTCTGAGGTAAGAGAGGCAAGAGAGCGGGTAAGAGTAGCATTGAAAAATGCAGAAATTAAATTAGCACCTATGTGCATTAATGTCAATCTATCACCTGCGGATTTACGAAAAGAAGGAACCGCTTTTGATTTACCCATAGCAATTGCCGTACTGATTGCCTATGGTTATGTCCGACAGGAATGTGTGGAAAATAGCTTGATTGTTGGTGAACTTGGCTTGAATGGAGAAGTCAGAGCGGTGAAAGGAATCTTATCGATTGTGCAGGAAGCCAGAAGGCAAGGAATACATAAATGTATTGTGCCAAGGGAGAATGCTTTAGAAGGAGCTGTTATTCAGGGAATTGACATTGTAGGTGTATCACATATCCGTGAAATTGTGGAATATCTGAATGTTGATCGAACAAAGCAGTCAGAGCAGATTCCGGTTACCAGAGTCGATCCACAGGAGCTTATGCAGCTGGGAAGAAACCGGATGCTGTTGGATTTTGCAGAAGTAAATGGACAAGATAGTACGAAACGTGCTGCGGAAATTGCAGCAGCAGGATTTCATCATATGCTTATGGTAGGACCACCGGGTTCCGGGAAAACGATGATTGCAAATAGGATAGCAACAATATTACCACCAATGACGGTGGATGAAAGTATTGAAGTCTCAACCATATACAGTGTAGCAGGTATGCTGCCGTCTCAAAATTCTTTTTTAGTAAATAGACCTTTTTTAAATCCTCATCATACAATTACACAACAGGCGCTAATCGGTGGTGGCAGAGTACCCACTCCGGGAGTTGTCAGTCTGGCGCATAGAGGTGTCCTTTTTCTGGACGAATTACCGGAGTTTAAGAGAGAAAATCTTGATTTGCTGAGACAACCCTTAGAAGATAAGCAGGTGCAGATAGCAAGAAATAACGGAACCTATATTTTCCCATCAGATTTTATGCTGGTTGGAGCAATGAATCCATGTCCTTGCGGATATTTTCCGGATAGACAGAAATGTAATTGTGCACCTTATGAGATTGGGCGCTACTTGGGAAGAATTTCAGGACCTATATTAGACAGGATTGATATTTGTGTAGAAACTCCATCGGTTAATCTTGAAGAGATGTCGAAACAAACAATCGTTTCGAGTGAAAATAGTGCGATGATCCGTAAAAGGGTGTTAAGTGCAAGAGAAATACAAAAAGATAGATTTAAAGGAACCGGATTACAGTTTAATTCTGAAATAGGGAGCAGAGAAATACAGAAATATTGTGCTGTCAAAGCCAAGAATCAAAAATTACTTTTTCGTGCTTTGGAGCAAAAAAATATTACGCTGCGAGGCTATTATAAGATTTTGAAAGTGGCAAGAACGATAGCGGATATAGATGGTGCTGAACAAATAGAGGAGAGACATCTGATGGAAGCATTGTATTATCGAAAAACAGATGAAAAGTATTGGAAAGGAAATTGGTAAATGAGTCAGAAGGAAAAAAGGAATGGAATAATGGGGATGGATGAGAAAGAACTTCCTTATGCACAGTGGTTGTACCAAATAAAGGGTATGGGAAGCAAAACAATAGTAAAATTATTGGGAGACAATAGAAAACCGTCTGAGGTATATGCGATGACTTGTGGGGAATGGGAAGAATTACTGCCGCAGGGAAAGCATGCAATTGTGAAAGTGATGGAAGAAAACCGTTTGCATTATAATCCGGAAGAAGAATATGGAAAACTGCTGGACAAAGGAATTCATTTTACGTGCTTAGGACAATTGACGTATCCTGATATGTTAGCACATATTTCAGATAAACCATTTGGAATATATTATAAGGGGAAACTACCGGACAAGGATAAACCGTCTATTGCAATTATTGGTGCAAGGAATTGTTCTGCATATGGAAAGTATATGGCAGAGAAATTGGGACATGAACTGGCGGAGGCAGGAGTGCAGGTTATCAGCGGTATGGCAAGAGGGGTAGATGGAATAAGCCAGTACGCCGCATTGGAGAAAGGTGGCTATTCTATGGCGGTGTTTGGTTGTGGAGTTGATATTTGTTACCCTGCTGAGAATGGGAATTTATATCGGATGTTGGTAGAAAAGGGAGGCATTTGTTCGGAATATGTGCCGGGAACGGCTCCACAGGCGAATTTGTTTCCGCCAAGAAACCGTATTATAAGCGGAATGTCGGATGGAGTGTTGGTAATTGAAGCAAGAAACAAAAGCGGTACACTGATTACCGTGGATATGGCATTGGAACAGGGGAAGGAAGTATTTGCATTGCCTGGCAGAGTAACGGAACCCTTGAGTGAAGGGTGCAACAGACTGATTAAGCAAGGGGCATGTGTTGTTCAAGATACACAGGATATCTTACAGGAATTAGAAAAATTGCACAGATATAATAAGGAGACAACAGAATTTTTGAGAAAGAAAACAAGGGAAAAGTGTACAAAAGAATGCAAATGCAAGGGGACGATAGAAGTTGAGACAGAAAACGAAAGAACGCGGAAAATATTACAGGATATTATTGATTATTCACCCAAATCAATAGAGCAAATCAGAATTGAATTGTTTCATAGAATCGGAAATTTATATTCGATTCCGGAAATGTTGGGGGTGTTAATGGAAATGGAAGTTTTAGGATTGATACATAGAGCCGGGAATGGATGTTTTGTGCGATGAGCAACTCAGCCGGTAATTCCAAAGATACAATAAAACATTTGAGATGTTATGACGAAGATATGATACTTTAAGAAAATGAGAAATTGCTAATTTTATCAAAATAACATATAATAAAATCAATTAGATAGTAGTAAATGGTAGACCGACAGACAGGTTCACGGAAATGTTGGACAATGAAGTGGTAAAAGCTAGACAAAATGAGGAATGGAGGATGGAATATATGACACTGGTGATGAAGGAAATGGAAAAATATGAAGAAGGTCTTGAACGTGGAAGAAGTGAAGGACGAGAGGAGGGACGTAAAGAAGGTCACAAGGAGGCAGCTAAGTATTCTTCTTTGCCGGAAGGAGAGTTTGCTGAGAAAATGAAACAAGTTGAATAAGAAAATGAAATACTTGTATGTTATCTTTATAATATGCATTTTATCGATAATATATTGTAAATAAAAAAAGAATATTTTATTATATATAAAATGTGCGCGCAGAAATGGGGATTAGTATGGATTATAGAAAGAAGATACGTCTCGGTGACGTGTTAATAAATAGTGGAATTATTACGGAAGAACAACTTCAAAAGGGATTACAGCTTCAAAAAGGAAGTGGGCGTAAATTAGGAGAAACGTTAGTAGATGAAGGCATTACAACAGAAGAAAACATTGTCAAGGCATTAAGTGACCAGTTACATCTGGATACGGTAGATTTACAAAATGCTATCATTTCTGAAGAAGTACATGATTTGATTCCTGTTAATGTACTGAAAAAATATAAGATTTTTCCGTTTGCATATTCGATGGAAAGCGCCAATATCTTACGTGTTGCAATGGCAGATCCGATGGATATGGTAGCGATGGACGACATTAATATCATCACGAATTTGCAGGTTGAACCGGTTGTTGCAACAACAAGAAGTATTATGTTGGCATTGGATAAATATTACGGACAGGCGGAAGTGGATTCTGCATTGGAAGAGTATGCAAGGGAGAAAGAAATCCTGTCGGAAGAACAGGCTGATATCTACAATGAAGATGTCAACAATTCACCAATTGTACAGCTTGTTAAAAATATGATTGATCAGGCAGTTCGCCAAAGAGCATCGGATATTCATATCGAGCCAATGGAGCGACAGGTGCGTATCCGTTATCGTATCGATGGTGCTCTTTATGAGAAAGCGAATTACAATATTAGGCTTTTGCCGGCGATTGCTGCTCGAATCAAAATTATCGGTGGTATGGATATTTCAGAGAAAAGAAAACCACAGGACGGACGTATTACACAGATTGTAGACCGTTCAGAATTTGATATCCGTGTTTCCATTCTGCCTACCGTATATGGTGAAAAAGTGGTAATGCGTCTTACATCCAAGAATGCATTGACAAAAGAAAAAAGTCAGTTGGGTTTAAAACCGGCTGATATGAAGAAGTTTGATCATATTTTACAGAATCCGCATGGTATTCTTCTGGTAACCGGACCTACCGGTAGTGGTAAATCGACTACCCTTTATACCGCATTAAGTGAATTAAATAAAGAAGATGTAAATATTATTACCGTAGAGGACCCGGTAGAAGCCAATATTGATGGTATTAATCAGGTACAGGTAAATAACAAAGCCAATCTGACTTTTGCCAGTGCATTGCGTTCTATCCTAAGACAGGACCCGGATATTATCATGATTGGTGAGATTCGAGACCAGGAAACGGCAAGCATTGCGGTACAGGCATCTATTACGGGACATCTTGTAGTATCGACACTACATACAAACTCTGCTGCAAGTACCATTACACGATTAGAAGATATGGGAATTGAACCTTATTTGATAGCAGATTCTACGGTGGGGGTTATTGCACAGAGACTGGTGCGTCGATTATGCCCAAGTTGTAAGAAAGCCAAAAAGGCAGATGCTGATGCATTGGAACTTTTGAGCCAACCGAAAGATGCTGATATCACCATATATGAACCATGTGGATGTCCACAGTGTGACGGAACCGGCTTTAAGGGCAGAATTGGTGTTTATGAGATTATGGAAGTAACACAGCCATTAAAAAATATTATTAGTAAAAATGGAAATGCAGAGGAAATTAAGGAAAAGGCATTAGAAGAAGGAATGCACACTTTACGAATGAGTGCAACAGAATATGTGTTAGATGGTATTACTTCTTTGGAAGAAATGATAAAAGTATCTTTTGATTTATAGGATAAGAGCAATGAGGGGAAAAGAAAAATATTATATTGAACGAACCGTATTGATTATATATGCTATGCTGCATTTACTCATGGCAATTGTACATGAACCTTGGTTTGATGAAGCAGAAGCGTGGCAGATTGCCAGAAGCGCATCTTTACAGACGCTTTTGACCGAAGTAACACATTATGAGGGACATCCGCCGCTATGGCATTTGGTTTTGATGCCTTTAGCCAAGGGCGGAGCACCTTATGAATTAACACTGACGCTTGTAAGCCTTCTTTTTTCCGGTGTTGCGATTTGGTTGATTCTTCGTTTTTCACCGTTTCCTAGAATCGTCAGAATACTCATTCCCTTCACTTACTTTTTCTTTTATCAGTATGGTGTAATTTCCAGAGTATATTGTATGATGATGTTAGAATTTGTTCTGCTTGCAATGGCTTATAAGCATAGAAATGAAAAGCCGGGACGATATGTGGGTGTTATGGCGCTTTTGTGTGTGACAAGTGCTTACGGAATTATTTTTGCAGGAGGTATTGCTACGGTTTGGCTTTGCGAAATTTTGCGGGAAGAGTGCAAAGAACAGATTAACTGTAAAAAAATATTGCAGGATAAGCGTTTGAGGTATTTAGCAGGGCTTTTACTCATAGCTATATTAGTAATCTTACAGATTTTGCCAAGAGAAGATACATATGCGACCCAAAACATAATGAAACACGAAACAGCGCAGGAAATGTACATGAATTTATTTATGAAATTTCTTTATATGGTTTTGGTATTACCTGCGGATGTGACAATTACTAACGTTGCAGACTATAGTTCGATGGTGCAGTTTTCGCCGGAAGCATTACTAAGCGGATGCATCATAGGTATTATGATTTGGGCTATAATTATTTATGTTGGTAAGAAGAAACATACACTTAGTCTGTTTCTTGTTCCTTATTCTTTGTTTGCAATATTCGGAGCGGTGGTATATTTATCGTTACATCATATCGGCATCGGATTGCTTTTTATGTTCTTTTGGATATGGGTTACAATGGAAAAACAAGAGGAAATATTGGGAGTAAATCCATATTTTTTGAAAATAGTGAAATTTTTTGTTGGATTAAGTATTGGCATGTCATTATTTTGGACAATATCGGCATGTGTATTGGATGTACAAAAGGAGTATTCGCCGGGGAGAAGCATGGCGGAGTTTATAAAAACTAACGGACTTGACCAATACCGGATTATGGCGCAGTGGAACATCAAGCGGGATGAAAAGGGAGAAATTGAAGTCGTTGAAGTAAATTCTTGTGAAGATGTTACGGAGTTTGCTCCTTATTTTAAGGGAAATATTGTTTATAATTATAATTTCGGAAGGGATGATAGAAACTATATTACCCATATATGGGCAGACGAGGAAGAGACGGAATATGCTTATCGCGTATGGAAGTCAGAAGGCTATCCAGAGATTCTTATTATGAATCCGGAGTTAAATATGCTGTACGATGGAGAAGAGTTGAGTTATAAAGATTATGCTTTGGTTTATTACGCAGCAGACGAGAGAATCTGGAAGAACATCACAGAATATCATGGAAATTATATTTATGTCAGAAGGGATTTACTTGCAGAAATCGGTTTGGAAGAAGTGAAGGTACAAGATTTGTGGTAAAAAGTATGATGGCAGGGATGAGAAAACATAGAAGGAATAGCTATGGAATAATAATCGTAGTATTGATTAGTATTCTATTATTATGGATATGGACAGGATTTAGCGAAGAAGCTTTTTTGATAGATGATAACAGAACACAATGGTATCCGGTTATAGAGAAGGCATATGAGGATGTATTGTCGGAAGGGCGAATTTATTATTATAATTTCCATCAAATGAAGGGAATGTCGATTGCGGAACAGGGATATTATGGCGTTATGAATCCCTTCATGTTACTTTCTTATAGCATTGCACATTGTGAGCGAATACAATTATCCACAATTACCATATATATTATGATAATGTTTGTGCTTGGAAATATTTTTTTCTATCTGGCATGTAAAAGAGTCGGATGTAATGACAGGATAGCAGTGCTTGTGACACTCTTGTATTGTACAGTAGGGTGTTTTGCTACCTTTTATTACTGGTACTATGTTTATAATAACTATTTTATTATACCGCTTTTGCTTTATGCCTTTTTACGATTCGGAGAGAGAAGAGAAGGCTACTTTGCATATGGGATTATACTTGCACTCGACCTATATATGGGGAATGCACAGTATGCCTGTTATCATTATATGTTTTTTTGCATATTATGCATGGGCTTGGTGTTTCTTAAAAAATACCGGTATTTACTTAAAATGTGTACGAATGTTTCGGTAGGGGTATTATTGTCTTTGCCGATGTTGTTGCTTCTAATAGAGGCTTCCGGTGATTTTGGAAACAAAGAGGGCTTCATGGGATATCCGGTATATTTGTTCAGTTTATTGCTTCATTCTTTTGTTCCGAACGGGATTTTACACAAAATGCACTTGGAGTTTACCTTGTTAGGAACTAATGTAATGAGTCGTAGAGATAATCTTGCATTATATATGGGAACGTCGCTGTTGGTCGTGTGTGTATTTGCAATGACTTATCTCCGAACATGGATTAGAAAGATAGAGGAAGAAGTAGTTGATAATAAAATTACTAAAGTTTTAAAGAATATTTGGAAAACATTACCTAAAGCGTATCAAAATCTGGTGGCAAGGTCTTATGAAGAACAGGTCATGATAGGATGTGTAATTGCATTGCTTTATTTTATGTCTTTGATGAGTGGAGGCATTGTAGCGGTTATTTTGAGCAAGATGCCGGTAATACAGAATTTTAGATATTTATTTAAGGCAATTTTTGTGATTGCACCGTTAGTAAATCTGATTGTTGCGTTTGGATTATATAAAAGTAAAGGCAAATGGAAAAGAGCGGCAATTGTATTGTCAGTTTTAAGTGTTTGTTTTAGTATATGCAATACTTATTACACGATACAAGAGACAAAAAGCTTATTTGACATGCGGATGGATAAGACGTATGCGAAAGAAAAGAAATATACGCTTGATATGCTTCAAAAAGCCGGAATCGACTATCAAAACTATAGAACTGCAACTTTTCTTAAATATTCGGGAGTAAATGATGAGTGCTTTGACTACTCTAAGAATCTGACCAGAAATTTTGCAACCGGAATTGGGGCATTTGCTCTTTCAGGATATGAGATTGCTACATCGGCGGAGCGTTTGGAAGAGTTTGGCGCGATATATTCGACAAGTGAATTCCTTACAGTGTATTGTAATGCAGATACTGTGGAAAATTTATTTTTTTCTATGATAGAGCAGTCGGATGCGGTGCAGAAACAATTGATTGATAACGGTGTCAAATATTTAATTATAGATAAAAGCAATGCGGAGCAGAATCATATGGTTATGCAACGAGGAATAAGCATACCAAGCAGTGACTATGAAGAGAAAATTATAAAAGAGATAGAAGCAATGCCGTTTGTTGATGTGGAAGGTGTAAGTGCACTGAATGAGAACTACGATTTGATTGAATTATCCGGAGTTAACAGTTTGTGTGTTGATGATTCGATGAAAAAAGTTCCAATCATAGCTGAAAATATGCAGACACTTTCTTTTGAAGCGGATAAGCCGGGAATATATCGTATGGCTTTTTCGTATGATTCCCATTTGCGTGCATACATTGTAGAAGAGGGGGTAAAAGAATCGATTACAATAAGGGAAGCAGATAACGGAACGATTCTAATAGATACAAGCGACATGTACGGGAAAGTCTGTCTTACATATGACGATAAGCTATGCAAAATGGGATTTGTAGGAGAGGGAATGGTCAGTGTATTTTTCTTAATGGTGTTGCTGTTATTTATGAGACAAGAAAGAGTTGAAAAGAAGCAACGAATCAATTAACTATGATAGAGGATGTATTTATAGAAAAATGACGGATTTTACAAAATAAATTTTAGTGAAATTGTAAAAAATATATAAAAATTGGTGTAAATGCTAATATATACTTGTATTATTGCTCTAAAAGTTGTACACTTTTTATGTATTTATTAACAATTGTGAATGAATGGTTAAAAAATTATGAAGAGAATTCTGATGGAGGATAAAATATGGCTGCTTGGGGCTTTGTAGCCATTGACAAGAGTGGTAAAGAAATAAAGGGAAGTAGAGACGCGGATAGTGAAGATCAGGTTAAGCGAGAACTAAAGGCGCAGGGGCTGATTGTACTGGAAGTGACGGAACAGAATGCTTTGACCAAGGATATTAGCTTGGATTTTGGTGGTAATCCGACACCGCGAGATTTAGCAGTGTTTTGTCGGCAGTTCGCCAGTATTACAAGAGCAGGTGTTACAATCATACAGACAATGAATATGTTGGCGGAGCAGACGGAGAATAAGAAGTTGCAGAAAGCTTTGTTTGCCGTAAAAGCGGATGTGGAGAAAGGTGAAACTTTTGCTGATTCCCTTGCTAAACATCCGGCAGTATTTCCGGAACTGTTAATCCAGATGGCAAAGGCCGGTGAAGCATCCGGTAGTCTGGACACTTCTATGGAACGAATGGCAGTGCAATTTGAAAAATCGTCCAAGACACAGGCACTGATTAAGAAAGCGATGATATATCCGATTGTGGTAGCATTGGTAGCAGTTGTTGTTGTAATCGTTATGTTGGTGTTTGTTATTCCGCGATACATGGATATGTTCCAAGAACTGGGGGCTGAACTGCCGGGTATAACACTGATGGTTGTCAACATGAGTAATTTTATACAAAGTTACTGGTTTATTATTATACCAGTAATCATTGGTATTGTATTTGCTGTGAAGGCATATTCCAAAACACCTTCCGGTAAGCACGTGATTGGCAAATTGGCATTGAAGATACCGGCAGTGGCAAATCTTGTGACGAAATCAGCTTCTGCCCAGATGGCAAGAACACTAAGCACACTTTTGACAGCAGGTGTGCCGCTTGTGGAGGCAGTGGATATTGTTGCAGATACCATGACTAATATTTGGTTTAAGGAAGCCTTGAAGGATGCGGTACAGCAAATTATTATTGGTGTACCATTATCCCAACCACTAAAGACAAGCAAGCTGTTTCCACCGATGGTTTATCATATGGTTGGAATCGGTGAAGAAGCCGGCTCTACGGAGGAAATGTTGAATAAATTAGCAGATTACTACGAAGAAGAAGTGGAGATGGCGGTACAGTCTTTGATGGCGGCAATGGAGCCGATGATTATTATTGTATTGGCTGGAATTGTTGGTATTCTGATTGGTGCAGTTATGGCACCGATGGTAAATATGTACTCTGCACTGGATAACTTGTAAGAGTGGACTCTTACACTACGAGTTGTTATACATAGAACATAGACAGCCACTGATACTACGAATTAAACATGGTTGTAGGTAGGGGACAGTCGTGTTTAAGATAAATAAGCATGAAGCTCATGCTAAAATTTTTATTAGGAAAAGGAGAAAAGAAGAGTGAAAAAAGAAATGAACAACAAAGGTTTCTCCCTCGTGGAGTTAATCATCGTTATTGCCATTATGGCAATCTTAATCGTGGTACTGGCACCGCAGTACTTGAAATATGTTGAGAAATCCAGAAACTCAACAGACGTAACAAACGCAACAGAAATCGTAACAGCAATTCAGGTATATGCAGCAGATCCAGATGCAGCAAAGCCTTTTGCAAAAGGAGAAACATTTAAAATCACAGTTACAGATAGTGCAGGTTCTATTACTACTGATACCGCTGCTGGTTCCGTAGCTGATGCATTAACACAGACTGGTATTACAATTGGTGATACGAAATGTTCCAGTAAAACCAGATGGACACAGTATATAATAAATGGAAAAGTAGAGGATAACGGTTCTATTACCTTTACATATGACAATGGTGATTTTAGCAATGCTATGAAAGGTAAATCCGGTTCATAACCAGACTGTTACATAAGGTAAGTATAGGTATTTTTATTAAATGAGGAAACAATAATTACAAAAGGAACAATCACATGACAGCAACAATTCTTTTTTACAGCATCATATTTCTTTTCGGAATTACAATAGGCAGCTTTTTGAATGTCTGCATTTATCGTATTCCGAAGCATGAGGATATTGTAAAAACGAGGTCGCATTGTATGTCCTGTGGGTATCAACTGGAATGGTATGATATGTTTCCGGTGTTTAGTTATTTATTTTTACGTGGCAAGTGCCGCAAGTGCAAGACAAAATTATCCGTTCAGTACCCGCTTGTAGAGGTGCTGAACGGAATTGCATACATAGTAATCGTATGTGTAAATGGGGTAAACGTAGAATCCCTACTCTACTGTTTGCTGTCTTCGACACTGCTCGTTTTAAGTGTTATTGATTTTAGAACTTATGAGATTCCTTTTGGAATTAATTTATTTATATTGGCACTGGGACTGATTCAATTAGGTATGGATATTCGTAACTGGGCGACATATCTGCTTGGTTTTTGCGTGGTTAGTATTGTGCTTGCGATTCTTTATTACGCTTCCAAAGGAAGAGCTATTGGTGGCGGTGATGTGAAGCTGATGGCGGCTTGCGGGTTGCTACTTGGCTGGAAATTGATTATTATGGCATTTTTGTTAGGATGTATTTTAGGTGCTGTTATCCATGTGATTCGTATGAGGGTAAGCGGCGAAAACCATGTGTTAGCGATGGGACCGTATTTGTCTATGGGGGTTTTGATTGCAGCACTGTGGGGTGAACAGATGATTACATGGTATCTGTCACAATTTATGATGATATAAAAAGAACTTTAAACTTAGAAAATTACCTGCTCGGAATATCCAGCAGGTTTATTATTATAGAGTTGTGAAAAAAAGGAGGAACATTTCATGGCTGGTAGAGTTATCAGTATTGAAATTGGTTATTCATTGACTCGCATCTGCGAAATGGATTATAAAACCAAATTTAAAAAAATTTATAATAGCTTTACGATTCCCACGATGGAGGGAACCATTAATGATGGTGTGTTGAATCTTCAACCACATTATGTTGAAGGACTGCGTAAAGCGTTAGTAGAAAATGGAATCAAGGCGAAACAAGTAATTTTCTCTATTTCCTCGGCAAAAATTGCCAGTCGTGAGGTAGTTATTCCCTTTGTGAAAGAAAATAGAATTGCTGATGTTGTACAGGCGAATGCTTCGGATTATTTTCCGGTTGATTTAAGTCAGTATCAGCTTGCTTATAGTGTGCTCGAAACACTTGGAGAAACCAAGGATAAACAGCAGTATAAATTGCTCGTACTGGCAGCGCCGACAGTTATGTTAAATGGCTATTATGAACTCGCCAATGCTTTGCGACTGGAAGTAGTCGGTATTGAATATGTGGGTAACAGTTTGTTCCAAATGGTAAAAAGCAAATGTGCACAGGGAAGCCATTTAATAATTAAAATGGAAGAAAGTGCTACTTTGGTTATGGTTGTTGATAATCAAAAGATTGCTTTTGTCAGAAATGTTTCTTATGGATTGGATGAAGCGATTCAGACGATACAGGATAGTCTTGTCTGGGGAGAAATTCGAAATGTCGGACAGGCTTTAGACGTTGCCTCAAAGAATCTTTGTATTGATTTAGGTACGGCAGAACAGGAGAATCCGGAAACTGCACAGTCAACCAGTCCCGAGGATAAAGTCAGGGCAGAGGTGACGGCTGCTTTAATGCCGTTAATCGGCGGTATTGTCCGAGTAATTGATTACTATGTTTCCAGAAATAGTGAAACACCGATAGAAAACGTGTTTATTACCGGTATTGGTGCAAATATACAGGGAATGGATACGCTGTTAGCCAGAGAAATAAATCATGGGGTAACAGTAATTAAAGAGATTGATGGATTTCATCTTGAAAAATATTTTAAAACAGAATGTTTCGGTGAATATACAACATGTATCGGAGCGGTTATAGAACCGAGTGGGTTCAAGAGACACGTAGATAAGAGTAAAAAAGGTGCAAAAGGTGCCAAAGGCTCAGTGAATGGTATGTTTGTTGCATGGACAATTTTCGGAGTGGGAATTTTTGTAGCAATATTGTTGATTGGTTTTTCGACGTTCCGCTATGCCTCGCTTGCGAAAACTAATGCGGAATTAAGGTCACAATCTGCAGAGCTTGAGGTAATCATACCGATATACAACGAATATGTGACGACAAAGAATACATATAATCAGGTGACAGCAATGTATGAGGCAACAGAGAACAGAAATGATGGTTTATATGATTTCATGTTTGAGTTGGAAGAAAAATTACCGAAGAATGTAAGTGTTGTTTCTTTTACCAGTGAGAATGAAACAGTGACTATCAATATGGATGTGCCAACCAAAGAGGAAGCGGCAGCAGCCATAGAGCAGTTGCGTACGTTTGAATCACTGATTCCGGAATCTGTGACGGTATCTTCTCTTGTTGTAGAAGAAGATGAAGAAAATCAAAGTATTTCCGTAAACTTTACGGTGGTGGCAGTTTATCAGCCGATGGACTATGAACCTGAAACAGAGGCTGAGTCAGAAACAACGACTGAGACGGTAGCGGAATAGGGGGATAAGGAAGGATGAAAATATCAAAGAGAGACATAATGCTGTTAATTGGTTTTGTGGGAATTCTGGCTGGTATATGTTCTTACTTTTTCGTTTTCAGTCCTGTTATGGAGAAAGCAGATGCGTTAGAAAATGAAAATGCACAGCTTCAGACAAGAGTTTTGGATTTGAGCGAAAAAATGGCAAATAAAGAAAGTTACAAAACGCAGACAGAAGAAATGCAGAAGGAAATGAAACAGATTTATCAACTTTTTCCGGTCAACGTGAAAGAAGAGGATAGTATTTTGCTTGCAATCAATCAGGAATTGCTTTCCCCGATGGTAATTGCTTCGATTACAATTGATCCGTTGGAGGAAGTATCCTTTTTGGAAGATGCGGAGACAGAAGAAGTGGAATATACATATGAGATTGCTGAAGTAGAACAACTGGAAGCACAAGAAGGTGTGGTTGACCCGGCAACGGCAGAAACGCCGGATGCGGTAAATGGTAGTACCACAGGTGTTTCACCTCTTGGTCTGTATAATAGAAAAGTGACGTTTAGTTACGGAGTGTCCTACGAAGGGTTGAAAAGAAGTATGAAAAATCTGAATTTGCAGAGTAATCGTACTTCAATTGATAATGTAACCGTTGTATATGATGAAGAAACGGGACTTTTGATTGGAACCACTACCGTAAATATGTATTGTGTGCCGAATCAGGAAGGAAAAGAATACAGAGAGCCTGATTTCTCATCAGTACTTCTTGGAACCGATAATATTTTCGGAACAATTGTAATTCAAAGTGAAGCAAATCTGGAAGACCTGGATATGGCAGATGGAGAAGATGGCGAAGAAGAGGAAAATGACGAAGCAGACGAATAGAGAAAAAAGCATAAAATTAAATAATGCCGGACTTTCTTTGGTAGAGTTGTTGATATCGGTAACGATATTAGCAGTTATCGTTATCCCTTTGCTTCATATGTTTGTGACATCTTCAAATATCAATGTGAAATCCCGTAAAACCTTACGTGCTACTACGGTTGCGCAGGATGTTATGGAAGGTTTGAAGGCATACGATATTGAGGAATTGAAAACACAGTTTAATAATCCAGCAGAAGGTTTTTATGTCATTAGTGATAGTATGATTCAGGGTGGTGTAGCAGAAGATATAAGCAGAGAAACCACAGAAGTTGGTACAGATGCAGAAGGAAATCCCAATCCGGGTTATTATTGCTTTACGATGCGAGATATTACAATGCAGGGGAGTCAGTATGATGCGTTAATCATAGTGGATGCAAGAGGTTATGGTAATAGTGGAAGTCATACGTCAAACCAGCAGAATGTGGATGCGCATGGTAATCCGCAGGCACATAACAATTCGGGATTTGCGGCGGTAACCGCAATTTCTGACAGTAATAAAGGTGGCGAGGATGGCGTTTATGCGGAAAAGGCAACTTTTACAGAGCAGGTTTTAGCAGAAATAAGAAAAGCTTACAAAGATGATTTGGAAGCAGATGGTCTTGTAGTAGCGGATGTAACTTTTAAAACACCGGGATTAAAGGTTTTAAGACGAACCTATCAGGTAGATATCAGTGACGGTGGTACGGATGCGGATGGAAATAAGATAGCGGATGTTGAGATAACGGTTGAATATGAGTGTGATTACAAAGGTAATGCGAAAACCATTTACGGATTGGATCATATACCTTATGCCAGCTTTACAGCAGATAATTTAGGCGGTAATTTCTATTTTATGTATTATCCGCTTTATGAGGCAGAGAAAGAAGAAATAGTTATTGATAATGCAGCAGGTATTCCACTTAATCTTACGATTGCCAAACAGATATATGCATCGGCAGACCCGGACGATACTTATGTACTTAGTGATGCGCAGTTAAATACGGCAGAGCGCAACTATCGTGTACGGGTTAATGTTGAGGGAGGTAGTCTGGATAAACTTAAGCTTCGCACGAATTTGGGAACTAACCTTACGAATAAGAAATACCTGGAGGGGGAAGGGGAAACGGTTGATTTACCAAGTCAGGTAGATTTGCAGTTTAACGGAACACCGACGAATCAAATGAATGTATTTTCTTTATCTGGTGTACGCAATACTTCTCTTGGTGCAACAGGAACAGGTGGGGAAATAACAGAAGTAATTTATGATGTCAGGGTAGAAATCTATAAGGCAGGAGCCGCCGATAAAGATTTTCCACAGGAAGACAGGATGGTAAGTATAGATGGAAGCAAAAACAATTAATAATAAAGGTTTTTCTATTGTAATTGTCATTATTGCAATGGCGATGATTGGTATTCTTGCAGCCGCCCTGCTATGGATGGCATATATGAATTATATGATTAAAGTAGGAGATATCAAGAATAAGAATAGTTTCTATTCGGCAGAAACGGTTGTAGAGCAGATTATGGCCGGTACACAGAATGAAGTTTCTGAGGCAGTGAAAGCAGCTTATCAGGAGGTTATGAGCAATTGGGATAATCTGGAAAATGAAGAAAATCGTTATAGTACTTTTGCAACGGTATATCTGGATACTTTGACAGAATATTTTAAGGGTTCTGCAAGTACTGGATATTATGATAGAGACATTTTGAAAAGCTATGTTGATCAGAGCATTTTTGCACCGGCTACTTATAGTGGTGTGGATGTGGCAAGCTGGGAGCATGGAAATGCGGTTGGTGAAGCGGAAGGCAAGCCAATTATGGAAATGGTTAATAATAATAGTATCATTTTGCGCAATATCTATGTATCTTTTGCGGATGAAAATGGTCGTGTATCTGTGGTACAGACGGATATTTGTCTGGATGTGCCTAAGTTGATTTTTACACAAGCAGGTTCCATTGATGAATTGTATGAGTATAGTCTGATTGGCAACGAAGGCATTGAGGTGGCACATAGCAGTGGCACTGTTACTGCCGAGGGTAGTATGTATGCCGGTGTGGATGACAAGGAAAAAGGTGGTTTTCTTGTTAATTATGCAAGTACATTTGCAATAAATGATGGTAAAAAGATTATCTCCAAAGGAGATATTGCAGTAGAAGGTCCGGGTGCAGGTTTTGTTGTCAGAGAGGTTATGGGTTATGCCAACGAAGTATATGCACAGAATTTGAAACTGAATAGTGGAACGCTCAGTCTTGATAGTGTAACATATGTTGCTAACGATTTATCGCTAGCAGGCACCGGAAGCAAAGCAACTTTAACAAAAGAATATTACGGATATGGTGTTTCTACCGCCAGTGGTCTAGTCGATGGAGAAGACATTGAGCCGGAGAAAAGTAGTGCGATTATCATTAATGGACAAAATTCTACGGTAGATATGAGTGGTATTAATAAGCTACTGTTGGCTGGTCGGGCTTACATTAGTCAAAACGTGAAGGAGCCTGTACCTGTGGAAGGTGAAGCAGAGGCTCCGGAAGAAAAAAGTACTTCTGTTTTGATGGGAGAATCCATTGCGGTGAAGGGGAATCAGATTGCATATCTGGTACCGGCAGAGTGCATCGGCACCGATGGAGACAGCTTATTAGTCGGACAGAATCCGGTGATGGGAGAGCAGGCATCGGATATATTAGCCTATCAGGATGTAAACAGTGAAAAATATGTAGAAGGATTTGAAGAGATAGATTTTGACAGACCTGTATACAAGTTAGGTAATAAGAGTTTGCAGGAGTTTGGAGTAACTTCCATGAAAAATATTCGTAAGGTAAATACGACATATAGCACCGGAGATGGTACACAGACACTTGTTTATTATTATCTGGTCATGGATAAGGATAATGCAGCAGAATATTTTACACAGTATTATAATGTAAATAGTAACAAAGAAGCAATAGACCGCTATTTTGCAAAATACGCTTCGGGCGGCATTTTGTTAGGAGACTACGATAAGGAAGGAAATCAATACACGATTTTGGGTAATAGTCTCGTATCCAGCGCGTTATCCGATAGTGGAGTAACTCTTCTAAACGGCATTTCACCGGATGCACCAAAAGCAGATCCGGATGATTCGGATGATTCGGATGCGGAAGACGAAACGGCAGATGGTACATACGAAGAGGTTTCTGAGAATACCGGAGAAATGAAAAATGAGAAAACGGAGGCAGAAATTCTTGCGCAGGCATCCGAAATCAGTAAGGAATATAGTGCGCTGACAACAAATCTGACGAAAGATGCTTCAACTATTGCGGTTGACCAGAATGTATTTAACAGTATTATTAAGGAAACCGATTTGGAAGATTATCTGAATGATAAAGGAACAGATACTGTTATCTTTGCAACAGATAGTGGGTTGAAAGCGGTTGTAACCAAAAAAGCAGAGATTAATTTGGCGGATATAGGAAACAGTTCAGATATTCGTTTGGTAATCTCTACCGGAAATGTGACCGTTAATCGTAACTATACAGGACTGGTGGTTGCAAAAGGTAAGATTACAATCGATGGTTCTGTTTCGAATGGTTGTGCAGTAATTAAGCGTAATAAGATGGAGCTATTCAAGGTGTTAAGTGCGTTGAGTGGAGAAGAGGGAGACCTGATAACACCATTAGATATGTTTGTAAACGGTGGCGGAAGCATGGTAAATGGTGCTGAGGAAGCCGAGGAAGATGATGCGGGCAATCTGAAAATTGATTACACAGAAATTGTTCGATATGTTAATTGGATTAAGAAATAGGAAAAGGATGCAGTGAATTTGAACAGGATGGAGTCGGAAGCTAAAATTCATACAGATAATAAAGGCTACTCTTTGGTGGAACTATTGATTGTTTTGGCAATTATTGCAGCGGTTACCATAACGGTTATTTTTTCTATCAGTATGATTTTCAGTGCCAATGCAAAAACTTGTGCGCATGCTATGGAACGTGCCATTGCAGATTGTAAGGTTACAACAATGGGAAAGGCAGATGCGTATTTGGAAATTTATCGTGATACAGATGGTAATGTTTACAGTAAGATGTATGTCTACGAGAATGGAGCAGCGGCGCCGACACCAATGGAGGCAGAAAAACTTGGCGGCAGCAAAGTGTTTGTCGGTTATTTGCCGGAGGGTGCGGCAGTGGATGCGACTCCGACAGAGCTTGTAGCAGGTGGGACAGCGGTCAGAGTACATTTTGACAGGGCTTCCGGTTCTTTTGATGCAACGGATTATGCAAATTGTGCGACTTTTGATATACAGGGTGGAAGCAAGCATTATCAATTAAAAATGGTTAGGCTCACCGGGAAGGTTTCGGTGGAAGTGATAGCAACACCGTAGTACATAACGTGCAAGGAAAGATATAAGCCAAAGGATAGACTGAGAAAGTTTTTGGGGGAAGAGAGAAAGGAATCAGAACGATGAGAAAGGATCACAAGGGATTCACATTGGTAGAATTGTTGATTGCAGTGACGATTATGACTATCGTGATTGGTGCAGTCTGCAGTTTTATTATTATAGGATCTAAGAGCTATGCGGAAGCAAATAATGATATTAGTGTTCAACAGGAAGCACAGCTTGCCTTGAATCAAATGTCAGATGTTTTGATTGATACTACCAGAAGCATTAACTACGCGGGATATGATGCAAGTGGAAATCCGGTACTGGTTCTCAAAGATGCGGAGTTTACTTTTGAACCGGAAGGTAAAAGTTTGACGATGTACAATGGAGAAGCTACGCAGAAAGCGGATGGAACGGAAGAAATAAAAGAAGGAAACGGGAATAAGAATTATCAGTTTTACTGGGATAAAGCAGAAGAAACGCTTTATTATATTGAAGTACCATATACGCAGAAGGATTTTCCTGATATTGGTCAGCCGGGGTGGGTAGTACTGGCAGAACATGTGACGGAATTTCATGCGGATTTGTCGCAGGTAGAAGAAAAGAGAGTGGTACAGCTTGAACTTTCCTTTGAAATGGGAAATAGAGAGTATAATACTTCGAATAATATTACCGTGCGTAATAGGGTTTTAATTAATGATGCAGAGATTTTGCCGCTTAGTAAATCGGTGGAAGTAACAGTTGTGCCGAAGGAACTCTCTGTAGTTTTGGAACCGGGAGAAGAATATCATTTTTCAACACCGAAGGTAAGTGGCAAAAACCTTTTGGATAAAACGGTAGTCTGGTCTATTGAGGGGAGTGGTGTAGGAACTCCGCCCAGTGGAGGTTCTACGGCAGATGGTTCATCTTTTATTGATGCAAGTAACGGTATTATCCGGATTGCTTCGGCAGAAACAGCAAATTCTTTTCAGGTAGTTATTACGACGAATGCGAAAGATTCTGAGGGAAATCATGCACAGGCGACTGTAATTGTATACGTAAAACGTGCACATAATGTAAATTTAGTTAAATCAAGTGATGAAGATACAGAGAATGTCAGTGATGAGGTATCAGCAGGAAAGAAGTTTGTTGTATCGGCATCGGTAACAGGAAATAAACTTGGTGTGGTCTGCGATGGTTGTAGTGCAGATACTACAAAGGATTGGGATGTTGTGGAAACAGCCGGAACAAGTGGCTGGGCAATATTGGAAGGAGCAGGACTTGTTACGTTTGAGTCAACGGATGCAGGGCAAGCTACCTTTACGGTAAGTAAGGATGCCAAAAAGGGAGATGTCATTAAAATCAGAGCAACTTCGTATTTATCAGTTCAGAGAGGTTATGGAAATGCGGGAAGCGATAATGGTTATGTAACAGGCGTTATAACGTTGACGGTTTCTGAAGCAAAAACAAAAGATTTGATAATCGACGGTGATATTAAATACGGAAGAGCACTAAAAATAGGAATTGCTTATCCCGATTTCAACAAAGGTGGTCAGGGTTATTATATTATTTGTGCCAGAATCAAAGAAAGTGAATCTGCTCCGGCAAGTTCTGACCGAATTATGCTTTATGGTACGAATGGTAACGATGCATGGATGACCCCGGATTTGTTTGGTCTGGATGTATCAAAACAATATTATGTAAATTTGCAAATTATTGACCCTGGCATTGCGTTTAGTGCGGGGGATTCCATTGTACAGGATGTTATAGCAGATTATATGGCTAATTGCGACAGCACTGGTGAATATAGCGGAAAATATGCGCATACAGGCATGTCTATGTATACCATATATCCACCGGCAATTTACTATAATTACAAAGGTGTAGTTTCGAATGGCCAATTGACTTTGGATACCATTTATGCAACGAAAGGATATCAGGCGATTAATTTTAAAGTGGATCATGTAGCTAATACCATCGGTGATCCGGGCTACGGCCATATTGCTGAATATGTAAAGTTCAGAGTGTATAGAGGTGATGGTGACGATCCGTCAAAGTGGCAATACATTTACGGATATAATATACAAAATTACTATGACCAAAATGGTCAATGGGGTGGCGAGCAAAATATCGGAGGATTAAGTTTTGGAGAAATTACAAATGCCACAAACATGTATATTAAGCTGAATAATTATAGTGTTATGCAGGCAGTTGGAAGTTATCATTTGGTTCCTTATATTCGCTATATAAATAAACAACAGGCGGATCATTCTTATACGGTTTACTATTGTAATTACGAAAATGAACTGAATTATGAGCAGGTTCAGTTTTATGAAGATACGCAGAGCATGATTCATTTTGAAGTAAAAGATGGGAATCTTGATTTGGCGGCTTATTATGACAATCGCCATTTTACCGGAACGGCATATTTTCCACTTCCTTCAGAAAATGACTTCAAGAATTGGTTTACTTTAAAACAAACTTCTTTACAAAATAAATCAGGTAATGTTAAGATGTTCTGTTCTTTCAGAGGAAGCAACGGTGAAGTTTGCGACGTATATTTCAAAAAGATAACTTGTGAATATATTGCAATAGACGATACCTATGTGATTGAGTTTTTCTATAATGACGGACAAAATAGAGAATATAGTTCCGGCAAATTTGTATGTAAAAGTCAGGGTACGGAATGGGAACGTCTGACAGCGGGAACATATAGAGGCAATTAACTTAGACAGGTAAATTGGAAAAGAAAAGTGAAAAGCAGAGGTTTTAAACTTCATGAAGTATCATAACGAAAAAAGAGAAAAGAAACAGCGAAACTTCATAAAGAAAAGAATAAGAAAAAAGATGATAGTGTCGGCAGGTGCATCAACGCTTGCCGCAACTGTTGTGAGCGTTTGGGTCTGGAATTATTTTCAACCGATTTCGGTACAGGCAAAAGAATCTTTTTCGGGAATTGGAAAAGTGGTAGAGAGCTATAATGCGGATAATCCCTTTATTATTCTCGATATTGTACCGGGTGGTGCGGAATTTACCTATACTTTTTCGGATGATGACAGAGATATTAATACACCGAATCCAACAGCAGTAACGGAAATTTCGTTAGCAACAATGCCTTATTTAACTGCGGGGGAAACACCGGCGGAACAGGCTGTTGTGAAAGCAATAACGGATAATCCGACTGCTTTTTATCAAATTGCAGACAGAGCAGCCTTAGCAGAAGCTTTGATTCCCACAAGTGTAAATGTAAGTGGGCTGAATGTGAAATATGAAGAGGGATATGGTGGAATTACCGCAGGATTGACCGAGGATAACGGCTGGATAAAGGTGTATGATGCGTATGAATTTCAGCCGGGTGAATTACCGCTTACAACGGAACAAAAAGCTAATATTTATAAAAATTATCCCTCAGGAATGATGACAGGAACTTATGTGAAATGGGATGATACCAGTGGATTGACTGATAAAACCGGCTACGATTATATTGCACTATCAGATGTGACAACAGGTAGATCGGATTTTGGAATAGATCGCGATGTTTACGAAGCGGTTTCTAATGGAGATTATCAGGTTATTTTTGAATTGGACGGTCAAGATACCGCAGGATATGTTGTTGCATCCAGTTCGACCGATTTGTCTGCCTATTCAGATACTACCAGTGTGTATCGGCTTTTGGAAAACGGTGTTTATGAATACGCCGGCATGAAAAAAGATGTCCTTTCTGATGGTAGTAGCGATGATGATGGCGTAGATGGAAGCGGAAGTGGAAATACAGACGATAGTGGAAATACAGACGACAGTGGAAATACAGACGACAGTGGAAATACAGATGGAAGCGGAAGTGGAGACGGAAACGAAAATGTAGATGTAGACGGAAGTGGAGACGGAAACGAAAATGTAGATGTAGACGGAAGTGGAGACGAAGATGCAGATGAGGACGAAAGTGACAGTGCATCAATAGGAACACCGTGGTATCGTTGTGTAGCTCTTGACGGAAGTGGAGACGGAAGTGGAAGTGGAAGTGGAGACGGAAGCGGAAGTGGAGATGGAAGTGGAAGCGGAGACGGAAGTGGAAGCGGAGACGGAAGCGGAAGCGGAGACGGAAGCGGAAGCGGAGACGGAAGTGGAAGCGGAGATGGAAGTGGAAGCGGAGACGGAAGTGGAAGCGGAGATGGAAGCGGAAGCGGAGACGGAAGCGGAAGTGGAGACGGAAGTGGAAGCGGAGACGGAAGCGGAAGTGGAAGCGGAAGTGGAAGCGGAGATGGAAATGGAAGTGGAAGTG
>JAGAPK010000022.1 GCA_017623295.1 Lachnospiraceae bacterium | reverse complement strand
TGAGAAGAAATGGACGCAACCTATTCATAATTGGGGTTTGATTATGAACCAATTTATTCTTATATTTGAAAACAGAATCCAGATATAGGAGATTATACCTGAATCCTGTTTTCTCATTTACACAATATTTTGGACACTGCCAATAAAAAAGAAGGGGGATATACAAAAAGTACATTCCCCTTCTCTTTTGGATATGTTTTATCGATTACTTCAATGTAAATGATTGTTGACCAATCATGCTGCCATCTGCAAAGATGTATACGTTGTATGTGCCCGCCGGGAGGTATTCTTCCACGTCCCAATAGACGGTTACGGTCTGTTCTTCACCAGTATATTCAATATATTTCTTGATTGAATAGGCTAATTCACGGTTCTCGTAAGTGAACGTGTCTGATGCGCTCTTGCTCAGCACTTCATTGTCGGGTTTGGCGATGCGGACATATAATGTACGTTCACCGGTCTTGGCGGTGATATTCTTGACCAAAGTAAATGATACGGCTATCTTTTTAACGTTCTTTACTTTGTTGATAACCTTGCCTCGCTTGTTCTTTGGCTCAATGGTAATGTTGGTTGCATCCAACTGGGCAGCCAAAGTAACCTTTTGGTTCAATGTCTTTTTCTCTTCGGCCAATGTACTTATCTGTCGGGTTGCTTCGTTGTATTTCTTCTTTACTTCCTTGTTTTCTGTTGTCAATGCTTCGTTTATTCGGTTCAAGGAGTCGATTTGGATTACATAGCTTCTCAAGACAGCACGTACTGTTTTCAATTCCTTCTTCAAACGCATGATTTCAGCAGCGTTACTACTCTTAACCTGACGAAGTTCTTCAAGCAGACGCTGGGTCTTTAACTTTTCACTGGCCAGTTTTTCTCTCAAAGAGTCGTTGTTAATTTGAACTTGCAGCTCATCGTATTGGGTGGCGAAAGTGGTGTATTCATTTTCCATTTCTTCCTTTTCGATAGCAAACAATTCGGTCATTTCTTTGTTTTCCTTCACTTGGTAGAATGCAAAGAATGAAACTCCGCCGATTATGACAATCAGCAAAACGATGATGATAATCAGATTTTTATTCTTGTCCATAGTGCTATGTTAATTTGTCGCAAAAGTACAATAAATTGCGTAGACTGCCCGAAAAATGCAGTGGATTTTTTCCATAAATCAGAATAAGGTTGTATTTTTGCAAAAGAAATTTTGAAAATTTATTATCAACTTTAAATAAAATAAAGATTATGTCAAAAGTAACCGTAGTTGGCGCAGGTAATGTAGGCGCTACATGTGCAAATGTTCTTGCTTTTAATGAAGTGGCAGATGAAGTGGTAATGCTTGATGTTAAGGAAGGCGTTTCTGAAGGTAAAGCAATGGATATGATGCAGACAGCACAGCTGTTGGGCTTCGATTCTACATTGGTAGGCTGTACAAATGATTATGAAAAGACTGCAAATTCTGACGTAGTGGTAATCACTTCAGGTATTCCTCGTAAGCCGGGTATGACTCGCGAAGAATTGATT
>JAGAPK010000001.1 GCA_017623295.1 Lachnospiraceae bacterium | reverse complement strand
GTTCAGTTTAAAATAAACGATATCTGAACATGATATCTCAGTAATTTATAAATACAGGAGGGATTTTGAAATGCCAAAAATGTAGACAAGCAGAGCAGCTGCGAAACGTTTTAAAGTAACTGGAACAGGTAAGTTAAAAAGAAGCAAAGCTTATAAACGCCATATCTTAACTAAGAAGACTACTAAGAATAAGAGAAATCTTAGAAAACCTGCTATGACAGATGCAACAAACGTTAAGAATATGAAGAAAATTTTACCATATCTGTAAGAAGCAGATAGTTATTAGTCGTAAGGAGGAGAAAAAGACATGGCAAGAATTAAAGGCGGTTTAAACGCTAAGAAAAAACATAACAGAGTTTTAAAACTTGCAAAAGGTTATAGAGGAGCAAGATCAAAACAGTATAGAGTAGCAAAACAGTCAGTTATGAGAGCATTAGCTTCTTCATATGCTGGTAGAAAAGAGAAAAAACGTCAGTTCAGACAGTTATGGATTGCTCGTATTAACGCAGCTGCTAGAATGAACGGTTTATCTTACAGCAAATTCATGTACGGCTTAAAAAATGCAGGTGTTGACATGAATAGAAAAATGTTAGCAGAAATGGCTGTTAATGATGCAGAAGGATTTAAGACATTAGCAGAACTTGCAAAAGCTAATTTAAAATAATTTTGTAAAACCGAATGGAGAATAGCATGTGGCTGTTCTCCATTTTTTTCAATTTTAATACTATTTTTGCCAGAAGGTTTAAATTCTATGTGAAATGATTATAATTATGTTAGAATACCATTATAGTTTATCTATAAAAAACGGATTAATAAACGGAGGGAAAAGATGAGTGTATTAGAGGGACTGAAACCAGCATCAGTATTTCATTTTTTTGAGGAGATATGTAAGATACCGCATGGTTCCGGAAATGAAAAACAATTAAGTGATTACTTGAAAAAATTTGCAGAGGAGAGAAAGCTTTTCTGTATTCAAGACGAATGGAACAATATTATTATTGTAAAAGAAGCAACTGAAGGGTATCGAAAAGAAGAACCGATTATTTTGCAGGGACATATGGATATGGTGGCTGTAAAAAAACCGGACTCTAAAATTGATATGGAGAAAGATCCATTGAAGTTAGTAAAAGAGGGAGATTATATTTATGCCGAGGATACCAGTCTGGGTGGTGATGATGGAATTGCAGTAGCCTATATGCTGGCACTTCTGGATGCGAAAGACATTCCACATCCACGTCTTGAGGCAGTGATTACGGTTGACGAAGAACAGGGACTTAATGGTGCTAAGAAAATTGATCTTTCTATGCTGAAAGGCAAAAGAATGATTAACTTGGATAATGAGGAAGAAGGTGTTCTTCTTACCAGTTGTGCCGGTGGTGCAAGAGTAAAATGTACCATTCCGGTAGTAATGGAGAAACGCAAAGGAAGCCTTGTTGAAATCAGTGTGGAAGGACTCAGAGGAGGACACTCCGGCACAGAAATTCACAAGGGTGGTGGAAATGCAATTCAGATTTTGGCACGTGTTTTAGATGCAATGCGCCAGAAAACTTCTCTTGGACTGGTTGATATAGAAGGTGGTGTTGCTGATAATGCTATTCCATCAAGTGCAGCAGCATACATGTGGATTCCGGAAGAGGATATTGGAAATGCTATTGATGTCATTCATGATATATCAATGGAAATCAAGGAAGAATACCGGGGAAAAGAAGAATGTGTATCCATTATCATGTCAGAGGTTTGCGGACAGAGTATGACTTGTGTGAAACAAAATCATATGGATAAAGTGGTAGCTTTCTTGGCAGCATTTCCTACAGGTGTTCAGACAATGAGCGCAGATGTGGAAGGTCTGGTAGAATCATCTTTAAACATGGGAATGATTCAGATGGAAGGTAAGGAAATAACAATTACTTTTTCTGTAAGAAGTTCTGTTGAAAGTGCTAAAGTGGCTATTATCAGAAACTTGAACGCAATTTGTACATTGGCAGGAGCACGTATGGAAATAAGCGGAGAGTATCCGGGATGGGCATATAAAGCAGATTCCCCATTACGCGATAAAATGATTCGTATTTATGAGGAAATGTATGGAAAGAAACCGGAAGTTCAGGCAATTCATGCTGGATTGGAATGTGGATTGATTTCTGATAAAATACCGGGGTTAGATTGTATTTCCTATGGACCGGATATGCAGGACATCCATTCTATCCATGAAAAATTATGTATTTCTTCCGTACAGAGAGTGTGGGAATATTTATTAGAAATTCTTAAACAAAGATAAAAAAAGTATAAAAATAGGACAAAAGGACTAAAATAAGTAGGTTAACCGGTTGACAGACTTTTGCAGAAATTGTAGACTATAATTAATACGAGTAATTTTTGAATAGGAAAGGAAATGGGGACGAATGATATCCTATGAACATCAGGCGCAATATTATGAAACAGACCAGATGGGGATTATTCATCATTCTAATTATATCCGGTGGATGGAATCGGCAAGAATTTGGTGGATGCAGCAGGTTGGAGTTGACTACAAAAGAATGGAAGAAGACGGGGTAGTTAGTCCAGTATTAGAGGTATCATGTCAGTATAAATCAATGGTACACTTTGGCGATACCGTATTAATCACACCAAAGATTGAGAACTATAACGGGATTAAATTAGAACTTTCCTATGAAATTACTGATAAGGTAAGCGGGGAAATCAGAACAATTGGGAGCAGTAAACACTGTTTTTTAGATCGGGACGGAAGACCGGTCTCTTTAAAGAAATCTTATTCGATGTATGATGAAGCCTTTAGAAAGGGCATGATGAGAGAAGCGTAAATTTTTCGGGAGGGGGTATAACGTATGTCTGAAACGAAAGATGCTTTGACAGGCTTAGATAGGTATGAAGAATTTCTGAAGAAACTGGAAATCGAAATTGAGAAAATGGAAAAAGGAGAAATGGAAGGATATCGTATAGCAATTATTTATACGGATATCAAACATTTCAAGTATATTAATGATACCTATGGTTATCAGCGTGGAGATGCGTTGTTAAAAGAATTTGTACATCTGACCACGAATGGTAACGATCATATGCTTTGTGCAGCCAGAGTTTATTCAGATAATATCGTAATGGCAGTTTGCTTGGAAGATAAGTATTCAAATAATGATTTCAGAGATTTTATTCATAGTGAAAATCTGAGATTAGAAGAAGCTTTACGTGAAAAATATCTTGATAGAAGATTAAGACTTTGTACCGGTATTAGCATTATTTCAAATGATGACAGAAGAATGGATGCGGAAACATCTGTTTCAAATGCAAATCTGGCGAGAAAAGTAGCCAAAGAACTGGATGAAGAATGTTGTGTCTTGTTTGACCGTCAGATGATGGAAGGTATCAAAAAGGAGGTAGAAATTACTTCCTATATATCTACCGCAATAGAAAAAGGTGAATTTAAGGTTTTCTATCAGCCAAAGATAGGAACTACTTCATTGAAGGTTATTGGAGCAGAAGCGTTAATACGTTGGCAGAAGCCGGATGGTAAATTTGTATATCCGGACGAATTTATTCCGGTAATTGAACGGAGCGGACAAATTGTAGAAGTTGATTACTTTGTTTATCGTGAAGTTTTCAAATTCATTGCACAACGATTGAAAGAAAATAAAGAGGTTGTTCCGGTTTCCATGAATGTATCAAGAGTACATTTAAATAAGATGGGTATTCTGGACTATGTAAAATCACTTTTCGAAGAATATAAGATTCCGGCTAATCTGGTAGAATTTGAATTGACTGAGAGTATTTATATCAACAATACAGAGAAAGCCTTGCAGTTAGTCGAAGGACTTCATGCAATGGGAACAAAAGTATCTATGGATGATTTTGGTTCCGGCTATTCTTCCTTAAATCTTCTTAGTAAGCTGCCAATCGATGTTATTAAGTTGGACAAGGTATTCTTAAAAGAGCACAATTTAAAGGAGAATGATAAGATAATTATTTCCTGTGTGATTGAGATGGCCAGAAGACTTCAGATTACTTCCTTATGTGAAGGTGTGGAGACTTTGGAACAGAGTGATTATCTGGCACAGATTGGTTGTGAGATTCAGCAGGGATATTATTTCTCCAAACCAATCCCGCAGAGAGAATTTGAAGTGTTCGTAAATGAGAATTATCAGTCAAGAGCACTGGCATAGTGACGATAAGATTGACTTGCTTTTTCCCGAGGAATTAGTTATAATGATAACTGCTTTCGGGATGTGGCTCAGGTGGTAGAGCGCTACTTTAGGGAAGTAGAGGTCGCAAGTTCAAGTCTTGTCATTCCGAGTTGCAAAATAAACCTTTCAGTACTATGATTAGTATTGAAAGGTTTTATTTTTGATAAAGGAGCTCCCATGATAGATAAAGAAACATTTCATCCACTAAACTATATCAAGAAAGAAGAGTATTCCGGCAGTATGGACGGAATGCGGTATATGCTTAAGAAAGCAAAAGTGGATGAGGAAGATAAAATACGTGTGACGATATGGCCGGAACCGTTAGGATTCCATAAAACAGCGGAGGAGGAGAAACAGTGGATTGATGTGCCGCTGACGGCAGAAGGTGTAGAACAGGCAGCAGACTGGCTGAATGAACAATATGAAAGCCAGAAAGACCGTTGGAAAGAAAGCATGAAGAAATCGTGGGTTTAAACAACCAGACAGAAAAATATATAAGATAGAAGAGACATAGAACCGAAGAGATATAGAACAGAAGAGATATAGAGGACAGGAGATAGACAATAGATGGCAGTTAACAAGAAAGAAGAGAAGTTGTGTCCGGTAGCGAAGAAATGTGGTGGATGCCGATATCTTGATGTGCCATATGACGAACAGCTTCGTAAGAAGCAGAAGCAGACAGAGAAGCTGCTTGGAAGGTATGGCAAGGTAAAAGCTATTATCGGAATGGAAAATCCGAAGCATTATCGGAATAAGGTACACGCGGTTTTTGATTTTGATAAAAGGACCGGTATGGTAAGCGGAATCTATCAGGAAGGAACACATCAGGTTGTTCCGGTGGAAGAATGCCTGATTGAGAATTTAGAAGCAGACCATATTATTCAATCTATTAGAAGGCTTGCAAAATCTTTTAAATATAAAGCATATGATGAAGATACCGGCTATGGACTGCTGCGGCATGTCTTGATTCGAACCGGTTATCATAGTGGAGAGATTATGGTGGTACTTGTGCTTGCATCACCAATTCTTCCCTCCAAAAATAATTTTGTGAAAGAATTATGTAAACTGCATCCGGAAATTACAACGATTGTAGTGAATGTGAATGATAAAAAAACCAGTATGGTGCTTGGTGAGAAGCAGCAGGTAATTTATGGAAAAGGTTATATTGAAGATTCTCTGTGTGAGAAACTATTCAAGATTTCACCGAAATCCTTTTATCAGGTAAATCCGGTACAGACAGAGAAATTATATGGACAGGCAGTTGCTTATGCAGAACTGACCGGCAAAGAAAGTGTAATTGATGCGTATTGCGGAATCGGAACAATTGGAATTGCGGCTTCTGACAAGGCAGCAAAAGTGATTGGTGTTGAGTTAAATCCGGATGCGGTAAGAGATGCCGTAGTTAATGCGCGGAAAAATGGCATAAAGAACATTGACTTCTATCAGAATGATGCTGGAAAATTTATGTTGCAGCTCGCGGAGGCAAAGGAGTCGGTGGATGTGGTATTCATGGACCCTCCTCGGAGCGGCAGCAGTGAAGCTTTTTTGGATGCAGTCATTGCATTGAAACCATCCAGAGTGGTATATATATCTTGTAATCCAGAAACAATGGCACGGGATTTACAATATCTGCTCCAAAAAGAGAAAAAATATAAGGTAGAAGAATTAACACCGGTTGATATGTTTCCTTTTACCGAGTGCGTAGAAGTCTGTGGGCTGATTCGTTTACAAAAGGAAAAGAGGCAAGAGCATGGAAACAGAAAAGATGGAAACAGAAGAGAAAGAAACACAGGAAATAGAAATAGGGGGAAAAGAAACACAAAGTAAAGCTAAGAAATATGAAATGGACATGTGCAGCGGCTCCATTATTGGAAAGATACTTTTATTTTCGCTGCCTCTTATGTGTTCTAGTATTTTACAGTTGCTTTTTAATGCGGCAGATATTATTGTTGTTGGTCGGTTTGCAGGTGATAATTCCCTTGCAGCGGTTGGCTCTAATACATCGTTGATAAATTTGCTGACAAATTTCTTTATGGGACTGTCAGTTGGTGCGAATGTTTTGGTGGCTCGTTATTATGGAGCGAAGCAGGAAAAGGACATGTCGGAAACCATACATACGGCAATGATGCTTAGTATTTACAGCGGTATTATTCTGGCGATTGTCGGTTGTCTGGGAGCGAAACAAATTTTAATCTGGATGCAGACACCGGAAGATGTTTTACCATTAGCAGTGGTTTATCTGAGAATTTATTTTCTGGGTATGCCATCGACTATGTTATACAATTTCGGCAGTGCTATTATGAGAGCGGTAGGAGATACGAAACGACCGCTGTATTATTTGTCTTTGGCCGGGGTAATCAATGTAATATTGAATCTTGTTTTTGTAATTGTATTTCATATGGATGTGGCAGGTGTTGCAATAGCAACGGTTATTTCACAGACAATATCAGCAATTCTGATTGTTTGGTGTATGATGCAGCCGGATAGTAGTGTGCGCTTGGAACTGTCTGCTTTGCGTGTGCATGGGGATAAGTTTAAACGTATTTTGCAGATTGGTTTGCCTGCAAGTTTTCAGGGAATGGTATTTTCATTCTCCAATGTCATTATACAATCTTCGGTAAACTCTTTTGGTGCTATTGTTGTTGCCGGAAATTCGGCAGCAGCCAATATCGAAGGATTTGTATATGTGGCAATGAATGCTTTCCATCAGGCAGCCATATCATTTACTGGACAGAATGTAGGTGCTGCGAAATATGAACGTGTGAATAAAATCCTGTATGCATCCGAGCTTTGCGTATTGCTTATAGGAGTATTGCTTGGCAATTTGGCAGTTCTTTTTGGCAGACCATTGCTTAGTATGTACACTTCCAGTCCGGAAGTTATGGATGCAGGTATGATACGACTGCGGTTTATCTGTGGAACCTATGCATTATGTGGTATGATGGATGTTATGGTGGGCTCGCTACGAGGACTCGGTTATTCGATTATGCCGATGATTGTATCGCTGGTAGGTGCTTGTGGATTAAGACTTTTATGGATTTTTACATTATTCCAGACGGAAGCATTCCATACAATAGAGTCGTTGTATTTGACTTATCCGGTAAGTTGGTTTATTACCTTTATGACACATGTCATTTGTTTTATCATAGTACGACGTAAGTTAGCAAAAAAGTGGGGCAGATAACCCCACTTTTCATTTTATAAAATTTTTAGTTTACACGTTTCTTTCCCCAGAAGAAGAGAGCAACTGTTCCGGGACCTGTATGACTTCCGATGGTTGCACCGATTGGGAAAATCTCTACTTTTCCATTCAGTTTCGGAAAAAGTTCTTCAATTAACGCAGCAACGGCATCAGCATCTTCTTTACAAGCGGAATGGCTGATAAAGCATTTGCCGGAATACTCAAGTCCATCCTGTGCGTTTTCTTCCATCTGTTCCACAATTCGTTGAATAACTTTTTTCTTTGTTCTGATTTTTTCTCTGGGAATCAGATGACCTTCAAAGTCTACATTTAACAAAGGACAAATGCTAAGTACGGAACCAATAAAACCACTTGTTTTGGATACTCGACCACCTTTAATAAAGAAAGTTAAATCGCTGGAGAAGAACCAGTGGTGTAATTCCAATTTGTGTTCTTCTGTCCATTTATAAAGTTCATCAATTCCCATGCCGGCATCCCGTAAATCTGCAAGTTTATCCATTAGCAACCCAAAACCGCTGGAAGCAGCAAGAGAATCTACAACATAAATCTTACGGTCCGGATATTTTTCGGCAAGTGATTCTTTTGCAATCGTAGCAGAGTTAAAAGTACCGGAAATACCGCTGGAAAGACATAAATGTAAAATGTCTTTGCCTTCTTTTAACATTTTTTCAAAATATTCTTCATATTCGCCAATCGTAACCTGAGATGTTTTGGTATCGGAACCTTCTGACATTTTGCGATACATTTCATCCGGTGACATGGAAACACCTAAATCATCCAGATATTGTTTTCCATCCAATTCAAAATGAAAACAAACATACTTAATATTTCGTTTTTCAAACCATTCTTTTGATAAATCAGCTGTTGAACAACAGCTTAAATAAAATTCTGACATTTTTGCTACCTTCTTAATTTATTTCTATGTAAAGTGTATCACTTTCGTTTTTCAGATGCAATGAAAAAAGGTAAAAGAAAACTGCAATAAAAAATAGGATGAAAAATGTAACGAAAAGAAAAATGTATACATTTACAATGAGAAAAGCAAAGAGTATAATGAAGCGGGTGAATTGAAAACAGGACACTATTAGGGAAAATAGAGATATGAATACGAAAAAAAGAAAGAGAAGGAAAAAAGTATGAAATATCAAAATCCTGTTGTAAGAGGAATGTATCCGGATCCGAGTGTTTGTCGGGCAGGAGACAAGTATTATATGGTGTGCAGCACCTTTCAGTATTTTCCGGGAGTACCACTTTTTGAGAGTGTGGATATGGTCAACTGGAAACAGATAGGACACTGCATTACAAGAAAAAGTCAGCTTGATTTAGAAAAAGCACAGACAACAACCGGTGTTTATGCACCAACAATTCGTTATCATAAAGGCAGATTCTATATGGTAACAACCAATGTGAGTGTGGACAGAAACTTCTATATTTATACGGATGATATTTATGGTGAATGGTCAGAACCTGTATTTGTAGAACAGGGCGGAATTGACCCATCTCTCTATTTTGAAGATGACAGATGTTTCTTCATTAGTAACGGAGAAGATGAAAATGGTGTAAGCTGTATCCGTATGTGTGAAATTGAGATTGAAACCGGCAGGAAGCTTAGTGAAACAAAACCACTCTGGTATGGAACCGGTGGAAGATACATAGAAGCACCACATTTGTACAAATTCGGTAAATATTATTATATTCTGGATGCAGAAGGCGGTACGGAGTACGGTCATATGGTAAATTATGCCCGTAGTGAAAGTATGTGGGGACCGTTTGAATCATGTCCGGAGAATCCGGTACTGACGAACCGTAATCTTGGCGGCTATCAGTTGCAGGGAGCAGGTCACGGTGATGTGGTGGAAGATAAAAACGGTAACTGGTGGTTTATGCATCTGGCATTTCGGCAGATTGACAGATGGCAGCCTTTTCACCATCTGGGAAGAGAAGTATGCCTCGTTCCGGTGCATTGGAAAGACGACTGGTTTTATATGGGAGAAGACGGAACCGCAAGACTTTCTTATGATTTGCCGCAGATTCCGGGTAAGCAGGAGCCATTAGATTTTTGTAAGACTTTTGCAAATCTGGATGTGAAAACGGACTGGTGCTTTTTCCGTGATTATCAGGCAGAAAAGTATGAATTTGGAACAGACTGTTTGAAGATAAAAGCCTCGGCAGATGATATTTTCGGGCTGGGCTATCCGTCCTGCGCAGCCATTCGCCAGAGTGAGTTGGAGATGGATATTGCCTGTCAGATAGAGAGCCGGTGCAAAGAAGCCGGAATCAGTATTTTTATGGATGAAAAACATCATTATGATTTGTTCTTAAATGATGCAGGCGAAGTGGTACTTCGTTATACAATTGGCTGTGTCAGCAAAGAAATGGTAACAAGGTCTGTGAATATAGACAAAGTGAAGTTTTGTATTAAGGCAGATGCTTTGCATTATCATTTCTTTATCGAAGGTATGGAAGAGGAACTAGGATGTGCTGATACAAAGTATTTATCTTCAGAAGTGGCAATGGGCTTTACCGGAGTTATGGTTTGCCTCTATGCGGTAGATGCTGATGAGAAAATAGCAGTATTTACTGACTTTTCATTAACGCATGAAGAAGCAGTAAAATAGTATGATGAATAAGGAGCTTTTATAGAAAGATGAAAAAGACATTGAGTTATAATCATACGATTTATGCATGTTATATTGGTTATATTGTACAGGCGATTGTAAATAATTTTGTGCCTTTGTTATTTCTGACGTTTCAGAGTACCTTTGGAATTTCATTAGATAAAATAGCGTATCTGATTACCATAAATTTTGGTATTCAGCTATTGGTTGATTTTGTGTCGGCAAAATATGTGGATAAAATCGGCTATAAAAGGGCGGCTGTGATTGCACATATTATGGCGGCTGTTGGTCTGGCCGGACTTGGTATTTTCCCTTATATATTGCCAAATGCTTATGTGGGAATTTTGATAGCTGTCTGTTTCTATGCAATTGGCGGTGGACTATTAGAGGTTATTATCAGTCCGATTGTAGAAGCCTGTCCTACGGAGAAAAAAGAAGCAGCAATGAGTTTACTACATTCTTTTTACTGTTGGGGGCATATGGGTGTCGTTATTATTTCGACTATATTTTTTGCAGTAGTAGGAATAGAGAATTGGCGGATTCTTGCTTTTGCATGGGCAATTGTGCCGCTTTTGAATGTATTTTTCTTTGCAAAAGTGCCGATTAATGCGTTGGTAGAAGAAGGCGAAGGAATGTCGATTCGCGAACTTGTAAAAAGCAAAATGTTCTGGCTTTTCTTTGTGCTGATGATTTGCGGTGGTGCTTCGGAGCAGGCAATGAGCCAGTGGGCATCGGCATTTGCAGAATCAGGTCTTGGTATCAGCAAAACAATGGGAGATTTGGCAGGTCCATGTATGTTTGCACTTTGTATGGGAAGTGCGCGTGCAATTTATGGAAAATACAGTGAAAAAATTCAATTAGAGCAGTTTATGAAGGTAAGCTGTCTGCTTTGTATTGCGAGCTATTTGTTAGCATCGCTGTCAGGAAATCCGATATTAGGTCTGGCAGGCTGTGCACTTTGTGGTTTGTCGGTTGGTATTATGTGGCCGGGAACCTTTAGTCTGGCAGCGAAGTCTATGAGAAAAGGCGGTACAGCCATGTTTGCATTTCTGGCTCTTGCGGGAGATGTGGGATGTGGCGGAGGACCAACATTAGTAGGAGTTATTTCGGAAGCGTTTGGCGAAAATCTAAAGATGGGGCTTATTTTTGCGTTAGTATTCCCGATTATTTTATTGTTGGGTTTATTATATCTACGGTCATTGACCAAGGGAGGAGATAAGTAAATTATGGAAAAATTAAAACCAAAGTTGTTTTCAGTCATGAAAACATACACGAAGCAACAATTCGTGAAAGATGTCATTTCCGGCATCATTGTAGCTATTATTGCATTGCCGTTATCAATTGCGCTTGCACTTGCTTCCGGCGTTTCACCGGAGAGAGGTATTTATACAGCGATTGTAGCAGGCTTTATCATTTCATTTCTGGGCGGAAGCCGTGTCCAGATAGCCGGACCGACAGCTGCTTTTGCAACAATTGTAGCCGGTATCGTGGCAGATAAAGGTATGACAGGACTTGCCGTAGCAACGATTATGGCTGGTATTTTGTTGATTCTGATGGGCTTTTTCAGAGTCGGCAGCTTGATTAAATTTATTCCGTACACGATTACAACCGGTTTCACCGCAGGTATTGCAGTAACATTGCTTATTGGACAGATTAAAGATTTCTGTGGTTTGACAATTGTTTCAGAAGAACCGATTATTGAAACAATGGACAAGCTGACGGCGGCAATTCGAAATATAGGGACCATTAACTGGCAGGCAGTTGCAGTAGGTGTTGCATCTCTTGCAGTATTGATTCTTTGTCAGAAATTTATGCCGAAAATTCCGGGTTCTTTGATTGCTGTACTGGTTGGTATTGCAATGGTTTCCGGTTTGAATATGAATGTTAATACAATTGGAGATTTGTACACAATTTCCAATAAGATTCCAACACCGGAAATGCCGGATATTTCATGGAAACTGATTCAGAGTGAATTTCGTGATGCGTTAACAATCGCTCTGCTTGCAGCAATCGAATCCTTGTTGTCTGCCGTAGTAGCAGATAGTATGGTAAACAGCAAGCATCGTTCCAATATGGAATTGATTGCACAGGGCTGTGGTAATATTGCTTCTGCTTTGTTTGGTGGTATTCCGGCAACCGGAGCCATTGCAAGAACAGCAGCCAATATCAAAAATGGTGGACGTACTCCGATTGCAGGTATGGTGCATGCCGTTGTTTTATTATTGATTCTTGTTGTTTTAATGCCATATGCAGCTTTGATTCCGATGCCTACCATTGCAGCAATTCTGTTCCAGGTAGCTTATAATATGTGTGGTATTAAGAAAGTTATTTATCTGTGCAAGACATCTTCAAAGAGTGATATTATTGTTCTCATGACAACACTTGTTCTTACCGTTGTATTTGACCTTGTAGTAGCAATCGAGTTTGGTCTGATTCTGGCAGTTATCTTATTCATGAAGAGAATGAGTGAAGTAACTGATGTAGAAGGCTGGCGTTATATTGATGATGAAGAGGATGCCGACAGTCTTTCTCTTCGTGAAGTGCCGAAACATACACTTGTTTATGAAATCAGTGGACCACTGTTCTTTGGTGTGGCAGATAAGATTATGAATATTGCTTTCAAAGAGGATGACAAATGTATCGTTGTTCGTATGAGAAGTGTAAATACAATTGATGCTACTGCTATGCATGCGTTGGAAGAATTGTATGACTCCTGTTCTAAGAAGAAAGTACAGCTTGTTTTATCTCATGTAAATGCACAGCCAATGTCTATGATTAAAAAAGCAGGATTCTTTGAAAAAGTTGGGGAAGAAAACTTCTGTAGCCATATTGATGATGCGTTAGCAAGAGCGAAACAGATTGCAGAAGCATAAAGCAACTGTTATAATAAGAATAGAGCGCAGAGGGGAAGCTGTGCTTAAATAAAAACTGGGTATACATAAGACTAGGAGGAAAAGATGAACACAATTAAGGGGAAATTAACTGCAACTATTTCTCTGGCAGCGATTATTATTCTGGTAATAAGTTCGCTTGGGAGTTACATGATTGCCAATCGGGTCGTGGAGAAAAAAGTGCAGGAGTTAGAGCTTACAAAAGCACAAAAAACTGCTGAAGAAGTGAATGCATGGTTTGGAGTGCAGATTGCATGGGTAGAAGCAAATGCACATACATATGAATTGAAAATGCAGCAGGAATCCTATGATGAAATGCAAAGCTATCTGAAGAAAAATTTGGCACAAGGTGATAGTGCAATTATGGATGCCTACTATGGTTTTGAAGATAAAACCGTGTTAATGGTAAACGGCGAAGCACCGGAAGGCTTTGATTGTCGTACCCGTAGTTGGTATATCGGAGCAAAAGAAAGTGATTCAGCGGTTGTAACAGCACCTTATGTAGATGCGGTAACCGGCGAGATGATTGTTACGATTGCAGCGCCGATGCACAACGATGCGGGAGAAGTAGTAGGTGTTAGTGGTGCAGATATTACGATTACCGAACTGGTTAATTTGGTAAATCAGTTAAACGAAGAAGACGGATATGGTTTTCTGGTAGACAGTGCGCATAATTTTGTTGTACATAAAAATGCAGATTTCCTTCCGACAGAAACTACATCGACTGCAGTAGCAACTGCAGGAAATGGTGTTCTTGCGAATGTGGATACATTGATTGGAAATGGCGAAGGCATTCTTTTGAGTAAGGATTATGATGGTGAACAGAAATACTTCGCGGTTGCCACAGTAGATAATTGTGACTGGACGGTTGGTGTGGTTGTTCCAAAGAACGTAGCAACCAGTGAACTTGCAGTTTTAATTATTACTTCGATTATTATTAGTGTGATTGGTATTCTGTTGATTATTGTATGTGTTGTAGTTGTAGCAAATAAATTGTTAGCACCAATTGCTGATTTGAAGCAGTTTGCTTCCGGTGATTTCAGAGAAAATACAGAAAGCCAGACAAAAGGCCAAAAACAGAAAGTAGCCGAAGGATTCAAGGATGAGATGGAAGAGATTGAATATGCCACAAAATCTGTGAAGCAGCATATTCGGGAGACTATACTTGGAACCAAAAGAGAAGCAAGTGGTATTACAGATATTGCTACGGCAGCATATAGCAATATGGCTAATTTAAATGATGGCTTGGATCAGATGGATCAGCTTGTGGAAGATGTTACAGTAAGAGCAGGTGAAGCCGCTGATGTAACAAGAAGTATCAGTGAAGCAAGCACGGAGATTGGTACGGTAGTTGATCATGTATCTATGAAGGCAACTGAAGCAGCAAATGCTTCCGGTGAGATTACAAGCAGAGCAGAAAAATTGTTGGAAACAACATTGGAGTCCAAGAAACAGGCGAGTCTGATTTATCATGCAACAGAAGATGAATTAGAGGCAGCTTTGAAGGATGTAGAGAAAGTTGAAGTAATTAAGACACTTTCTCAGGAAATTCTTGGTATTGCAAGTCAGACAAATCTGATTGCGTTGAATGCTTCGATTGAAGCAGCGCGTGCCGGAGAAGCAGGAAAAGGCTTCGCGGTAGTAGCAGATGAGGTCAGAAATCTGGCAGAGCATTCCAGAACAGCTGTTGATAATATCCAGACGGTTATTGATGAAGTAGTTGATTCCGTATTTGCATTGAAACATAGTGCAACAATGCTTTTGAACTTCATGAAAGAGCATGTTGTTGGTGATTATCATGCGATGGTAGATACCGCAGAGCAGTATAAAAAAGATGCTGTTTTCTATGATGGAATTGCAACAGACTTAGGTGCTTGTGCAGAAGAAATGGGAGCTTCTGTGGAAGAGATGTTAGCATCCTTACATACGATTACAGAATTAAATGCCGGTATTGTGGATGATATCGACAATGTAGCAAGCGCAATGCAGAACACTAACATCAGTTCTGAAGAGATTTTACGCCAGATGTCTATTTTAGAGCGTAGCAGCCGTTCTTTACAGGAGATCATCGGCAGCTTTAAGGTTTAATATAGCGGCGTAGAAAATATAATGCAATAATGTTTGGTATGACCATAAGACCGTTAATGAGATCGGTACATTCCCAGACAAGATTCATGGGAATAATGGCACCAAAATAAATCATTAAAATATAAAGCAGTTTATAGTACGGAATACCTTTGTTTCCCACAAGGTATTCCGTTGCTTTTTCTCCAAAATAGGACCAGCCAATTAGAGTTGTGACGGCAAATGCAGCCAGTGATATCGTTAAAAAAGCATCGCCAACATAAGGTAAATGTGCAAAAGCTGCGGCGGTCAGTCCGGTGGAAGGAATGTTTTGAATGGATGCAGGGTCATATAGCATGTTACAAACGACAACCAGACCGGTTATCAGGCACATAACAACCGTGTCCCAGAATACGGCGGTCATGGAAATGTAAGCCTGATGACTTGGATTTGAAGTGCCGGAAGCGGCAGCCGCAATGGCAGAAGTACCGATACCGGCTTCATTGGTGAAAAGCCCACGTGCAATACCATATCGCAGGGCAAGCTGCAGTGTGGAGCCGACAAAACCGCCGGCAATGGAAGAAAGAGAAAAAGCATCCTTCAGAATCCAGAGACAGGCAGCGGGCAGTTGCTTGTAGTATAGACAAAGTAATAGAAAACAACCAAATAAGTAAATGAAACTAATGGCCGGGACCATTCGTTCACATAGATTTCCGATGACTTTTACACCACCCAGAATCACAGTTCCGGTTAGAACGGCAAGTACAATGCCCACAAGATGCGGCGATAGATGAAAAGAAGCAACAGCAGCCTGTGTGACAGAATTGGATTGTGTTGTACAACCGACACTGAAGGCGGCTATAAGCGTACATAGTGCATAAAACGCCCCTAATTTTTTGTTATGTAAACCATTTAACAGGACATACATTGGGCCACCGACATAAGTACCATCTTTTGTTCGGGTGCGGAATAACACGCTAAGATAGCATTCACTGTAAGCAGTTGCCATACCGAGGATACCGGTAATCCAGCACCAGAAAATAGCCCCGGGTCCGCCAAGAGCGATAGCAGTAGAAACGCCGATAATATTACCGGTTCCGAGCGTGGCAGCCAGTGTGGTGGCAAGGGCAGAAAACGGCGATAAATTTTTGTCGTTCTCTTCGCATGCGCCAATGCCAAGAGAAAGCTTAATGGCATAGAAAATTTTACGCTGAGGGAAACGTAGCTTTACGGTGAAATAAATATGAGTACACATAAGGATTAACAGAAGGGGAATGCCCCAGATAAAATCGTTTAATTGTTCGATAATTTGTAACATTTCTTAGACCGGCTAACAAACTGTTGCTATATTTATATGGAGAAAAACGCGAAAAAAGAACAGAGAAAAAACATGTAGAAAGAGTGTTGTTTGAAAAAGAATGTGGTATACTTTTGCATAGTGTAAAAGAAGGGGAGAAAATAGTGTGGAACAAAAAAGTATGGAATCGGAAAATATGGAATCGAAAAGCATAGAACAGATAGAAAAGGAAGCACGAAGATGGGCATGGGCACTTTGCTATTATGCAGGGGAAGATGAGAAGTTTTTTGAACAGTTCTGGTGTGCCCTGCAGAATTCCCAACAGATTTATCGAGAGTTTGTATACTATTTGCAGAATCAGAACTTTTTATGCGAGTATAAAATAAAAGGTTATAGCGTTGTAGATATTATGGTATGGCAGATGGACCATTTCAAAGCAGAAATGGACAGAGGGCATGATGATATGAAACAAAATGGTGATAAGATGCTGCTTATGGCATTTGACACTATGTTAAAAATGGAAAATCAGCCGGAAAGGTATGTACAGTTGATGCAGTCAGAAACAGGTACGGACTATCCGGATAAATTTAAATAAGGAAGGTAATTATGAATTTACTGACACTGGAAAATATAACCAAAGCGTTTGGTGAGAGGAAAGTATTGGATGAAACTTCTTTCTTTTTACAGGAAAATGAAAAAGTGGGTGTTCTTGGTATCAATGGTACAGGAAAGTCTACTTTGCTCAAGATAATGGCAGGTATAGAGGAGCCAGATGAAGGGAATGTGATTTGTGCCAATCATGTTGTGCTTCGTTATTTGCCACAGCAGCCAAAGTTTGAGTCCGGTGCAACGGTTTTGGAAACGGTAATGAAGGAAAATGCCGGACAGGAACATTGGAATCTGGAAACGGAAGCAAAATCCATGTTGACAAAACTTGGGGTAACAGATTTTAATCAGTCTGTTGACCATCTTTCCGGCGGTGAGAAGAAAAGACTGGCACTTGTTTCGGCATTGCTTTCGAAATCCGATATTCTGATTCTGGACGAGCCGACAAACCATTTGGATCATGAGATGGCACAGTGGTTGGAAGATTATTTGAAAAAGTATAGGGGTGCGCTTGTTATGGTAACACATGACCGATATTTTCTGGATCGTGTCAGCAATCGTATTCTGGAAGTAGATAAAGGGAAATTATATTCTTATCAGACCAATTATGCGGGATTTCTGGAATTGAAAACAGAACGGGAAGAAATGGCACAGGCAACAGAGCGTAAGAGACAATCCATTCTGCGTACGGAACTGGCATGGATCAGGAGAGGTGCACAGGCGCGTTCTACCAAGCAGAAGGCCCGGATTGAACGTTATGAGCAGCTTCGTGACACCAAAGCACCGGAAACGGACAGTCGTGTAGAAATTGGTTCCGTTGCTTCCCGTATGGGAAAAACAACTGTGGAGTTGGAACATATTCAGAAGTCATTTGGTGAAAGAACACTAATCAATGATTTCACTTATATTTTCTTGAAAAATGACAGAATTGGTTTCGTAGGAAGAAATGGCTGTGGTAAATCAACCTTAATGAAAATAATAATCGGGAAAGAAATGCCGGATAGTGGTAATATTACGATTGGACAGACGGTAAAAATTGGTTATTATTCACAGGAAATCAGTACCTCCAAAGAGGATGGAATTGCGTATATGAATCCGTCCATGCGTGTTATTGATTATATTCGTAACACAGCAGAACAGGTGAAAACAACGGATGGCATTATTACGGCCTCCCAGATGTTAGAGAAATTCCTCTTTTCGGGAGAAGAACAGTACGGACTGATTGGAAAATTATCCGGTGGTGAGAAGCGAAGACTGAATTTACTTCGTGTTCTGATGGAAGCACCGAATGTACTTATTTTGGATGAGCCGACGAATGATTTGGATATTACAACACTGACCATTTTGGAAGATTATCTGGATCGTTTTGAGGGCATTGTAATTATCGTATCGCATGACCGTTATTTTCTGGATCGATGTGTAAATCGTATTTTTGCTTTTGAAGAGAATGGTACACTGAAGCAATATGAGGGAGGCTATACAGATTATCTGGAGAAAAGAGAACCGTCCGCAGCAGAGTCAGGAACAGGAAACTTAATGCCTGCAAAAGTCTCTGGCAACGATGAAATGACGAATTTGGGTAAGAAAGCAAATTCTGAAAAAACATGGGATAAGGGAAAGAAAAAACTGAAATTTTCTTATCAGGAGCAAAAGGACTACGAAACGATAGAAGAAGAAATTCTTGCTTTGGAAGAAAAAATTCAGAAGTTGGATGAGGATTATAGCAAATATCCAAACGATTTCATAAAATTAAATGAGATTTTGAAGCAGAAAGAGGAAAATGAAGCAAAACTGGCAGAAAAAATGGAACGTTGGATGTATCTGGAAGACCTTGCGGCAAGAATTGAAGCCGGAGAATATCTGTCCTGATGAAGTTGCTTATTGCAATAAGAAGGGATATAATAGAGGAACGATTAGAAAAGGTGAATGAGTCTTTCAATAGAGAGTGAAATGATAGAAAGGTATTATTATGCAAATTATAGTAGTTGGATGCGGAAATGTTGGATCAACACTGGCAGAACAGTTAAGTTCCGAAGGACATAACATTACTGTTATTGATGTAGACAATCAGAAGTTACAGAATTTGACTAATAATTATGATATTATGGGCGTGATTGGCAATGGTGCCAGCTTTGCGGTACAGAAAGAAGCCGGTGTAGAGAATGCACATCTGCTCATTGCAGTAACCGGTTCTGATGAAGTGAATTTATTATGCTGTCTGATTGCAAAGAAAGCCGGTGATTGTCATACCATTGCCAGAGTCAGAAATCCGATTTACAATATGGAAATCGGTTATATTAAGGAAGAACTAGGCTTATCTATGGTAATCAATCCAGAGCTTACTGCGGCAGCTGAAATGGGAAGACTTTTGAAATTTCCATCAGCCCTTGCAATTGATACTTTTACCAAAGGAAGGGTAGAAGTTGTAAAGTACAGAGTGGATGAGGATTCTGCGTTATGTGATTTGCCGTTGAAAGAAATACCGGGCAAGCTGAAATCAGATGTTCTGATATGCTCTGTTGTACGAGGAGAAGAAGTGCATATTCCGGATGGTAATTTTATAATCCGTGCCAAAGATGAAATTTCGATTGTTGGTACCACACAGAAAACAACTGCCTTCTTCAAAAAATTGGGTGTACCGGTTTCAAGAGCCAAAAACGTTATGATTATCGGTGGCGGAGAGATGGCATTTTATCTTTCTAAACAGCTGATTTCTATGGGAATTCAGGTCAAAATTATAGAGAAAGATAAAGAACGTTGTGATGAACTTTGTGAGCTTCTTCCACAGGCAATGATTATTCAGGGAGATGGTACGGATAGAAATTTGTTGATGGAAGAAGGACTTCCACAGATGGAAGCATTTGTTGCTTTAACGAATTTTGACGAAGAAAATATTATGCTTTCGCTTTTTGCAAAGAGTGTGTCCAAAGCAAAATTGATTACGCATGTACATCGAATCTCTTATGATGAAATTATTGATGGATTGGAAATCGGTAGTGTCATTTATCCGAAATACCTGACAGCAGCACATATTATTAAATATGTCCGTGCGATGGACAACTCGCTTGGCAGTAACATCGAAACGTTGTATCGTTTGAATGATAATAGAACAGAAGCACTGGAATTCAGTGTCAAAGAAGATTGTCCGGTAGTCGGAATTCCTTTACAGGATTTGCAGATAAAGCCGGGAATACTGATTTGTACGATTAACCACAGAGGAAATATCAGTATACCTGGTGGTCAAAGTATCATTCAGGTTGGTGATACGGTAATCGTGGTAACAACGAAGACCGGATTAAATGATATCAGAGATATTTTGAAATAGAGGGAATGAGAAATGAATTATTCAATTATCCGGTATATATTGTTCCGTATATTGGAGTTTGCAGCATTATTTATGACATTGCCGTGTCTGGTGGCAGCCATTTATCGTGAAAAGGCAGGATTTGCTTTTGCGGCAGTTATGATAGGAAGCCTGATTATTGCAGAGATAGGAAAGCAGTTTAAACCAAAAAGCAACGTATTTTATGCCAGAGAAGGTTTCGTTACCGTTTCCCTAAGCTGGATTTTACTAAGTTTAGTAGGAGCTTTGCCATTTTGGTTGAGTGGAGAAATACCAAGCTTCGTAGATGCGCTTTATGAGACTATCTCTGGTTTGACAACAACCGGTGCAAGTATTCTGCCGGATGTAGAAGGTTTGTCCAAGAGTGTACAGTTCTGGCGGCTTTTTACCCACTGGATTGGCGGCATGGGAGTGCTTGTGTTAATTATCGCGGTATTGCCATTATCCGGCGGTTATAACATGCATTTGATGCGTGCAGAAAGCCCGGGACCTACGGTTGGAAAACTGGTGCCTCGTGTGCAGTCAACAGCCAAAATTTTATATGGTATTTATATCGGACTTACTGTTTTGATGATTCTTGTATTAAAGATAGCAGGAATGAGTTTTTATGATTCTATTGTGTTGTCTTTTTCTACTTTGGGAACCGGTGGTTTTGCTGTTTTAAACAGTAGTATTGGTAGTTATTCAATTATCATTCAAGTGATCTTTATTATTTTTATGATTTTAGGTGCCTTGAATTTTAACGTTTACTATTTGCTGCTGGTAGCGAAGAAGCCGAAAGAGGCGTTCAAGCATGAAGAAGCAAGAACATTTCTTATCATGGTATTTGTGGCGGCAGCTTTGATTACATGGAATATCAGAGGATATTATGATAATATCGGAATTGCTTTTAAAGATGCACTTTTTCAAGTGGTATCTGTGGGCAGCAGTACCGGATATGCAACGACAAATTATGATTTATGGCCGGAATTTTCCAAAGTCGTTCTTTTCATGGTTATGGCAGTTGGAGCCTGCGCCGGCAGTACCGGTGGTGGTTTTAAAGTATCTCGTGTAATGATATTGCTTCAGGATATGAAGAATGAACTGCTCCGCGTAGTTCATCCGCAAATTGTGAAAAAACCACATCTGGAAGGCAGAGCAGTGGATGACGTAACCGTACGTTCCGTGAAATCTTATTTGACGATATATCTGGTGATTTATTTGATTTCTTTTCTGTTGTTATCACTGGATAAATATGATTTCACGACAAATTTTACGGCAGTCATGGCGAATATCAATAATTGTGGTCCGGGACTTAATGCAGCAGGACCAACTTGCAATTATGGTGGTTATTCGGTATTTTCCAAATTCGTACTGATGTTTGATATGTTGACAGGCCGTTTGGAATTGTTACCGATGTTGATTTTGTTTTCGCCAAAAACATGGAAGAAGTACTAAGGAATAATAGACGATAGAACAGGAGCTACAAAAGATGGTAAAAGAGAATATCAGAATTAAAAAAGCTATCGTACATATCATGGATTCTACGATTGGAATGCCTGTATTGTCGGATACAGAATTGGAATATGGTTCAGAATTTGCAGATTTTGTGAAAGAACATATTGCCAAAATCAGTTCGGGAGATGATGCCAAAGAGTGCCGCTTCTACAAGGAAGAATCAGAAATTTATCATATTTTAGAGCAGTACGCAGATGATTTTTTTGTGGATATCAGTAAGGATATTGCCAATTTTCTGTATGATATTATGAACAGCAATATTGATATTCCACCGGCAGACCTTGTAGTAACACGTTTTCAGTATGAAGATGCGGAATATCTTGCATTGCTTAAGATGAATTATAAATCTCTTTATACACACCGAACAATGGCGAAGGATGAAGGAAATATCAATGAGATTATCAGACATAAATCGATTTTGCCATCTGAGAGCCAGCGATTGACTGAGGCAGCAATTATTCGTCTGGATGATCTGGCTGTTTGGGTAGTTGAGAAGAAATATGAAGTAAATGGTGAGAAAACCAATTACTTTTCTTTCCTGTTTTTAAAATGCAGCAGCCATCTTTCTCATAAATCCAAGCTTTCTATTGTAACAAGAGCAGTAGAGAGCGTACAAAAAGAAGGGTATGACGAATCAGAACGTTATGCCAAGCAGATGGAAGCAAAGAGTATTATTCAGGAAGAAATTGAAGAAAAAGGCGGTTTTACCGTAGAAGAAATTGCAGATAAAATTTTTGAAGAAAAACCGGAATTAAAAGTTGCTTTTCAGGATAAAATGGAAAAGTATGATATGGTAAAAGAGGAAATTCAGCCCCAGAGCGAAAATACGGTCAGAAAATACCAGAGTCAGCATTTGTATACTGATACCGGTATTGAAATTAAGATTCCGATGGAACAGTATAAGAATCCAAGAAGTGTGGAATTTATTACGAATCCGGATGGAACGGTTTCTGTTTTGATTAAAAATATTGAGCATCTGGAAGCTAAAATGTAGAAAGAATGAGTATGGGAACGATTATTGATTATATCAAAGAATATGGTAAATATACGTTTCAGGAAAAACCATTCAATGAAGTGGATAGCCTTGTACTGAGCCAGTTTTCCTATCTGAAGTTTGATGGTCTTGTGCCTGCGATTGAAATAGAGGAAAAAACGAAGCCGGAAAAAGGAAAAACCGGAAAAGAGAAATCAGAAACAGGGAAAATGGTTGACATAAAATTTTTGCATGAACATGAAGACTATGACAATCTGTATGCTGATGAACGATATAGGGAAGACAATACAAAGCTTTTTCTGGCAATGGTAAACAGCAGACGGTTTGGCACGTTAAAAATGAATAATTATGTAAACTACATTGACATAGAAGAAGAAACCCAGTTCTCTGCGATTACATTGCAGATGGAAGATGGGACATTTTATGTAGTTTATCGAGGAACGGACGAAACAATTATTGGTTGGAAAGAAGATTTGAATCTGGCTTTTTCCGAGCCGGTTCCGGCTCAGGTTATGAGTGTGGAATATCTGAATTGTACAGCCAAGCAGATACGAGAACCATTTTATGTGGGCGGACATTCCAAGGGTGGAAACCTTGCTATCTATGCTGCTATGAATTGTGAGCAAAAAATACAGGATAGAATCAAGGCTATTTACAGTCATGATGGTCCGGGATTTCGGCCGGAGGTTATGGAAGAATGCGGTTATGATAAAATTGAAAGTCGTGTTCACAGAACGATTCCACATTCCTCACTTGTAGGACTGATTTTGTATTCCAAAGGAACTTATCGTGTGGTAGAAAGTAAAAGTATCGGCCTGGCACAGCATAATCCTTATTCGTGGTTAGTACATGGGGATGATTTTAAAATTGTCAAACACGTTTATTCCGGACGGATGTTTATGGATGATGCCCTGAACGAATGGATTCTGTCATTGAATCAAGAACAGATGAGGGTTTTTGTGGATACCCTTTTTGATGTCGTTATGGCATCTGAAGCAGATAATCTGATTGATTTTACTGCTAATTGGAAAAAGAGTATTCAAGGAATTCTGTCGGCAACCAAAAATGTGGATGCCGAAACCATGAAAGTGATCAACAAAATTATGAAAGCCCTGTTTGAAATGATTTCCCAACATGCGAAGGAAGAATTGCAAAACAGAGCTGAAATTCAAAAGAGTAAAATCGATGAAGGAATCAGTCACTTAGAACAGATGTTTAAGAAATAGGAGAACAGTTCAGTACCTCCGGTTTCTAACATACGCTCTGGGTGCCATTGGACTGCCATTACCGGTAGGGAAGTATGCATAATAGCTTCAATGGTGCCGTCTTTGGACTGACAGAGTGGAAGAAGTTCTTTGCCCAGACGATTAATGCCCTGATGATGCGCAGAATTCACATAAGCACTTGTTCCGTATAATTCATAGAAAAAGTCCATGCGGTTGAAGCCAACATGATATACATAGTGGTACTGGTCGTATCCATTCCACTCATGCCAAGCGGCAGTTTCCAGATGCTGGTGAATGGTGCCGCCAAAATGAACGTTAATAATTTGAAGCCCTTTACAAATGCCAAGTATGGGCTTTTTTTGTTGCAGAAATAAGTTTAACGCCTGTAACTGGACAATATCTAATTCGGTATCAATTGTTCTGGAGCCTTGATTCGTCTGACCGAAGAAAGCCGGTGTAATATCACCACCACCCGGCAGAAGCAAACCGTCACAATTGCTACACTGTTCCAAACTAAGGGAAGTAATGGTTTGTGCGCCTAGTTGGTGCAGAGCTCTTTCATAATTTATGGTATCCCTTGAACGTCCAACAATAGCGATAAGCGGAGAAGTACTTGTATCCATAACCAAAACCTCACAACAAGATTATATATGCTTATGATATGTTGCAAGACGAAAAAGGTGCGGGAGTATAGATTTCCTGTTTTGGTTTACACTAACTATGAGGTGAGAACATGGACAAAGATAAACAGGAAAAATTAAATCAAAAAAAGAGTAATGAAAAATTTAATAGTGTAACGCAAAAAGTAAAGCCGGAAAACCAAAACCAGACACACAATGTAAGGTCAGAAGCGATTGAACCAAAAATCAGACAGGTATAGAAGATGTTTCTAATACTATCGCAAATGAAGTAAAGGATACCCACAAGTAAATATCACTTGTGGGTCAGACTATAGACAAAGTCCCGAGTTTTTGCTCGGGATTTTTCTTTGAAAAGAGCCAGAAGTTCAGTAAAAATGCGGACTTTGAGGCTCTTTTTTGGTATAATGGAAGTATTAAAAAAAGGAGCACTTTCACTCATGATGACACAGAATGCTGATAAAAAAAGAGAACAGATTCAGATGTTTTGTATGGATGACATGGTTCCACAGGATCATCTTCTGAGAATCATTGATAAAGCAATTGATTGGAACTTCAT
>JAGAPK010000021.1 GCA_017623295.1 Lachnospiraceae bacterium | reverse complement strand
GATTAGTCTCCATGTTAGACTACTACACCGAAAAGTGTGTCACTTGTTAAATTGATTGAACCGCCGTGTACCGAACGGTACGCACGGTGGTGTGAGAGGTCGAAAATTTCTCTATAAAGAGGAATTTTCTCCTACTCGATTATTACAATGAAAATCTCCATACCAGTCCAAATGTCACTCTGACCACCACCATATATGTCAAAATATAGAAAAAAAGAACTACATATTGGTGTAGAACTTATTTACAAAAAATGCTATACTTATACTGTTATGTAATCATAAAACTGGGAAAGTGTGTATATTGGCAAAAGCATGCAGACAAGAGGTTATGATGAAGAATAGTATAAAATTAAAAGGAAGATTGAAGTCTTATTTGCAGTCTTCTTTATATTTAGGATTTTTGTTAATAGCAGTAGATGTTTTTATCTACTTTATTGATTATCGGGCAGGTTTGGTTTTAAGCTGCTTTATTATCTTTTATCTTGCGATTATTCTTTCCATGATGTTTTATAATAAGCCAATCATTATGAACGAGCTTGTTAGTTTTGCTACGCAGTATGGACAGATTCAGCGAAGATTGTTGCGTGATTTGGATTTGCCGCATGCGTTGTTGGACGACAGTGGTAAAATCATCTGGACTAATATTGCATTTGAAAAAGTAGTGCATAAGGAAAAAGGATATCGTAAATCTATTACCTCTATTTTCCCATCTATTACAAAGGACAGACTTCCGGGAAATGTGGAAGAGGACGAAGTAGAACTGAATGTGGACTATGAGTCCTGTAATTTTGTTGCGAAAATGAAGAAGATTTCACTGAAAGAAATGGCAGAAAACAGTGATATTATTTCCGCAAAGGATTACGATGGGTATTTAATTGCCTTATATCTGTTTGATGAAACCGCATTGAAAATTGCGTTACAGGAAGTGGACGACCAGAGTCTGGCAGTAGGACTTATTTACTTGGATAATTATGAAGAGGCGTTAGAGAGTGTAGAAGAAGTAAGACGCTCTCTTTTGATTGCGTTGATTGACCGAAAGGTTAACAAATATATAAATGCATTAGACGGTATTTGTAAGAAGCTTGAGAAAGATAAATATCTTGTTATCATGCGTAAGAAGGCCGTTACTTTATTGCAGGAAGAACGTTTTGAATTGTTGGAAGACGTTAAGACCGTTAATATCGGTAATGAAATGGCAGTTACCATCAGTATCGGTATTGGTTTGAATGGTTTGAGTTACGCACAGAACTATGAATTTGCGAGAAATGCGATTGACCTTGCGCTTGGACGAGGCGGCGACCAGGCGGTTGTGAAAATGCCTGAGAACGTTATTTTCTATGGTGGAAAGAGTCAGCAGGTAGAGAAGAGTACCCGTGTAAAAGCCAGAGTCAAGGCACATGCGCTGAAGGAAATTATTTCTGTAAAAGACGAAGTTTATGTTATGGGACATCGTATGGGTGATGTAGACAGTTTTGGTGCTGCAGTAGGTATTTACCGAATTGCACAGACACTTGAGAAGCCGGCACACATTGTTTTAGATGAGATTACAACATCCATGCAGCCGATGGTAGAAATGTTCCGCAATAATGATGATTATGAATCGGATTTTATTGTCAGTGGTACACAGGCATTGGAAATGGTTGGAAACAATGCTGTTTTGGTTATTGTGGATGTGAATAAACCGAGTATTACGGAGTGTCCGGAGCTTTTGAAACGTTGTAAATCCATTGTGGTATTGGATCATCACAGACAAGGACCGGAAGTGATTGAGAATGCAACATTATCTTATATCGAAGCATATGCTTCCTCTACTTGTGAAATGGTTTCTGAGATTTTGCAGTATATTAGTGATGGATTGCGTATCCGTTCGGAAGAAGCGGATTGTCTGTATTCCGGCATTATGATTGATACGAATAACTTTATGACAAAAACAGGTGTCAGAACGTTTGAAGCAGCAGCTTTCTTGCGTAGAAATGGCGCTGACGTTACAAGAGTTCGTAAACTGTTCCGTGATGATGCAACAGAGTATAAGACCAAAGCAGATGCAGTCAGTCAGGCAGAAATTTACAGACAGGCATATGCTATTTCTATCTGTAATGGCGAGAGCGTGCAGAGTCCTACGGTTGTGGGGGCACAGGCAGCAAATGAGTTGCTCAATATCAAAGGAATTAAAGCAAGTTTTATTCTGACAGAATATAATGGCTTAGTTTATATTTCCGCCCGTTCTATTGATGAAGTGAATGTTCAGGTTATTATGGAAAGAATGGGTGGCGGTGGTCACTTGAATGTAGCCGGATGTCAGTTGTCCGATACGACAATCGAAGACGGTATTGCACTGATTAAGAATACCCTTGATACAATGATTGAAGAGGGCGAACTGGATTAGCTTGCAGCAGGATAAAAGAAAGGTGTGATAGTTGAAATGAAAATTATTTTATTACAGGATGTAAAAGCACTTGGAAAAAAAGGTGAAGTAGTTAATGTAAGTGATGGATATGCAAGAAATTTCGTTTTACCAAAAGGTTTAGGCGTGGAAGCAAATGCCAAGAACATGAATGATTTGAAATTACAGAATGCAAATGCAGATAAAATTGCAAAAGAGCAGCTTGAAGCAGCGCAGGAGTTAGCAAAAGTGCTGGAAACCAAAGAAGTTATTGTGAAGATGAAATCCGGCGAAGGTGGAAAGACTTTCGGTTCTATTTCTTCTAAGGAAATTGCGATTGCAGCTAAGGAACAGTGCGCACTGGAACTTGATAAAAAGAAAATTCAGTTACCGGAGGCAATTAAGTCGCTGGGAGTATATGAGGTTAATGTAAAGCTTCATACAAAAGTAACCGGCAAGTTGAAAGTAAAGGTTGTTGAAGAATAATAAAAAGGATGGGAATCGAAAATGCCACAGCCAATGGAAGAGGCATTGATAAAAAGAATATTGCCGCACAGCATTGAAGCGGAGCAGTCTGTTGTCGGTTCCATGATTATGGATAGGGAAGCAATTGTAGTTGCTTCGGAAATTATCAATGGAGATGACTTTTACAGCAAACAGTACGGAATTTTGTTTGAAACGATGGTGGAGCTGAATGAAGAGGGAAGACCTGTTGACCTTGTTACTTTGCAGGACAGGCTTAGAGAGAAGGATGTGCCACCGGAAGTCAGCAGTCTGGAATTTGTAAGAGATTTGATTACAGCGGTTCCGACATCTGCCAATATCAAATATTATGCCAATATTGTAGCTGAGAAGTCTACGCTTCGTAAGCTGATTAAATTAAATGAAGAAATAGCAAACACCTGCTATGTCGGAAAAGAAAATCTGGAAGTTATTCTGGAGGATACTGAGAAACGGGTTTTTGATTTGGTACAGCGAAGAAATACCGGTGAGTTCGTACCAATCAGACAAGTTGTTATGAATGCTATGGAGAACATTGAAAAAGCATCTCGTAACAAAGGAAGTGTAACCGGTGTTGCAACAGGTTTTATCGACCTGGATTACAGAACCGCCGGTATGCAGCCTTCTGACCTCATTTTGGTGGCTGCAAGACCTTCTATGGGAAAAACTGCGTTCGTTTTAAATATTGCCCAATATGTGGCTTTTAGACAGAATAAAACGGTAGCCATTTTCAGTCTGGAAATGTCAAAGGAGCAGCTTGTGAATCGTCTTTTTGCGATGGAATCCAAAGTTGACTCCCAACACCTTAGAACTGGTAATCTTTCAGACGAAGAATGGGAGAAGTTAATTGAGAGCGCCGGTGCAATCGGCAAATCCAATCTGATTATTGATGATACACCGGGTATCAGTATTTCTGAACTTCGTTCCAAATGCCGTAAATACAAACTGGAACATAATCTGGAAATGATTATTATTGACTATTTACAGTTGATGACAGGAAGCGGCAGAAGCGATTCCAGACAGCAGGAAATTTCTGATATTTCCCGTTCTTTGAAAGCGTTGGCAAGAGAACTGCATGTGCCGGTTATTGCTTTGTCACAGCTTAGCCGTGCGGTAGAGCAGAGACCCGACCACAGACCGATGCTGTCTGACCTTCGTGAATCCGGAGCGATTGAGCAGGATGCCGACGTGGTAATGTTTATTTACCGTGATGATTATTATAACAAGGATACCGAGAAAAAGGGTATTGCGGAAATTATTATCGCGAAGCAGAGAAACGGTCCGATTGGTACGGTTGAACTTGTCTGGTTACCGGATTTTACAAAATTCGGAAACTTGCAGCATTAATATTAAAATTGATGCGAAACTTAATACAAACTTTAATACTAAAATTAATACGAAACTTACGAAAGACAAATCTGATAGAACGGGTTTGTCTTTTTTATTGCATAGGAAAGTTTCAGGAACTTATTTCTGTGATAGGAAAGTGCTTATTGTGATAAAAATCATATTGTTGAAAGGAGAAAGAAAATGAAACAGGAAATATTATTGATTTCAGAAGCAGCGAAAAGAGTTGAGGTGGAAACGCATGTATTACGATACTGGGAGGAGGAATTACAGCTTCCGATTAAAAGGAATGAGATGGGGCATCGTTATTATACGATGGAGGATGTGAAGCGTTTCCGGGAGATTAAGCAGTTAAAGGAACAGGGCTTACAGTTAAAGGCGATTCGAACGATTATACAAAAGGGTGACATCTTAGAAGAAACGCGAGAAGAAAACGAATTGATGTTTGGTAAAAGAGAACGATATTTTGTGTCTTTGGCAAAAGAAGACATAAAAACGGATGAAAAAGATGATAAAATAGCCCGTTTACAATTTTTATTGCAGCAAATGATGACAGAGGCTGTAAAAACAGCAAATCAGGAGCTTTGTACTGAGATAAAAGAGAGCGTATTGAAGGAACTTGATTATCAGTTCCGTGCCAGAGAAGAACGGGAAGAAGAACGGTGGAAAAAGGAAGAAGAGCATTTTCGCAAAATTGATGAAATGTTGCGTGAGCGAAATAAAATAAAAGAAAAGCCAGCGAAAACAGTCAAAGAAGCCAGAAAAGAACGAAAGATGGGAAAATTAAAAGCATTCAGCAAACGCTGAATGCTTTTGTTGTTATCTTTGGTTAATTAAGCCTGAGCGATAGAACCTGTTGGGCAAGCTCCTGCACAAGAACCACAATCGATACATTTGTCAGCATCGATTTCGAATTTACCATCTCCCATGCTGATTGCGCCTACTGGACACTGAGCTTCACAAGCACCACATGCTACACAAGCATCACTAATTGCAAATGCCATAATCATATCCTCCTTGTTATTATGATAGAATAAAAATTATTGATATAAATTTATCAAAGCTACTATTATTTTAATATAAAAGTAGGGAATATACAAGCTAAAAAGGCTAATATTTATTGGATATTTCTTGGAATAATTTTTTGCGGCCTTTCGCCTGGCGTAAGGTTATTCTGCAAGTTCTGCACGACGTTTGCGAATGCCGTCAAGGATTACTGCTTTTTTATCAAGCAGCTTGTTTTTATCCATTGCCGGAACACCTTTTAATTTATATTCCATACCTAATTTTTCATATTTACTTTCTCCCATTGTATGATATGGAAGTACGTCTAATGCTTTCAAATTCTTAAATTGTCCGATAAAATAACCGAGTTCATATAAATACTTATCATCATCGGTAATACCGGGTACAACGACATGTCGAATCCACATATCGACATTTTTCTCATTTAAATACTTGGCAAAAGCAAGTATACCATCGTTTGGTTGAGAAGTAAGTTCTTTGTGCTTTTCGGGATCAATGTGTTTAATATCCAGCATAACTAAATCGGTCAGAGTCATGAGTTTATCTAACTTAGCGAGCCATTCCGGATTAGCATTTGTTTTGTAAGCAATGCCGGAAGAATCGATACATGTGTGGATACCTTTTTCTTTTGCGAGAGTAAATAATTCAACTAAAAAGTCAACCTGCATCAGGGGTTCGCCACCAGTTACCGTGATGCCGCCTCCTTTGTAGAAGCTTATATTTCTTTCGTACTGTTCAATAATATAAGACGGTTCCATGAGTGTACCGGCATTCATTTCCCATGTGTCAGGATTGTGACAGTATGCACAACGCATCGGACAACCTTGAACAAAAACAACAAATCTTACGCCTGGTCCATCTACGGTACCGAAACTTTCTAATGAATGAATTCTACCTTGCATTTCTTTTCCTCTCTTGAAAACAGGGCTCTGAAATTACTTTCAAAGCCCTGTATCATAATTACTTTTTGCTCAATTAGATGCTTTCGTGGAATGTACGAGAGATAACATCTGCCTGCTGTTCTGGTGTTAACTTAATGAAGTTAACTGCATAACCAGAAACACGGATTGTTAACTGAGGATAGTTCTCAGGATGCTGCTGAGCATCTAATAATGTATCTCTGTTAAGTACATTAACGTTAAGGTGATGTCCACCTTTAACTGCATAACCATCTAATAAGGATACCAGGTTATCTACCTGAGCTGTGTTTGCTGCTGACATTTTAATTTCCTCCTTATGAAATTTAGTGGAAGTCGTCCAAACCTTGTTCTAAGGTTGGAACGCTGCAGGCTAATGGGGTTCTGGAGCAGTCCGTACATCCCATAGTCTGTACATCTTTGGAACTTTTGGCATTTTCATCAACATTTACATTCACGTGTCCGACACCCTGTGCCATACCGGAATCTAACATTTTGATGAAATCCTCAACCATTTGATTTTCGTCCATAACGTCCACCTATATTATTTGTTTAAGTCGATTTCGATATCTCCTGCGAATACCTGATCTTCTTTACCAAGAGCGCCTGGGATGATAGTAAATGTATTAGAAATACCATCCTGTGCATCCTTGAATGGAAGTTTGGATACAGAAGATAAGGAAGCTACTGCACCATGAGTATCACGTCCGTGCATTGGGTTAGCACCTGGAGCGAATGGCTGTCCTTTTCTACGTCCATCAGGTGTGTTACCTGTAGCCTTACCATATGTTACGTTAGAAGTAATAGTAAGGATGGATGTTGTAGGAACACCGTTTCTGTAAGTATGATGTCTTCTGATAGCGGTCATGAATTTATGAACGATATCCTGTGCGATAGAGTCAACACGATCATCATCATTACCATATTTAGGGAAGTCACCTGTTGTCTTGAAGTCAACGATAATACCGTCTTCATCTCTGATAACTTCAACTTTAGCATATTTGATTGCGGATAAGGAGTCAGCTACGATAGACAGACCAGCAACACCTGTTGCGAAGTAACGTTTTACGTCTCTGTCATGAAGAGCCATTTCTGCTCTTTCGTAGCAGTATTTATCATGCATGTAATGGATGATGTTCAGAGTATTTACATATACATCTGCCTGCCATTCCATCATATCCATGAATTTATCCATAACATCATCATAGTCAAGAACGTCGCCTGCAACTGGACGATATTTAGGACCAACCTGTTTCTTAGTAACTTCATCAACACCGCCGTTTAATGCGTAAAGTAAACATTTAGCAAGGTTAGCACGTGCTCCGAAGAACTGCATTTCTTTACCGATTACCATAGAAGATACACAACAAGCGATACCGTAGTCATCACCATGTGTTACTCTCATGAGGTCATCGTTTTCGTACTGAATAGAAGAAGTCTGGATAGACATCTTAGCACAGTATCTCTTCCAGTTTTCAGGAAGTCTTGTAGACCAGAGAACTGTTAAGTTAGGTTCTGGAGAAGCACCTAAGTTTGTTAATGTGTGTAAGTAACGGAAGCTCATCTTTGAAACGAGTGGACGACCGTCAACACCAACACCACCAAGAGATTCTGTTACCCATACTGGGTCACCAGCGAAAATCTGGTTGTATTCAGGAGTACGCGCGAATTTTACGCAACGCAGCTTCATAATGAAGTGGTCAACGAATTCCTGAATTTCTGCTTCTGTAAATGTTCCGTTAGCTAAGTCTCTTTCTGCATAGCAGTCAAGGAATGTAGATGTACGTCCGAGGGACATAGCAGCACCTTTCTGCTCTTTAACTGCACAAAGATATCCGAAGTAAGTTGCCTGGATAGCTTCCTGTACGTTAGTAGCTGGTCTGGAAATATCACATCCATAAGAAGCAGCCATCTGTTTCATAAGTTTTAAAGCTACGATCTGTTCAGAAATTTCTTCACGAAGACG
>JAGAPK010000020.1 GCA_017623295.1 Lachnospiraceae bacterium | reverse complement strand
GTTCTTCCGGCATGTCTTTCTCTCCATTATAGAAAACCACACATTGCGGAGTCGGCAGCATAATCTGCCTTGCCCCATACAAGCTTTCTTCTGCCTCCTGCACTACCTTCTGATACTCGGATGCAAGATAGATTAAAAATCTTACCGGCATATTTGGATTATAGGTACTCTGGTGTTCATACAGATTCATGGTTCCTGCCAACACAAACGCCAGGTCATTTTTCATCACAATATAAACCGCATTTTCAATCGTCACTACCTGTAACTGGGATGCATCCTGATAGTCCGTTCCATTCAGGGCATTGTAAATCTGAAGTAATGCTTCCTTATCTTCCTCAAATAAGAATCGAAAAAGACGGTCTTTAAACTGTTTATGTACCTTGTGACTGCCTTGCCAGCGAAACCACCTTGTCCAGAAGTTCTCCTTCTCCCTAATTCCATGCTTCCTAATAACACTTCTTTGCATATCATATCCTCCCTTGTATTGACAGGATACTGATATACCTTCTCCATTCTTCACACAGTTCCTGCCTTATTTAATTAGTAACTAGAAAAATCTGACAGAAACTGTCTGAATGTGCGAACGGCACACTGTTTAGAATTTCTCTGATGTATTTATCATAGAATATGTTTTGCTGTTTGTCAATTGTTTTTTGACGGTATTTTATTCTTTTGTTTTGTTAAAAAGAAGGAGCCTGAATATCCAAGCTCCTACTCATTATCTGTCAATCCAAATTAAAAATTACAATAATAGCAACAACTACGATTGCATATATGATGGAACCTATCAGCCATTTTTTCTGTTTAGCACAAAATTCCTCTATTGAAACATTCCACTTCTTATTTTCATATGCCAACCGATATCCTTCAGCACCGAAATAAAAAGCCAGAAATGGAAATACTATGGGAATAAAAGCTAACCATGCGATTTTTATACCATTACAAATTCCCCAAAAGTGCGGCATAAAAAAACCAGCCACACAGAAATTTCCGACTAATGGGATCTTTTCCTCCGTTTTATTTTCCTCGTTTTCTACAATTTCTTCTACTACATCTTTTGTTGTTTCATTCATCCTTTTTCTCCCTCATTTCTATTGATTTGATGTTTGTACCATCATAACTACTATCATCAAACACTTCCTAACAAATAATTTTTTTCATCCTATTCCACCTTCCACTCCATCCATTATCTGATTTTCATTATCATCCACTAATTCCTCCAAACTCTATGCCCATAAACTGTTTCATAATGGACTCATCCATGCAATAGTCAAGCAAAATATATTGCACCATATCATCAGCAATCACAATTTTCAACTTATAATCTCCGTAGCAGTAAGTTGCTTCTTCCAACAATTCATTTGCACTGTAAGGCTGCACTACATCCGGCTCTCCATAAAGAGAAATCATCTGTTCTTTGGTATCTCCAACCTTTAATCCTCTGTTCGTTTCCATTTTTTCCAAAGAGATACTTACCAGATAACTTTCTCCCTGATATTCCCGGTCCGTTGCATCTAAACTGTTATCTGTTAAATAAATCATTCTGATTTCCGGATTCTCATAACTTGGATAGCACAGATTCCATCTTCGATAACCATTACCATTCGAAATATAGCCTCCGTTATATGCATCAAAATCTTCCGGGTATCCTAATGCTTCAAATATCTCGGTATGTGATGTATTACCCTCAATTGCAATATCGCCATATGTCATTATGAAGTCAGCTTCCGTCAATGCGAATTCATTACTGGTCACTTCTTCTACAAACACGACAATCGATAATGGTTCCGTACTATATTCAAAGGTATCTATTGACAATACCTGATAGCTTAAAATTTCATTTACCTTAGCTTCTTCAAAACCGGATTGATCTCCATAATATATCTTATAGTTATCATGGAAACCAAGCGCTTTTGGATCACACCACAATGCTTTATCTCTTTGTATTTCGTTTGCACTAACAAAAAAGGCAAAAATGTGATACTGTTCCTGTACTTGTTCATAAATCGGTAATTCGTGAATCGAATACGTTATTTCTTCTGTTTTCTCTTTGCCTGCTTCACCATCGACCAAACTATCTGATAAATAGATTCCCTCCTGCAGGCAAACAGCACTATTTAACATATTCTGCTGTTCTTCTTCCGTAAGAGATGTCAAATTCTTCAATACATCTACTTCAATTCTGCGCTCCACTGCATTTTCAATTACTTCCTTCAGCACATCATCTTCCAGCGAAGAATCAGTTGCTTCTGTATCTTCCAACGCTTCAATGAAAACAATCGGGTACGGATTCTGTGTATCACATATATGTGTGTCAATCAAAAAAGTGCGCTGTTCCATCAAATTTATCCAAACGACTGCATTGGAATCCAATGTATCCGTCTCACCTTGATATGCCATTGGGATTTCTACATATTCCGTTCCGTTATAATAGTAAATACTGCAATTCTCTGAAAAACCAAGTTTTTTCAAATCACAGAGTAATGCCATATCAGACTGGTCACTTTCGGAGGTCACACAAAACGCATAAATATGATAGTCTTCCTGTACATCTTCTGAAACAGGCATTTCATGAATCTCATAAACCTCTCCCTCTGAAGCTTCCAACTCTCTCCAATCCCAAAGCACAATTCCTTCTTGTAAAACAATTTCCTTTTCTAATACTTCCTGCAACATATCATCCGAGTACATGCTCAAAAAAGTTATCATTTTACCCTTGGTCCACGTATCAGCTTCATCAAAGACTCGCTTCATTGCTTCCAATTCTTCTTTCTTACTCCGCTGGTCAATGATTTCCTGCATTTCTTCGTTCTGTATCAGTTGCTGTTCTTTTTCCTGCGCCTCCCAATCATTAACAATAATTCGAACTACAATGCGGAACACCGCACAAATAATCACCAGCGCCACAAAAATTCGTTTTCTATTCCAAAAACCTTCTTTCGTGTTAGTTCTATGTGCTGCATCAATTTTACTTTCTGCATACCCTAACGGATCGGATATTCCAATATTTTGCAATTTTATATTTCTATCTGCAATATATTTTTTAATAATCTTTAACTGCTCTTTTAACAACTTATATATTTCGTCATCTATTTCTTTACAGTTAAAGCATTCTCCTAATGCATACAGGAATTCTCTTGTGCTTAAAACCGATAAAATATCATCCTGATAGAAAAAGGCCTCCCATTCACTCAAACTCAGTCTCTTTTTTTCAGACATTCTTTTTATCTCATCTATGGCTACCTGTATCGCTTTTTGCTGTATTTCTGCGTTCTGTGCCTGCTGCTCATTGGACAACTGGCTGATATTTTCGAACAGATTATTCATTTCCTGTGAATCGGATGAAGGTTGGTTCCTCTCCTGCCACTGTGTTGTGTCGTTTTTTGCAATCGGAACTGGCGGTCTCTCTGTATTCCCCGGCTGCTCTGTTGTATCAATTTTGGCAATCGGAACAGGTGCTGTATCATGTTCTGAATCCGGATTCATGTTTTGACCTTGTCCTCGCTCCGCTAGTTGTAATGCAATTTCATAGGCATCATGAATTTCTTTCCATTTCTCCGGATGTTCTTCCGGATGATATTTTTTAACCAATCTGGCATATGCTTTCTTGATTTCTTTTTTATCGTTCGTTGGTTCAATCTCTAAAATAGCAAATACGTTTTTTCCCCACATTTTATCTTTCTGCCTTTCCGGTCTTACTTATCTTTCTCATCCCACTCATGAAAAAGATTGTCTATCTCTCTTTCGTCTTCATCATCTTCCTGATACCAACTGCCATCTGCCAATACATCATCTGAAAAACTCACATAACGATTTAACATTTTTTCTATGTAAGCGAAAAAGACTGTCGTGTATTTTCTTACCTTCGGCACCTGATAAATATCCTGTGCCATGACATATTCAAAATATTGTAATTTTTTTACAATATCACTCCGCATTTGCTCATTGGTGCTTTGCATAAACAAACGCTGTCCCCATTCCAAAATATAACGATTTTCCTCATTTTCTTCCGGATTGACTTTTAATCTTTCAAATTCTCTTAGCTTCTCATCAATCTGGCTCTGTTCCATTCCCAATTCTTTATTAACAATAACCAGTCGTTTGATTTCTCCGGTTGCTGACACTTTAACTTCTACTTCCAAAATTCCATTAATATCATAAGTAAATCTTACAAAAACTTTCACTTCACCGGCTGGTTTCGGTGGAACATCAAGGTCTATCTCACCTAACAAAATATTTTCATCTGCATACATTGCTTCTCCTTGATAGATTTTCATGCAAATATGTTTCTGATTATCATAAGCAGTCTGGTATAAACTTTCTCTGGTAATTGGCAATGGACTATTTCGTTCAATAATAAAAGACATTAATGCTCTATCACCTTTTTGATGGTTAGCCACATCCGTACCAAGTGAAAACGGACAAATATCGGTCAGCAGCATATCTTTAATATCTTCATTACGTTCTTTGATGCCGGCACTGACACCACAACCAAGCGCAATCATATAATCCGGTTCCAATGCCACAATATCATCCCTTCCCAGCAAATGTTTTAAATATTGCTGTACAACCGGCATTTTGCAGGAGCCACCAACTAATACAACCTGTGTAATATCGTTTGATGACACTTTTGCATCCATCAGCACTTTACTAATTGGTTTTCCCATACGCTCAAATAATTCTGCACATATTTTTACAACATCTTTTCTGGATATTTCTAATTTTTCCGATATTTCCGGGCAGTTTACAACCATTTCGCAAGATTTATTTTCTGTTAAATTTCTTTTGCATATTTCTGCACTTTTTCGAATAATTTCTTTGGTTTCCGGCTGCAATTCGGTCGGATCAATATTCAAGGAACGCATAAAATGTGATGCAATCATATCATCAAAATCCTGTCCACCCAGCTGATTGTCACCGCTAACCGCTAAAATTTCAATAATATTATCAAAGCATTCCACTAACGATACATCTAATGTGCCACCACCAAAATCAAATACTAAAATTGTCGCATCTTCATTTTGATTCAAGTTTTGGCAGGCAAGTGCTGCTGCCGAAGGCTCGTTAATGATACGTTCTACTTTCAGTCCGGCCATAAGACCAGCACGCTTCGTCGCATTACGAGCCATATCATTAAAATATGCCGGAACACTGATAATCGCTTCCTCCACTGTTTCGCCCAGATACGTTTCTGCATCTTCTTTTAATTTTTTCAAAACAAGCGCGGATAATTCTTCCGGTAAAAAAGTCTTATAGCCCAATTTATATTTACGGGATGTTCCCATAAATCTTTTAAAAACACTGGCCGTTTGCTGTGGATGAGAGGAAAGGCGTTCTTTTGCGGTTTTGCCTACATATATTTTTCCTAATTCATCTACACTCACAACACTTGGAGTCAGATATTCCCCAAATGAGTTTGGTATCAAAACACTTTTTCCATCCTGCCATACGGCAACCAGACTATTGGTTGTTCCTAAATCAATTCCGATTATTTTACTCATACGATTCTCCTTTTCCACTCATTAAAATACTCCGGCCAATAACAGCACAAAAATCGTGATGACACAAACCGCCAGAAATACACTGGCAGCCACAATGCTAACACGATTTTTTAAGCTTCTTAGATAGTTCATATTTTCCCCTCATATGTACACACTAATTTATTTCATATTTGAAATATATACCATTGCTATTTGAAAACGTATATTATTTTCCTTTTTATAGTAATTCTATCACTGGTTATAAATGAGGGCAATCTTTTTTATTCTAATTGCCAATACGCCCTAAAAAAGTTATACTGTCATTAATGGTATATTTAATATATAATCTGCTGTTATAAAAACAACCAAATGCAAAGGAGAACTCAATGAACAGAAAAGAATTAGCGATTGCTTATCATGATAGAAAATTTAACTGTGCACAGGCTGTTGCCTGCAGCTTCGCAAAAGATTTAAATGTTGACGAAGCAACTCTTTTCAAAGCCTGTGAGGGCTTCGGACTTGGTATGGGTGGCATGTGCGCTACCTGCGGTGCTATTTCCGGTGCTGTTATGGTAGCCGGTTTCCAAAATAGTGACGGAAATCTTGCAAATCCACAAACAAAAGCGGACACCTATAAACTTTCGAAAGAAATTGTAAATCAGTTCATTGAAAAAAATGGTTCGGCTGTTTGCCGTGAATTAAAAGGAGTCGATACCGGAACGGCACTTCGCTCCTGCCCAGACTGCATTATGGATGCAGTAGAAATTGCAGAAAAGAGTCTGGGATTATTATAATCCCAAACTCTTCAACAATTTCTCTTGATACTCTTTATCCTGTGCTGCCTTAACTAAATCATTCATACGATTCTGCTCAGATAATACAATTACCAGCTTATTCATTCGCTCAGCTTCCAAATTTCTACCAAGCTTCATTCCTTGCTCAATCCCTTGCTCTATTCCCTCCTCATATCCTTCTCTTCTCAGGCTTCGCTCATACTTATCTACATCGAATTCTTCCAATAACATCCCTACAACCTCAGAACGGTTTCTTTTCAAAAATTTCGCCAAGATACCATGTTCAACACAATAACTGATTGCC
>JAGAPK010000019.1 GCA_017623295.1 Lachnospiraceae bacterium | reverse complement strand
GCAGTGCCTTTTATCCCCTTCCGTCTAGTTAGTTTTCCACAAATTTTCTCATGGCTCAGTAGCGTAAGAAACTCTTCCGCTTCTCATGCCGATGTTGGTGCAAATAATGTTATGGATACCGGTTTATCTGGTACCACAAATTGGATGAATGACTTTGCCCTTTCTGTAAATAAAGACACGCCATCAGTTACCGGATACATTTTATTAGGTATATGGATTGTGGGAATGCTTGCGATGATGATATTGGTAATCAAATCTTCTCTTCGTTTACGCACAATAAAGAAATCTGCGCTCCCCCTTCAGAACTCAGAGGTTCGCAGACTGTATAACAAATGCTTGAATGAGATGAAAATAACAAGGAATATTCCTGTGTACAGTACCGCTTTTTTGAAATCACCTATTATCGTAGGATTTTTGAAGCCATGTATTTATCTTCCAATTCATTTAATCTCAGATTATCACGAATCTGATATGAGATATATGCTATTACATGAACTGCAACACTACAGACATAAGGATGCCATTGCCAATTATCTTATGAACTTTGCCGGAGTGCTTTATTGGTTTAACCCCTTTGTCTGGTTTGCGCTAAGAGAAATGCGTAATGACAGAGAAATTGCCTGTGACACTTCTGTTCTGAAAATGTTGCAAGAAGACGATTATGAGAATTATGGAAATACGCTGATTAACTTTATAGAAAAGGTCTCCATTACTCCTTTTCCGTTTGCTGCCAGCCTTAGCGGAAACATGAAACAAATGAAGCGTCGCATTATCAACATTGCCTCTTATGAGAAACCAACGTTTTGCAAGAAATTAAAAGGCATGACTGCTTTTATACTGACCACAGTTCTAATAATGGGACTTACACCTTTTATTTCTACATATGCAGCGGACGAAAGTCGCTACCAATGGGAATCTTCCTCAGAAAATATTTCATATGTAGATTTTTCTAAATACTTTGGAAAATACGAAGGAAGCTTTGTTTTATACGATCTGGGAAATGATGTCTGGAGCATACATGATATAGAACATGCTACGCTACGAGTTGCACCGGATTCCACTTACAAGATATATGATGCTTTATTTGGATTGGAAGAAGGTGTCATTACACCACAGGATTCTTTTATTGCATGGAATGGAGAAAACTATCCGTTTGAAGCATGGAACGCTGATCAGACCTTGCAGTCTGCTATGGCTTCATCTGTGAACTGGTACTTCCAATCAGTGGACGAACAACTTGGTACTACTTCCGTTTACGATTATATCAAGGAAATCGGATATGGAAATAAGAACATGAGCGGTGATTTCTCCACTTATTGGATGGAATCTTCCTTGAAGATTTCCCCAATAGAGCAGGTCGAACTTCTAACCAGGCTGCAGAATAACAGCCTTGGCTTCGCCCCTGAAAATATCAATGCAGTAAAAGATGCCATCTGCCTTTCCTCTTCCGATGCCGGAACATTCTACGGAAAGACCGGAACCGGACGAGTAAACGGACAAGATGTGAACGGTTGGTTTATAGGCTATATCGAAACTGCAGATAATACATACTTTTTTGCTACCAACATTGGTGCAGACAGCGATGCTACCGGAGGCAACGCAACTGAAATTACCATGTCTATCTTGTCTGACATGAATATCTGGAAATAAAAAAATCGGGTAAAGGTCAAACCGTACAAATCTTTACCCGATTTTTTTATTTTTCTCCTGTTACTTCATAATACTTTTCATTTCCAGTCGCTGACCATGATGTTTTACCGCTACTAACCACATCTTTTGTAGACACATTATAAGCAAATATATCAAGAATCTCTGCCTCTGAGATATGCCATGAACCATCTGCGTTTTTCTTGCTTCTGTACAAAACATATAATTCACATTTTTCATTTTCCGAAAGTCTGTCATATGCAAGAAATTCTATTATTTCCTCATTCTCATTTAAGATAGCTCTGGAATTTCCACTCGCACTATATGATATCATAAAATCACATCCTTCGTCTGCGAAGTATTGTTGGTATATAGTACGATATCCATCATATATTTCATCTGTTTCAACTAATGTCACATAATCACATATCGCAGAAATAGAAATATCATCCTCTTTCATATT
>JAGAPK010000018.1 GCA_017623295.1 Lachnospiraceae bacterium | reverse complement strand
CTATGAGAGTGGTATAATCATCTTGGAACTTCAACATAATGTGCCTCCTTTCATAGTGTGTCGTGATTTACAACTATAGGATAGCATATTTTGTTGAAGTTTTTCTATACCGACAATCAACTAGCACAACAGGTTAAATTAATTTCAGAAATCTATTGTTTTATTAGCTATGTGGGGATTACTAACCAATCCCCACATACTCCATTTTACTTTCTCCTCCGTGCCCTGTTGCTCTGCTTCACTCCCTTAGACGCTGTATATATGGAAATTCCAAGCCCAACGCCAGCCGTCACAGAATCAATCACAACGCCAGATGTCAGACAGCTTCCGACGACAGCAAGAAAACTAAACATCATCCTTCACCTCTTTCCGTCTGTTTTGGGTAGAACAGTACAATCCCATAATCACTGCTAATGATATACAATTCTTCAATCCAACAGTTTTCTCCGCCTGTTAGCTGTTCCCGATACTCATACAGTTCTTTCTGAATATGATGTTTATTCAGGATTTCCTGATATGCTTCCTTCCAGTCTGTTCTTGTTGGGAATACGACGCAATAGCCGCCCAGGTCTTTCTCTAAGTCTCTTGAGTCTCCATAATTGCTGTCAAGAATTTTTACTTTTTCATGTAATGAAGCCAGTACTTCTTCTGACAATACATGCTTTAATTCGCCTTGATAATCTGTGTACTGCTTTTCCGTTCCGATTATGTAATACATTCTTTTCTTCATCCTTTCCTTAACATTAAAATGTTAAAACTCATTATTCAGACTGAAAGCATTAACTAACAGCAATCTTTCGTTGTATAAATTAAAGCAATTTTTGTTTTCTGCCCGCACACTTTCGCATAGGACATATACCAGTTCTTGACAGTTCCATTTCCGGTTATGATTTGAATTTCATTCATTCTTTCGTCCAGACGCAGCTTGTATGGGTACATATCCAAAATCTCCTCAATTCCAATATAATCGTCCTGTATCTTCCCCATGCACAGAGCGATAAAGCCGTCCTTTCCCAATTTCTTGGAAGATAAGATATGGTAAATTTTTCTCATTACCTCTTTGGGGAATTTTCTTTTTCCCAGATAGCAGTTAAGCTGTTTCAGCAAATACCACTGGCTGACCGTCCTGATTCGGATTGCTTTCTTCATTTTGATTTTTTTCTCCTTCTTCTGATATTGATTTTCCTTTTGGCTTCTTAGACAGCTCCTTATCCTTGGCTTTTTCTTTTGCTTTCTCAAACGCAAATGGACGAAGCTTCCATCTGTTTGGGAAATATCTACCTGCCATTAACGGATGAGTTGCAGTCAATTTTTCATATTCACCCTTATCGTCCACAATATCTACCACTTTATCTTTATAACCCATCAACAATTTAATCAGGTACTCCTTTTCCTCTTTCACGAACTTATTCGTCAGAAAGGTGTTCCCATATCCAAGCAGAATCGTATCAAAACCGCGTTTTAACACCTCATCAAGGTATTTCCTGTTCTCCGTGTTGTTCGGCACCTCTGAGGGCTTTAAACGCTGTTTGAACAGCTCTGCATAAAGATTGCAGATTGTGATTGTGGTATATCCCATAGGAATCAGGTTATTCAGAATGAATGTAGTGGTAGTGTCCAAAATATGAATATTCTCACTTGCCGGATTCAATCCGATTACCAAAATACTCTTTCCCGATTTGCCCTCATTACATGTAAATGTCAGTTCAAACCGCTTTTTATAATTTTTATCAAAAACCCCTTTCCGTTCTACTCTCATTGTGTTGATTGTTAATTTCTCCATATTTGTGTTCTCCTTTTTTGCGCAAAAAATAAGGACAGATAACAATCTCTGCTATCTGCCCTCTTTCTTGATTATTATGCGTTTCGTGTTTCCATTGCCATCAGTACGCCTACTGTTATGACACATGCGCTCAGAAAAATTCCTGCGTTCATATTCTACTCCTTTCACAAGACATCGTTTCATTGTTTCAGGGTAATAATATATATTTATCCTATATAAAACAAAATCTATTTCTATACAGAATTTAAAATTTCCCTTGCTCTTTTCTGGATTTTTTCTGGTCTGCTATAAATATCTCTTTCTATTGCATTATAAAAATCTCCATATGGATTCTTTCCTTTTTTAATTAGTCGAACAAACGCAGAAACATACTCTATAAACATTTCATCAGATGCCTCCGATAATATTTCATCAGATGAACCATCTGTTGTGGTCAAGCATTTTTGTAACACTTGTGGCTAAAATTTATTGGATTGTTGCCTGGAGGCTATCGGAACTGTCAGCTTTTATCAATGGTGCTTCGCACCGCTGCGCGGCCATGCCATTGACAAAACCTGCCACCTCCG
>JAGAPK010000017.1 GCA_017623295.1 Lachnospiraceae bacterium | reverse complement strand
TCATCATGAGTGAAAGTGCTCCTTTTTTTTATACTTCCATTATACCAAAAAAGAGCCTCAAAGTCCGCATTTTTACTGAACTTCTGGCTCTTTTCAAAGAAAAATCCCGAGCAAAAACTCGGGACTTTGTCTACAGTCTGAGACGAACAGTAATTTTCATTATTACTGCTCGTCTTTTACCCCAATTATTTAATTAAACCTTTTTCTTCAAAATCTGTACAACTTTGTCATAGCTCTCCGGTTGATGTGGAAACGTACAATTCGTACAAACCTTTACTGTTCTTCCTTCCCTCTCTATATATCTGGGATTTCCCGGACAATTCTCTTTATTATATAGAGGACAATAGCAAAACAAGCAATTAAAATTCTCTAATCCCTTATGGCAGGGAAAATATTTACACTCTTTATTTTCAAAGAAACGATGCGAATTTTCCATTTATATGCGCCTTCTCATTCTTATATTCCTCTGCTTTTTTCACAAAGCTTTCTGCGAAAAGTGGGTTTGATGGATAATAGAGATGTGGAAAACCCAGCCAATAATTTTCTCCTTCTATCACACAAGGATACTCTCTGCCCGTAGCCCGCTTTGTAGCCACACAGCTTTCTCCATTATCGGTACTATCAAAATAATGAAACTCATGTCCCTTTATAAGTTCTCCTTCCGGTAAAAAATGGCTTTGCTTTTCCTTTATCTCTAGATAGCCAAACCGTACCAATCTCCCTTTGTAACTACAAGTTGCCGGAATCACTCCGACCATTACATGACTTACTCCATCCTTATCTATAATCGCATCATGCAGATACATAAAACCACCGCACTCTGCCACAATAGGCATTCTCTTATCAAATGCCTGTTTCATTGCATTGTGCATACGAACATTCCTACTCAACTCATTTACATACAATTCAGGGTATCCCCCGCCAATTAACAAGGCATCGCAATTATCCGGCAGCTTCGTATCACGCAAGGGCGAAAAATATGTTATCTCTGCACCCTTTTCCTGTAACATAAGTAAATTATCTTCATAATAAAAGCAAAAGGCTTCATCCTTTGCAACTGCAATCACAGGTCTGATACTTCCGTTAGTCTCAAAATAACTATCTTCTCTGATTTCCTTATGCGTACCTATTAACTCACTTGCCAATTCTGCGATATGCTTTATTGCATCCACATCCACAGTCTTTTCCAGTTCTTCTGAAACAACTTGCAGTCTCTTTTGTATATCTGCCAACTCATTTGGCATTACTAAACCTAAATGTCTGCTTTCAATATGAATGTCTTTCTGTTCTGGGAAATATCCAAGCACTCTTATACTTAATTCAACTTCTATCAGAGGTTTTATGATTTCATAATAAGATTTTGTCATCTTATTTAAGATTACTCCTTGAATAAGATGTTCCTTATCATATGCAAGAAAACCGGCAATCATAGGGATTACAGAACGCCCCATTCCTTTTGCATCTATTACTAATACAATGGGTGTTTCTGTTACCTTTGCCAAATGATAGGAGGAACCTTCTTCTCTAACGCCTCCAAGACCATCAAAAAGCCCCATCACACCTTCCATTACCACAAAGTCTTTTTCGGTTCTATTTTTCAGAAAAAGCTCTCTGGTTGTATCTTCTCCGGTAAAAAAAGTATCTAAATTCTTTGAAGGAATACCAATTACCTTTTCATGGAACATTGGATCAATATAATCCGGTCCGCATTTATAAGAAACTACCTGTTCTCCTCTATTTTTCAGTGACTTTAGTAAAGCACAGGTAATGGTAGTTTTGCCACTTCCACTTTTTGGTGCAGCAATCATAATTCGATTAAGTTTCATATCAGACCTCCCTCTTCAAATGCTCATGTAAATCGTGCACACTAATCGCTACTCGCGAAAATCAAAAGCACAAATCCATACCGGGTTTTCTGCCTGCATTAAATGATATTTTCCTACTCCCTTCGCCCGACTGACCTGTATTTGCACGATTTCTTCATTTTCTATCGGATACAACTTTAATATCTCTTTCATTTCACAAATTGTTTCCATACTGATTGCATTGATAACGACTCGCATATTCGAATTCATTCCATATAATACTTGCAATATCTTCTTTAGATTTCCTCCGCTTCCCCCTATGAACGCATGAGAAGCCTTCGGTAAATCCTGTAAACCTTCCGGTGCCTTTGCCTCTATCACCGTTACATTTTCAAGCTGGAACTTCTCCTTATTCTGCCAAATCAAAGACACAGCTTCTTTCTTCTGTTCAATGGCATAAACCTGTATATCCGGGGAAAGTGCTGCCATCTCCATTGCAATAGAGCCTGTTCCACTTCCAATATCATAAACCACTGCACCTTGATACAATTTTAATTTACAAATACTGACTTCCCTTACTTCTTCTTTTGTCATAGGAATCTTGTCTCTGATAAAGGCTTCATCCGAGATTCCATGTGTTATGTTTTTAGGCATTGCATTTGGATTCTTCACAAAACAAGTATATAGCCCTTCTTCTTTTAACTCCATACACTCCTTTGGTGTCCTTTTTTTAATCTGCTGCTTGTCATAGGACAGTTGATAACCTGTAATAATTTCGCACCCGTCCATTCCCGCTTTTATCAAAGTTTCTCCTATCCTGTTCACATCTTTCACACCGGATGTAAGTATAAATGCCTTTTTCTCGGTTTTCATTCTGCGTGCCAGATTATACAATTCTTTTCCGTGCATACTACAAACATCTGCATCCTGATAGCTTTCCCCAATGCAGGCAGCCAGATAGGCAATAGAAGAAACTCCCGGCAGGATTCGAACAACTGCTTGCATCCGTCCTGCAATTATTTCTTCCTGTAAAGCATGATATAGCGATTGGCACCCACTATAAAAACCGCTATCACCAGAAAACAGAATAACCACTTTCAAACTCTCCATAGAGTATTTCTTCTGAATTTCCTGCAAGTACGGTAGTACCTGTTTTGCCAGATAAAAAGGCTTTTTCTCTATCCTTGGTCTGTAGGACTCAAGCATTCTTTCTGCTCCAAGCAAAATATCTGCTTCCTCTATTTTCTCACAAACCTCTTTCGTCAGATTTTCTTGATTCCCCATACCAATTCCGGCAAGGTTAATTTCCATCTCGTTTTTTATCTGTATTTTTTGCTGACAAATTCTTTCTAATTCACGGCATACTTCATCGAAAGAATACCCTGTATCCTCCCCCGGGTGACCAATCGCAAACACGGAAATTCCTGTCTTCTTTGCTGCCTCCAGTTTTTCAAAATAGCCACCGGATGTACCACTTTGTTTGGTAACCAAGCATGATATTCCATACTGGTGAATCATAGCTTCATTCATCTCGGTTGTAAATGGTCCTTGCATTGCTATGATCTGTTTTCCTTTAATTCCCTGCTCCAAGCAAAGTGACAGGCTTTCCATTCCCGGAAGAACTCTTACAAAAAGTCTGTTTTTTACCTCCTCAGAAACACAATACTTTTTAAGTTCCTTACTTCCGATCGTAAGCAGAATATTTCCTTGCACTTCTTCTAATGCTTTTGCACATGCTTCATTCGTTTCAAAATGTGTTACATTTTCCTCTTTCTGTGAAGCCATAAGTTCTCTTTTCAAACGCAAATATGGAATAATCATTCCTTCCATTGCGGATTTAATATTCTTAGTAACAATGTCTGCATAAGGATGTGTTGCATCCACCACCACATCAAATTTACCATTCTGAATGAATTCCCTTATTTGCTCTATATTCATTCTTCCACGATGAACAGTCATGAAAGGATTTTCTTTTAACACAATCTCTCCATATTCTGTTGCAACGCAAAGTGTATGATGAATCCCAGATACCGCCAGACTCTCAGACAATTTTCTTCCTTCAGTTGTTCCCGCAAATATTAGTATCTCTCTCAATCTGATAACCTCGCTTTGTAATCAGCTTATCCTTTACGATTTCGCTTCCTGCATTTCCAATAAATACCGTAGTAAACATATTTACTTCTTTGTCTCTTAATTCCTTCAAAGTACAGGTTACTGCCTTTGTTCCTTCTCTTCCGATGTTTTCTACATAACCACAAGCTCGTTCCTCTTCCAAATAGCCGAGCAGAATATCACAAGCTTTCTGCAAATAATCTTTTCTCTTATGACTGGAGGGATTATAAATTGCTATTGCAAAATCTCCTATGGCGGCTGCAATCAATCTCTTTTCGATTTTCTCCCAGGGTGTCAGAAGATCACTCAGGCTAATCACACAGAAATCATGATTTAATGGTGCTCCAAGCACCGCTGCGCCACTGCTTGCTGCTGTAATACCCGGAATAACTGCAATTTCAATGTCTGGATAGTTTTTTCCTATCTCATACATAAGAGATGCCATTCCATATATTCCAGCATCTCCGCTGCATATTAAGGCTACTTTTTTTCCTTTCACAGCCTCTTCAAAAGCAAGCTGGCACCGTTCTGTTTCCTGTCTCATAGGAGTGGACAGCATTTCTTTTCTAAGAAACCGTTCACCCAGTAACTTCAAATATACGGTATAGCCTATAATCACATCTGCCTGCTCCAATACAGACAGAGCTTCCCCTGTCATCATTTCTTCCTTACCCGGTCCCATACCGACTACATATAGCTTATTCTTCATCAAAATTTACTCTCCACTCTCTCCTCGCAATCGCAATTGTCATTCCATCCTCAGCATGCTTTTCGTATATCAGCTTACCTTCCGGTTCGCATATCTTAAGTGCGGCTCTTTCACAGACATTATCAACTCCAACCTGTTCTTTTACAAATTCAGACTTATGAAAATCTCCCTCCACACACCATAATTCCTCGGCTGTATATGTAATAAATGGAATTTTCTCTTTTCTGCTAAAGTCAAGAAGTCCCGACTCATCCTTTTTTACGTCAATAGATGCCATTCCAAATACTTGAGCAAGAGAAATTCCAGCTTTTTGCAAATGATTCATAATAAAATCATGTATTTTTTCTGTTTCTTTCCCTTTTCTGCACCCTATTCCAATTACATATTCCTTTGGTTTAAGAAAAATTGCTGTCTGAAATTCACTGTTTTCAGAAGTTATCACAACATCAACCTTCTGTAAGGGAGGATATTCTACTAATTCTATGCACTTTGGCAGCCTGATTTCTTTTTCTAAATGTCCCTGCTCAACGGACATGGTAATGCATTTCCCTGCCAATACCTTTGATGATACCTTTGCAATTCCATCTTTATTCACGATAGTAAGTTTATTTTTCTTTGCAAACAAATCGATTGCGAATTGATTGTTAATATCCGTTGCTGTAGTAATAACCGGTTTGGCACCTATTTTTTCTGCAATCGAAACAGCAAGTTCATTCGCACCGCCCACATGGCCGGACAAAAGCGGAATTACATATTGTCCTGTTTCATCCATTACCAAAACCGGACTATCGTGGAGTTTATCCGTAATGTGAGGTGCAATCGCTCTGACCGCTATACCACAAGCTCCGATAAACAGTAAGGCATTTCTTTCTTCCAACTGCTCTTTTGCCCATTCTCCTACGCTCCTAGTGACAAATCGTACGGTTCGTCCTTCCTTACAGTAATCCCTGCATTTGGTATATATGGCACATTCTGCTTCACAAAGTAGCTTCGCAATCTTTTCAGAAAGTAATATTCCATTTTCAGTAAAGCTGATGATACTTAACTTCATGTTCTTCACATTTCCTTTGCCTGTCTGAATTCCGTAGAAAAATCAGCTGCATACAATCTTGATTTTTTATAGTTTTGGTGCGTAATCACTTCTCCCACCAAAACAAGTGCTGTTTTTGTAATTCCATGCTCTTTCGCTGTATCATAAAGGGTTTCAACCGTACAAATATAGGCTTCCTCCTCCGGCCATGTTGCTTTATAGACAAGTGCGGCCGGAGTCTCTTTGTGATATCCACCAGCCACCAATCTTTCACTTAACTCTTTCAACATTCCTGTACTAAGGTAAATTGCCATAGATGCCTGATGTGCGGCAAAACTCTCTATGCTTTCTTTTGCAGGAACCTTTGTCTTTCCTTCCATTCGTGTAATAATCAAAGATTGGGAAATTTCCGGCAAGGTATACTCTATATTCAAAGCTGCTGCAGCCCCAAAACAGGCACTCACACCCGGACAGCTTTCATAAGAAATTCCAAGCCTGTCCAGTTCATCCATCTGCTCTCTGACTGCTCCATAAATACTCGGCTCTCCTGTATGCAATCTTACCATTGTTTTCCCTTCCGCCTCTGCTTTTTGCATGACTTCCAGAACTTCTTGAAGTGTCAGCTTTGCACTATCATGTATCTCACATTCTTTTTTCGCATACTGTAACAGCTCCGGATTCACCAAAGAACCGGCATAGATGATTACATCAGCCTGCTCTAATAACCGCATTCCCCTAACTGTAATTAAATCTACTGCACCGGTTCCTGCTCCAACAAAGTAAACCATTTTGCTGCCTCCTTACTTTTTGCCAACTCTCCAAATTCATTTGCATATAAAATACAATCAATCTGAAGCTTTCCTTTTGCACGCTTCTCTAAATAAAAACATATACGTTCTACTATCGTTTCCATAATAGCCTGTAATTTCCCGCTATCCTCCAAAATATGAACCGCTTCTTCTGTGGTAACGCAATCTAATACCTTACGAATTTTCTCTGCCTCCACCGATTCTCTTATCGAAAATGCTGCTAACAACTCCATTCGGCAATCTGCTTCTTTGGAATGCGTATTCATAATTCCACCGGCTACTTTTATTAACTTTCCAATATGTCCGGTAAGAAGCATCTTCCGAAATCCTAATTCTACCGCCATATCAATGGTATCTCCGATAAAATTACTGCATTTGACGCTTCTATCCAAATCATAACCATAGGTCTTTTTCATAAAATCCAATCCGTAGTTTCCCGGTGAAACTGCAACATAATCAAATCCTTGTACTCTTCTTTGATTTAACTCTACTCTAATGGTATCAAGAATTGCCTGATTACTCATAGGTTCTACAATTCCGCTGGTTCCTAAGATAGAAATCCCTCCTACAATTCCAAGTCTTGGATTAAAAGTCTGCTGTGCTAATTTTTCTCCATTCGGTACTGAAATTTCTATCTGCAAGCTCCCTTTATAATCTACCAGTTGACAAACCTGCAACACTTCTTTTTCAATCATTTCTCTTGGCACATGATTGATTGCTGCATTTCCGACTGGCTGATCCAGTCCTGGCTTTGTTACTCTGCCTACTCCGACTCCTCCGTCAATGGTTATCCGTACCATTTGTTTCTCATCTACAATGTCATCACCATCTGCCACTTTTCCTCCATAAGCCACTGTTGCATAGATGTATGTACCTGTTGTAATGTCCGGATCATCTCCTCCATCTTTTTCCACTGCACAACTAACTTCTTTTTCTTTGCGACGAATATCCACAAGCTGCGCTGTATATGGGATTCCTTTAGGAGTCTCTATAGTAATTTCATTTTTCAATTTCCCTGTCAGGAGCATATAGGCTGCCGCTTTTGAGGCTGCCGCCGCACAGCTTCCTGTGGTAAATCCATATCGCATCATATTCCCCTCCATTACCTATCATTTTCTATCTTGTCAATTCATACAAAAGTGCATTACATATGGCTGCTGCCACATTACTACCTCCCTTTCTTCCTCGGTTTATGATGTACGGCACTTCTGTTTCCATTATTAACTCTTTTGCAACCTCTACATTTACAAAACCTACTGGAACACCAATTACAAATGCCGGATGCCAGTTACTCTCCTGTATCATCTCATATAGCTGTATCAAGGCTGTCGGAGCATTCCCTACTGCAAAAATAACAGGCTTTTCAATGTTCGCTGCCTTTTCCATACTGACAACTGCTCTTGTTACTCCCCGCTCTTTGGCAACCCTTGCCACATCCTCATCTGCCATAAAGCAATGAGCGCATCCTCCCAGCTTCGCCAACGCTTTCTTGTTGATTCCTGATAGTGCCATATTCGTATCTGTTACAATATCTGCTCCATTTTTTAAAAGCTCTTTTGCAATAGATACTGCACCTTTTGAATAAGTCATAGAATTTGCATAGTCAAAATCGGCACTGGTATGTATCACTCTTTTGGTAATCATTTCTTGTTCTGCCGGAAGTGAAATTCCTCTTTTCCTAAGTTCTTCCGTTATAATTTCAAAACTTCTCTTTTCAATTTCTTCTGGAAGCAAACGTTCTATTTTACTTTTTAATTCCACTATATTTCTCCAATCGCTTTTAACAAAGTCTTGTTTTCTTCTCTACTCTTTACTGCAATTCTATAAAATCCCTTTGATAATCCCCTGAAATTCTCACAATCCCGAATCAGTATCCCTTTTTCTAGCAATCTGTCATATAATGGCTGCTCGCAATAAATCAGTAGAAAATTTGCTTTACTCGGAAATACCTTATAACCTGCCTGTTTTAATCCAACCTCTAAAAATTGTCTTTCTTTCTCCACGTAAGTAGCTGTTTTTTCTACAAATGCGGTCTGCATGGCACACGCGCATCCCGCTGCCTGCGCAAAACCTGAAATATTCCACTCGGGTAATTGCCTGCCAATTTTCTCTAATAACAACTGGTTATTGCAAACCAAATATCCTAAACGAACTCCGGGAATAGCAAATATCTTAGTAAATGCTCTGACCAGTATCAGATTGGAAAATGCTTCTATTTCCTGCAGCATAGAATACTCTTTACCACAAAACTCTATAAAACATTCATCCAGAACTACATAAATTCCATTATCCATGCAATGAGAAAGCACATTTCTTAACACTTTCCTACTCATCAAGCTTCCAGTAGGATTATTGGGATTTGCAAGAAATAAAAGATCAACATCTTCTGTCAGAACAGATAAGAAATCTTTTTGCAAAGAAAAACCATTTTCTTCTTCTGTTTCATAATATAGGATTTCTCCATCTGCAACTCCTGCTGCATATTCATATCCATAAAAGGATGGAATCGGAATCACTGTCTTTTTCGGTTGAATTCCATGAACAATCGCCATGAAAAGTTCCGATGCCCCATTACCAAAAAGCAAATCCTCTTTCGGAACAGTAAGCATTCCACTAACTGCTTTCTTCAACGTTTCGGCTGATATATCGGGATATTTATTACAGTTCTCTATTGCTTCATACAACGCAGCTTCTACCGCCTTCGGTATACCAAGAGGATTTACATTCACAGAAAAATCTGCTTTTACTTGATTGCTGTAAATATCGCCTCCATGAATTCCTTGCATTTTTATCAAACCTTTCTTTATATATAGCCTTTTAACCCATGATACCTACTGATTGCTCGGCACTTTTTGACATTATATACACATTAGTCCTAATGCAAACAGACAGATAACCTCGCTAATCCATGCTGTTAAATACATCAAACGGTTTACCCTCTTAATATCTTCGTACTCCACAGTCCGTACTCTGTCTCCAATATAAGGCTTTTTTACTACTTTCCCAAAATAACTGGCATCTCCAGCAAGCTGAATCCCCAATGCTCCTGCGCACACGCTTTCCGTCTGTGCAGAATTAGGACTTGCATGCTTTCTGTTATCTCTTTTGTAAATGTAATGGGCTCTTTTCCCGGAAAAACATTTCCCGCCTAAAAAGGATGCTGCTATCATCATATGTGCACTGATTCTGGCAGGCAAAAAATTCACAAAATCATCCAGTTTCGCAGCAGCTCGCCCAAAATATAAATATTTTTCATTCTTATAACCAATCATGGAATCCATTGTATTGACTGCTTTATATAAAAATCCTAATATGGGTCCTCCAAGTGCAGTATATAACATAGGGGCGATTACCCCATCGGAGGTATTTTCTGCCACTGTTTCGATTGCCGCCTTTGCTACGCCTTCTTCATCTAAACAGTCCGTATCTCTTCCAACAATCATCGAAACCGCTTTTCTTGCTTCCGGTAATGTCTTATCTTTCAAGCAACGATAAACTTTCATGCTCTCAACTTTTAGACATTTTGTTGCTAAAATCTGATACGTCATAACTGTTTCCACCACTATTCCAAAGTAACAATTTATGTAATAAGCTAAGAACAGAATAAGTGTGGCAACCGTTACTGTACTGAATAATACGATGATTACCATGCTAATTCCCTGTCGAAGCTCCTTTTTCTCATTTCTATCTTTATTTTTTCCTAAGAAACATTTTTCTACTTTTGCAATCAAATTTCCAATGAACCGGATTGGGTGTGGCAGCCAATAAGGATCACCGAACAGCAAATCCAGTAGAAAACCTAAGAAAAATGCTATCATATGATATTTCATCTGGATAACCATGCCTTTCTCGCACTCATTTCCTGCTATATCTTTTTTAGTTCAACGACTTCTGGCTCTGTATCAAAATTTTTCACAGTACAAACATATCCTTTCCCGTTTGCTACCTGATAATCAAAATAATCTCCCTTACCATATCTGCTTAGCAGTGCCATAATAGTACCGCCATGCACAATCATTCCAATTGTTTTATGTCCTTCTTTGTTTATCTGCTTTACTTTCTCTATCATTCTCTGAAAACCATTGCCGCATCGTGCAATAAATTCCTCTCTACTTTCTCCTTCTGGAAAAGGAAGTGTACCATTACTGTCAATCCATGTCTGATACCGTTCATCTCCCTGTAGTTCCACATAATTTTTCCCTTCAAAAGCTCCAAAATCCATTTCTTCCCATTCCCTAATTTGAACAGGCTGTAACTCTGGATACAAAATTTCTGCGGTCTGAACACATCTTTTCATAGGACTGGTAAATAAACAATCAATATTGGGAAACATCTGCAATTTCTGATATTCTACTAATTGCATCTCTCCCTTTGGAGAAATGGATTCGTCCGTTTTCCCCAAATACCTATGTTCTTCATTCGATTTTGTTGCTCCATGCCTAATCAGTACAAGCGTTATTTGATTTTCTGACCTATCCCACATATCACACGCTCCACTTCTTCTGCTTTCTTTGCAAGTTCCACAAGTATCCTTCCAGTTCGCTCTCTATATTCTCTTTCAAATGCTTCTATGGGAACGATTCCATTACCAACCTCATCACTGATAATCACACAATCCGGATACTTCTCTACAAACTCAAAAATTTCCTTTTCCGGGCAATCATCACAAGCAATTTTCCTCTTTACCCAATTCTGAAAATGATTGATAACTATGGTTTCCCTTTGTTCCTCTATATTCTCCGGTAGTTCACCATTATATATCTTGATTGTTTCCACATCATACTTTCCAAGCACATAGTTTAATTTTCCTTGTGCGTATCCACCAATCACCAGTTTCATTCTCCACCTCCATCAGTTACCTCTCATTTTTGTGTTCACAGCATTACATCGCCATGTTGATGATTGCTGCCGCAATCATCATGCTCGCCTCACAGATAAGAACAAAATAACCTGCTGTATCTCCTGTAATTCCACCAAATTCCTTTTTCGTCCTGTAATAGTAATAAGCAAATGCTATAAACGCTGCTACTATCACAATTATTCCTGCATATAAAGATTGCCAAAGCATAAAACAGACACAGGCTATCGTTTGCAGATACAACGACCACTTCACAATCGCTTTCTGAGAACTACTTGCAAAGAGATAGAGCATTCCTTCTTTCTTCGCTATTGAAAAGGAAACCACACTGATTCCACTAAGACACCGTGCCAGGAAAAAACCACCACATACTATTTTTAACAAATTCTTATCCGTCACTTCAGAAAATGCGCCGATATAAACCATTTCATACAAAACAAGCATAATAGCAGCAAATGCTCCAATATGAGCATCTTTTAAAATTTCCAGTTTTTTCTCCTTTGGCTGGTAAGAATGGAATGCATCCATCGTATCCATAAAACCATCTACATGAAATCCTCCGGTGATAATAAGCGGAATTGCTGCTCCTATCAGTGTATGACATATTACCCCAACATCAAATATGCCACACAAATAATTCCAGAAATAAACACATCCACCAATAACAGCTCCAATCCCCGGAAAGAAACAGAGCATATATTTCATATCCTCTTCCTTCCACTCAAATTGTGGAACCGGAATCTTAGAATAGATAGAAAACGCAATGATGAGTGACTTTAGAATATGCATCGTATCTTTGCTCCTTTCCCTATTATTATTAAGCTTGCCGCTTCTTAATTGGTACCGGAATACCAACCACTACTTCTATAACTTCATCTGCCATAATTGCAAGCTTCTCATTTATTTTCCCTATTGCCCTGATATATTCCATTGTAGTCTCGTCATAGACAGTTCCGTCTTCAAACACGTTATTACTAACAATCACAAGATGCGATAACTCTTTTCGCAACATTTCTATTCCTTTCACAATTTTTTGAGTTACTACTTCTTCCTTTTTGGGCATCGCTCCAAGAAACATCTCATTCGCAATAAGATTTGACATGCATTCCAACAAAGCGGTCTTTTCTCCTGCTTCCATCTTCCTGACTGCATTCTGAATCCCTATAAACTGTTCAATCGTACAAAAGTTTTTGCCACTACGAAGTACTCTATGTTTTTCAATTTTCTTCTGTTCTTCTTCATCAAAAACCTGCATAGTAGCTATATAATATTTCTTCTTTTCTTCTGAAAGGGAAATCATATAATCTTCTGCATACGCAGACTTACCGCTACCGCTTCCGCCAATAATTAACGTCATCATTTATGTGAAAACCTCTCATATTGCTCTATCTTAATGTCCGAAAAAGTTGTTCTATCCTGATATACACTAAGTGCTATATCAAGAAGTGAAAACATCATCACCGCTCCAGTGCCTTCTCCTAACGCCATATTTCCATCAATAACAGGCTCTATACCCAATTCCTTTGCTAATCTCTCTGTTGCCGGTTCCTTTCCCTTGTGGGACGGAATCAGATACTCCCTTGTTCCAGATACTATTCGTTCTGCTAGTAGTGCTGCTACCATACTAATAACACCATCTAAAACAATCGGAACATGATACAATGCACCACCTATACACACTCCGGCAAGCCCAGCAATATCAAATCCTCCAACTGCTTCAAGTATCCGTAATGCATCTGCCTCTTTCAATTCATACTTGTCTATGGCTTCTACAATAATTCTTTGCTTATGTACCAGTTTTGCATCACTCAGTCCTGCTCCCCTTCCGGTAACTTCTGTCACCTCACAATTCAATAGTGCTGCGGTTACTGCGCTGCTGGTTGTTGTATTTCCGATTCCCATTTCTCCTGTTGCAAGAATCTTGTAACCTTTTTCTTTGCACTCAAACACCATTTCTACTCCGGTAAAGATAGCCTTAATTGCCTCTTCCTCCGTCATAGCAGGCTCCTTTCTAAAGTTTCTGGTTCCTAATGAAATCTTCCTATCCAAAACTCCCGGTATGCTTTCTTTATGATTCACACCTATATCCACCGGAATTGTGTCAGCTCCAACATACTCTGCCATCTTGCCTACAGAAGATTTCCTATCTGCCATGTTTCTTACAACTGCCAGTGTCACTTCCTGCCCCGACTGACTGATACCTTCCCGGACGATTCCATTATCAGCACACATGATAACAACTGCCTTTTTGGATATATCAATGTTTTCCGTTCCCTGAATGGCTCCAATACGAGCTGTTAATGCTTCAAATCGTCCTAAACCATCAATCGGTTTTGCTACGTTATCGAAATTCTTTAACACCTTTGTGTAAATCTCCTGATTCGGAGCTTTCACTGTAAGTTTCGCAAGTTCTTCTCTTGTATATCTATTCCAAATGGGCTTCTCTAAGCATTCCATAGATTTCCTCCATATTCAGATATTCCCGTAAAGTATCTGCAAGCTTTTCATACTGCTTTTCTTTAAAACTCTGATAATCTTCAAAAGCACCGTTTTCTATTAAAATCCCCTTTTTCTTTGCTAAAGCCTGCACTACTGCTGTGGCAATGCCACTTTTATCAAAAATACCATGCACATAAGTTCCGTACACATTTTTATTTCTGCCAGATATGATTACATCTGCTCCAACGTTTTCGCATTCTTTTACTCCGTTGTTGCGAACGATTTTTCTACCATCTGTAAATTCGGTATGTCCCACATGAATTTCATATCCTACATATTCAAGTCCTGAAAGATTAGAAAAAACTCCGTCTAATTCGTGAAGCTTCCCCTCCACCTGGCATCGCACTTTCTCCTCCTTTAGTTTTGTAGCAACCGGAAGTAACTCCATTCCTCTCAAAGTTCCTCCTTCTTCTACTCCTTCTGTATCCGTAATTACTTCTCCAAGCATCTGATAACCACCACAAATACCACAAACCGGAATTTCTTCTGCAAGTTTTTTTACCGATGCCTCAAGACCATTCTGGCGCATCCACTTTAAATCCCCCATTGTATTCTTACTTCCGGGCAATATAACCATATCCGGATGATGAAGTTCTGATATATTAGTTACATATCGTACCGATACTTCTTTCATCTGCTCAAATATATTGAAATCTGTAAAATTGGAGATCCTTGGATAACGAATTACTGCAATATCAATGCAACTTTCTTCCTTTTTGTCAAAACGCTCTGTCAGACTATCTTCGTCCTCTAATGCTAATTCCATATAAGGAACCACTCCTGCTACAGAAACATGCCCTTTTTTCTCTAACATTACAATACCGGGGTCAAGTATTGTTTTATCTCCTCTGAATTTATTGATGATAAGTCCCTTTACTCTTGCTTTTTCTTCCTCGGTCAATAACATAAGTGTGCCTAAAAGCTGTGCAAACACTCCACCTCTATCTATATCTCCCACTAAAAGTACCGGAGCATCAACAATTTCTGCCATGCCCATATTGACAATATCATTTTCTCTAAGATTAATTTCTGCCGGACTTCCTGCACCTTCTATCACAATAACATCTGCATACTCTTCCAATTTCTGAAATGCCTTTTTTATATCCGGAATAAGCTGCTTCTTATATGCAAAATAATCCCTTGCACTCATGTTTCCAAGCACTTCTCCATTTACAATCACCTGGGAGCCCGTATGATTGGTTGGCTTTAGCAAAATAGGATTCATGCAAACCATTGGTTTTATACCTGCTGCCTCTGCCTGCATAACCTGTGCCCTGCCCATCTCCAATCCTTCTTCCGTAATAAAGGAATTAAGTGCCATATTCTGTGATTTAAACGGAGCTACCCTATATCCATCCTGCTTCATTATTCTGCAAAGTCCTGCCACAAGAAAACTTTTTCCTGCACCTGACATTGTTCCCTGAATCATAATAACCTTTGCCATACTAACCAAGCCTTTCCTATTTGCAGTCTGCTACTTTCCCACTTTTGTATGCATATTCAAACAATTCTTTATTTGCATTTTCCAGACTTCCAAATTGTTTTCTACAACATATTACCTGGCTACAGGAATCTATCGCTCTCTTTGCCTGTTCTAAAACAACCTTGTCCACAGGTTCAAATGCTCTCGCAGTAATCACTTCTGCCGCCAATGCTCTTGCCACAGGAAAATCCAAATCATTCTCATAAAGAATCCCTGTTATAAAGACTTTTCTTTCCCGTTGAAACTTACGGTAGGTACTTCTTCCACTACCACCGCCAGCAATTACAAATAAATCTGCGTTTCCTTTTGCTGGCTCTAACTCCATACTTCCATTTTCTTCATCAAAACTTCCGGTTTCTATCCCAAAAAGCGACTTGATATAACCGTTCTTAAAAATCTCTTCCGACTTTCCAAACCGTTCCACATACTTTCCGTTTACACACAAAATTCTATCGGAAACTCTTTCAGCTAACTCCAACTCATGAATCGACATGATAACAGTCAATCCTTTTTTTATCCGTAATTCCTGTAACACAGATAAGAATTCCAGCTTATATTTCACATCCAAAAAGGAAGTTGGTTCATCCAAAACAATAATCTCTGGCTCCTGACAGATTGCTCTGGCAAGCATAACCCGCTGCCTTTGCCCATCACTGATTTTCGTGAAATCTTGATTTCTAATTTCTGTTACATGAACTAACTCCATCGCTTCTTCGATAATTGAATAATCCTCTTTAGATAAAATTCCAAAATGTCCGGTATAAGGATACCTGCCTGTGGCAACTACATCCTCACAGGTCATAAGCTCCGTTTTTAACTTTTCTGTAAATACGACTGCCATTCTCTGTGAAAGTTCTGTTCCTGACATCTGCGCCAACTCTTTTTTATCCAGATATACCGCTCCTGCAATGAGTTTAAGCTGCTTTGCAATGCTCTTTAATATGGTTGATTTTCCTGCGCCGTTTGGACCAATCAGGGTCAGTATTTCTCCTTTATTCAGTCCAATTTCTATATTCTGAATCAGAGGTTTTCCCTGATAGCCAACACTCATCTGCTCTGTTTTAAAATAATATTTCATCACACAGCCCTCTCTTTTTTATGCTCTGCCATAACCCACAAAACAACCGGGGCACCAAAAATGGCTGTAACCGTACTGATACTCAGTTCTGTTGGCGCAAGTATTGTCCTTGCAAGCAAATCGCAGAACAAACAAAATACACTTCCACCTAAGAAACAGGCAGGTATCATCAAAATTGGCTTTGCTGTTCCAAGTAGTTTTTTTACCAAATGAGGTGTTGCAATTCCAACAAAGGAAATCGGTCCGGCAAAGGCTACGATACAAGCGGATAAAATACTGGACAATATCACGAGGCTTATTCTTAAAAGTCGGATATTTACTCCCATATTCTGTGCATATACTTCGCCAAGCTGATATGCAAAAAGTGGCTTTGATAATAAAAAAACAGCTGTAAAAGTAACAATAACAACCATAGCCATAACTTTCACATTATCCCATGTCATACCGGAAAAACTGCCCTGCGACCAATTATGTAAATTCACAATATCCGCATCATCCGCAAAGGTTACCACCAATTCCGTTATTGCAGAACAAATATACCCAATCATAACACCGCTGACTACCAGCATTGACATTCCCTTTACTCTGCGAGACAACAGCAGAACAAATCCCATAGACAGCATTGCTCCCACAAAGGCAGCAACAATCATGTTTGCAGAAGTAACTCTGATGGATCTTCCCATAAGAAATACCATGACCAGCGCTACCAACATTTTTGCTCCGGAAGAAATACCAAGAACAAATGGACCTGCTATCGGATTATGAAAAAAGGTCTGCAACAAATATCCTGCAAGTGCTAATGCTCCGCCAAGTATGATAACCGCAAATGTCCTGGGCAATCGTATATCCCATAAAATTCTTGCTATCGTTTCATTATGCCCTCGTCCGGTCATAGTTCCCAATATATCCGGTAACGTAATGCTAACGCTTCCAATACAGATATTGAGAGCCAATAATATAAGAGCGCCGATACCAAGAAAAATAAATGCTACTATATATCTGTATTTTCTGCTTTTTTGCATAGCAACTACATCACCTTTCTTTTTATTCTAAACGGAAAAGATAGTGCATATTATCTTCTCCTTCGCCTAAAAGCATGGCATGAATATCTTCAATCAAATAACCGATTGATAAAGATTGCTGGTACATATCATTTGTGGTACACCAGACATTTCCTTCTTGCACCGCTTTAAAATCCGCTAAAAACTCACATTTATTAAGAAGCTCCTCCATACTGGAAACCCCTCCATCAATGGAACTGTTATAAATCAGAAAATCGGCATCCTTTGCGCCGTTATAAAACTCCTCTACCTGCATATTCATAGTAGAACGCTTTGTTTCGGAATCGCCTAAATTTTCAAAAATATACTTTCCTCCTGCAAGTTCTATCATCTTTGGTACGTAATCAGAGGATTGTCTCACCTGCACCAATCCATTTGATGTGACAAAAAAGAAAGCAACCGTCTTATCTGTTTTTTCATCTGCTGATACTCTGTCTAAAATTGCTGTCTGTTCTTCAAATAGTTGCTCTGCTTCCTCTTCTTTACCAAGCAAAGCACCAAAAAATTTAATCCATTCCACTCTTCCCAGTGGATGTGACTCATAACTAGAGTATTCAATCATAACAGGTATGCCGAAATCTTCCAGTTTTTCAATAACTTCCGGTGAATGTGAAATCATTCTGTTTTCTATCGCAAGACTACATCCTTCGGAAACAAGCAATTCATAATCTGGTTTGCTATATTTACCTGCATAGAGCATATCTCCATTTGCCATTGCTTCTTTCGCTTCTTCCACATACCAATTCTCTTCCTTCTGCCCGGAAAAAGTAATTGCATCCAGACCATCTAACTCACTGAACATATCCATAACCGCTGATGCTACCAAGTAGAGGTCCTTCATAGGCCGCTGTAACACTACAATGTCATCTTCCAAATTTTCCGGTATCTCTTTGCCTTCTGGAACTATCAAAAACCTTTGCTCATCTATTGTTGTTGTGAGCATTGTGTAACCGTCCTCATAATAATCCACTGTAAAATTCTCAGCATATTGAAGCTCCATACTGTTTTCGTAAACAAGAGAAACTTCTGTTTTGTTTTCCTGCAAATTATCTGCATAATTGGAAGAAGGACTACCGCAGCCCCATAGCCCCAGCAGTCCTATCAAAAATAGACATATTACAATGATTGCCTTATTTCTTCTTCTCATTTTTTTGTACCTTTTATTCTACTGTTTTCATAGTATCAGAATGAAATGTAAGAGTATACTCTATCTCATGTGGCGTACTCATTGCCACTGTATCACCAATCACATCTATTGGCTCATCAAAAATCTTAACCGGAATCTCAAAAACGGAATTTCCTTCTGTATTTACCGGCAGATACTTTTCCCCATCTACAATCATATAATCATAGTTCGGGCTACTCCACTGTATCGTCGCAGTCATTGTTCCTTCTACAACAACAACTGTTGCAGGAGATAAAACTTCTGCTTTCCCGCTTCCACCTTCCAAAGTAAGCTCAACGGTATAGTTTCCATCTTCCAGCTCCTGAGTATTAAACGCCTGCACTGTTTCATCCTGCAACGGCTCCGGATTGGAAACAATAACCTTATGGTCATACCATTTCCCTTTGGTTCCAATCAGTGCTACATCAAATTCTTCATCTAACACAGGAACAGGAATATCAAAACCATAGACTTCATCTATCCATCCATCGCTATATGTAACGGTATCTACTGTCGGATAAAGCAGTTCTGCCCCTTCCTTCTGTGCATCTTCTGCCAGTCCCGTATAAAGATTCACAATATTTTTTGAGGCAAGAGAAACATGAATTATCATTTCTCCATTCTCTACTGTCAAAGTTCCTTTTCCATCATATGCCTCATTTACGCGAAACATAGAATTGTCTGTATCAAATTCTGCTGCATAAACTCCGTCCGGTAGTACAGTTTCTTTTTCTGTTTCCTCTTCAGAAGGCAATTCTTCCCCTTCCTCTGTTTCTGTTTCAAAAGATGTTTCTACAGTAGAAATATCCGTATGAACCGACTCTTCGCCCGCACAACCACCGAGCAATAAGCCTGCCAGTAATACAATACTTAATTTCAAAACCTGTTTTTTCTTCATAACAATTCCTTACTGATTCATTACATCTGCAGTATGTTCTACATACATCTGCTGAATAGCCTCAATTCGTCCAAGACCAGCAACCTGTGTATCAACACTTTCAAATTTTCCAGATGTATTGAACATACTTAACCAAGAGTCTTCATCCTCGCCAGCCATATCATTATTGGCATGATCTCCTGCTACAACCATTAATGGACGAAGAACAACTTTGGTATAACCTGCTTCTGAAACCGCTTCAATAATTGCCTCAGCAGAAAAAGCTTCATCACCTTCTACTGTTCCAACAAATACATTGTCATATCCAAGTGTTTCCATCTGAGTCTGCATCTGGCTGTATGATACCATTGCTGTATGATGTGTACCATGTCCCATATAAACAAATGCTACACCATCTTCTTTCGCTGCTTCGATACTGTCATATCCAGCCTCTTTTACAGCTTCCTCTGTAATGATTTCAGCAACCGCCTGCTTGTCCTCATTGATTACAGTTGCATCGGAACCAACTTCGCCAAGTAATGGTGCTGCAATACTAACTGTTTCAAACTTATCTTTATATGCTTCTACTACTTCCACCATTTCATCATATTCTGCACCGCTCATCAAATGAGTTGGCTGAATAACAAGGTTCTTTACTTCGTTTGCAACTGCACGTTCAAGAGCCTGATCAATATTGTCGATAAATTCTCCATCACGAGCCTGTACGTGGTTGATGATAATCTGTGCTGTAAATGCTCTTCTTACAGACCAATCAGGATATGCTTCCTGCAATGCATCTTCAATTCCCTTAATATCAGCAACACGGCTGTCATTAAAAGATGTACCAAAGCTAACTACTAAAATTTCATTTTCGCCAATTTCATCCTGATTACGAGAATCATCTAAAGATGCATCGCCTGTATCTCTGCCAAAATAATCAGGATCAGCTTCTTCCCCTTCAACAAGCTCCTTCTGAGCATCTGTTAAAGCATCCCATGCAGCTTTTGCATCTGCACACTGTTTATCTGTTTCATCTGTTCTTTCCTGCACATAAATTGCATCAATAAGTGCTGCCACTTCATCAGCTGCTGCCTGATCTGCATCTACCTCTGCTTCCACATCAGCTGTTTCTTCTGTTTCAACCTGTGCTTCTTCTTCAGTTTCTTCTTCTGTTGCTGTTTCTTCAACCACTACTTCTTCTGAACTCTCTGCCACTGTCTCTTCTGTGTTTCCACATCCTGCCAAACATAATGTTCCCATCATTACAGCTGTTAATAATGCTACTACTCTTTTTTTCATGTTTCCTCCTTCAGCAGTCCTAACTGCCTTTGTGAATATATTTTTGAAATATGTATGTCAGAAACATTATTTAAGCAACACAAGTACTGAAAGACATGCATAAAAAAACCCTTTTCCTATACAGGTAAAGGGTTTGCACACAAAATAATCTGTAAGAAGTATTTTACAATAACTTTAATAAGTTGCTAAATAAAACACTATCCGCAAATTTTCACGTACAACCAGTTACTCGTGGTCTGAAACAAATGTTTCTGTACAGCATTTAGGCAGGTCTCCCGGCTTAAAGATCATTGCATCCACCATCTTCCCAGTTTCCCAGTGATATATCGGCTTCAGCTCCCTAATTACGGTGACGAGTTCGTACAGGATTTACACCTGTTTCCCTTTTCACCAGAGCCAATCAAATACATATTAGATTTCTCTGACACCTAACTGCTCCATATTCAATTCGCATAATTTTACCATATCGTTCCTCAAAATTCAACCTTATTCCACAATATATTATAAATCTTAATGCCTTCTTTGAGAAAAAACAGGTTTGCTTCTTTTTCTATTCTCCCCAAACTTCCTCTGCAATTTCCTTTACTAATGCCAGCTTTGCCCATTGCTCCTCTTCTGTCAGTTTGTTACCTATCTCGCAAGATGCAAAACCACACTGCGGGCTTAAATATAATCTATCTAATGGAATGTATTTTGATGCCTCTTGAATACGTTCAATCACAGTTTCCTTATTCTCCAAAACAGGGGATTTTGAAGTAATTAAACCAAGTACTACTTTCTTTTCTCCCGAAACTGCTGCAAGCGGTTCAAAACCACCGGAACGTTCATCATCAAACTCCAAATAATACGCATCTACATTTTCTCTTCCAAATAACGGCTCCGCAATAGTATCATACGCACCACTGCTAAAATATGTGGAATGATAATTACCTCTACAAACATGAGTATTGATAATTAAATCTTCCGGTTTACCTTCAATTGCCAGATTGTTGACCTTTAATAATTTTTCAGAAATAGATTTTAAATCCGCGTCTTTTCCATATCTTTCTACACTACCTTCTGCAACCAGAACTCCCCATGTACAATCATCAAACTGAATATTTCTACAGCCAGCATCATACAAATCGTTGATAACCTTCTTATAACCTTGGGCAATATCTTCTATCAATTCCTCATCTGTTGCATAAAACTTTCTTGTCTGTTCAAAGTTTGCTGGAATAATCATTTGTTGCAAAAACTGTGCCGGAGCTGGTATCGTCTGCTTCGCAACCGTATTTTCATTTTCTAAAGCCTTAACAAATTTGAAATGCTCAACAAACGGATGATGATTCGCTGAAATTTTTCCTATAAGCCATGTATCATCAATGAGCGCTGCTTCATCATGAAATGCAACACCCTTCTCTGTTTTCTTATGAGCAACCCCTTCAAATCCCCACATAAAATCCAAATGCCATGTTGCTCTACGAAACTCTCCATCTGTTATTACATGATACCCAGCTTCTTTCTGTTTCTCCACCAATTTAACAATCGCCTTATCTTCTACTGCCTTCAACTCTGCAGCAGTAATTTTACCTGTCTCAAAATCTGCTCTTGCTTTCTTCAAAAATTCAGGTCTTAAAAAACTTCCCACATAGTCATATCGGAAAGGGGTATTCTTGTTTGCCCTTACATTGTCCTCCATTTCTTATTCTTTGTTAAATGATGTTGTAATTATAGCTCCACAAAAAATAACCGTAAAATACGAAAAAATAAAAGTTTGACATAGTTCTAAGCTATATCAAACTCCTATTTTTACTCCGCAATATGCTTTTTAAGTGCTTCCATGTAAGCTACACCATACCGGCTAAGCGGCATATTTTTCTGCGTAATCGTACCAATCTTCATGTATTCATCCACAAGCAAGGGTCTTGCAATAATATTCTCACCGTTTAATTCCTTACTGATAACTCCGGAGCTGACTGTATAACCATTCAGTCCAATCACCAGATTAAATAACGTTGCCCTATCCCGCACCTTGATATTCTTTTTATGATCCAGCGTACTAAGTATTTCCTCTGCAAAATAGAAGGAATTGTATTCTCCCTGCTCGAAGGACAAATAGGGATATTCCTCTAAATCTTCCAATGTTATCATTTCTTTATCTGCCAAAGGGTGTTTTGAACTAATAAACACATGTGGCTTAGCAGTAAACAGTTCTTCAAATTTCAAATCATGTTGCTTAATCAGTTTCATAATAATCTCTTCATTCTTTGAAGATACATACAAAATGCCGATTTCACTTTTCAATCGGCTCACATCCTCAATGATTTCATAGGTCTGTGTTTCTCTTAAAGTAAAATCATACTGATTTGCATCAAATTCGTGTATTAAATCCACAAAAGCATTCACAGCAAATGAATAATGCTGGCAGGACACTGAGAACTGTGGACGTCTTTCTTTTACGTTTAAGAATTTTTCTTCCATAAGTCCGACTTGTTCTAATATCTGTCTGGCATAAGAGAGGAATATCTCTCCCTCATTGGATATTACCACGCCTTTATTCGTTCTGTTGAAAATCGTTATTTGCATTTCCTTTTCAAGCTCACGAATCGCGTTCGTTAAGCTCGGCTGGGATATAAACAACTGCTTTGCAGCTTCTGTAATATTTCCTGTTTCTGCTACCGTTACTATGTATTTTAACTGTTGCAATGTCATGATAAATCACCTCGCAAAACTCATCTGTCATATGCCTGTATATACACAAAGTTTCCATTATCCCTATTCATATGATACTCTATATTTGTCATAGCTTCCAAGAAGTCTTGTCCTCCAGACTCTACTGGAACCACCTTCATTCCAAGTTCAATTTCTACTTTCTCAACCGTCATATCATCCAAAAAAACCTGTTCTCCCATCCGCAGCATATTAGATGGAATATTTAATACATTACCAAGTTCTAACCCTTCATTCTGTCGCTTTTTAATCTGTTTCACCAAATCCTGTCCTGTGACCAGTCCTGAAACGGTAATTGTCTCGCCAAAAAAATCATTTCTTATGCTGATAATATGTATCGTCAAACCTGGAAAGTATTCCTTCACCTGATTTGCAAATGATTGTAAGGTAGAATATGTTAATTTTCCAGTTGCTATTGTTACTGTTCGATGCAAATTTTCTTTTAGTTTAGGATATTTTTTGCTGTTTATCAAGTGTTCTAATGCGTCCTCAAATTCATTGATAAATATCCGCATCATACCCACACCATTTTCAAGTTGAATATACCCATCATATTTTTCTTCTTCTGGAAAATCTCGCTCTGCATTGATATACCATTCATCACTGGCATGAATAAAATGCAGTCCATATTCATCATAAAACTGTTTTTGATAACTTTCGATTAAATCGATTACTGCTCCTGCTTCTTCCTTACTAAATATCTCTAATGGATATAATCCATCCCGATATTTTGTAATCCCTGCCGGAACTACAGACACACTTTTCATAAACGGGAGATACTTCGACAAATCTTCAATGGTTCGTTTCAATTCATCTCCGTCATTCACGTTTTTACAACATACAACCTGACCATTCATTTCTATATGACCTTCATATAGCCTGTCCAAATATTTCAATTTTTCCCCGGCAAATCTATTATGCAACATTTTACAGCGTAACTCCGGATTGGTTGTCTGAACAGAAATATTGATGGGGGCTAAATTCATGCGGATAATTCTGTCGATGTCTTTTTCTCTCATATTTGTCATAGTAATATAATTCCCTTGAAGAAAAGAAAGTCTGGAATCATCATCTTTGAAATACAATGTTTCTCTCATTCCCGGCGGCATCTGATCAATAAAGCAAAAAATACATTTATTACTACAGGAGCGATATTCACTCATCAAAGCGTTTTCAAATTCAATCCCTAAGTCATCATCATACTCTTTCTCTATTTCAAGAAGCCATTCTTCTCCGTTAGATTTTCTTATGACAACTTCTAAATATTCATCTTTAATCAAAAAGCGGTAATCAAATATATCTTCTATTTCTTCATCATTGATGGATAATAATACATCTCCGACCTCTATTTCCAATTCTTCTGCAATAGAACCTACTTCCACAGATTTTATAATGTGTTCTTTCATAGTTAGTCCCAATCTCCACTTTTCTCTTTATCAGATTATTTTCATTCCAATTTAACTAAAAATAGAGGCAACTGCCTTACGCAATTACCTCTATTATATATCAGTTTTTTCACTAATCCAAAACAAATTGTTACTCTTATCATTTTCAGTAATCGTCATATAAGTTTCTCACATCATTTTTGCTTGATATTATACTTCTTATAGGTCAAATTGTATAATACAAATAAAATAAAGTTTGTCATAGTTTTAAACTATATCAACTTTGGAACTTTCTCCTATTCGCTTTTGTCCCACATTTACCGAAAACTACGCTATTTTTCAAAATTTTATCATGATTCCTTAAATTTAATCTCCACATTAAATGCCTGGCTGCTATCAGCAGCAGTCTGAATTGCCTTTTCTATCTGCTCAAGCGGAAATTCGTGAGTAATAATAGACTCAAGATTCCATCTGCCGCTTTCCATAATTTTCATGACATCTCTCACATCTTCCGGCATATAGCCACCAGAACCAATGATGCTTTTTTGCGCAAAAGTCAAGTGTAACAAGTCAAGCTGGCGGATAGCATTATTAACCGCTACCGACACAAATCGACTTTCAATTTTTCCATATTCCATAAATATTTCAAGAATACTTTCTGCACCTGCTGCGTCGATAAAGCAATCAACATCGGCAGTTTCTCCCTTTAAAGAATATGCTGTGCCAAAATAGTTTTTTGCCTTTTCGATAAAATTTTCTTTGGTCGTATTGCATACTGCAAATCCAAGATTTTTTGCAATATCCAGACGGAAATCGGACACATCACAAATCATCACTTTTTCAACACCAAAATATTGTAAAGCTACTGCTGCCGCAACACCGATTGTTCCACAACCAAAAACAACTGCTTTTTCTCCTGCTTTTGGCTGTCCCCGTCTTGCCGCACGGCATCCTACCGTAAACGGTTCTATTAAGCAAGCCAAACGATCCGATATTTTATCGCTGACAGCATAAAGCGAATGATTTCGCTTTGCCTGTGGAACAAGTATGTATTCTGACCACCAATCGTTCCTGCCCTTCTCGTATCATTCTTTGCATAACGCGGATAAGGATATACCCGTTCTCCTATTTCAAAATCTTTGACATTTTTTCCAACTGCTACAATACTAGATACGGTTTCATGTCCAAATTCTTCGCCCACCGTAATACGATGACCGGTTCCGGGGCCATGTGTATATACCGCCACATCTGTTCCACAAATACTGGAATAAATATTTTGGATGAGTACATCATCATCGCCACATTCCGGTGTCGGTATCTCTCTTACTTCTATATTTTCTTTTCCCATATAAATTGCTGCTTTCATCACACACAATGCCTCTCTATTATAATTTCCGTTTTAAATGATACCACTTATCTCGCAAAATATCTAATCTATTCAACATCTCACTTTCGAAACTTTAAAATTTTTGCATTTTCGAAACCCTATTTTTAAAAGAACGATTACCCCTTTTCGCATATGATATAACAGGAATAAAAATAACACAAAAGGAATATATGACATGACAGAAAATTATGTTACTCTCTCACTAGAAACTCACTTGTTCTTTTCCAGAATCATGAAAGAACACTCCTTATTTTTAGAAGCTGGTTTCCCTTGCAAAGACACCCGTTGGATTAATCGTGCCGACTCTTTTAGACAACAATTTGAACTGTTACTCTTAGATGTTGTTCATCTTAGTAACGGCAGGGTCAATGAACCGATTCTTACTTCTGATGAACTGGTTACGGAATTCACAATAGACGCCGAGAACCAGACCTCGTGTCTGAGTGGTGTTCCGATTAATACGGAAATTTCCCGCATGGAAAAAAATCTTCGTCCGATATCACGTTTTGAAAACAGTCGCGAACTGCTCCGCCAGGTTCACCGAATCAATGAACGATCCATCGAATTGTTAGATGGACTGATTGCACTGAAAGAAGGTATTCTACAAGAAGTCAGTGAAGGAAAGCTTTTTACATTCAACTATCCGCTTCTTATTGAGCACATTATTCGTGAGGCCAAATTGTATCGCTCTACAATTGAAGACCTTATGAGTAACCGCCAAGTTTCTTATCGCAGACTTTGGGGTACTGAGGAATTCTGGAATCGCATTATGATGGAACATGCATTGTTTATTCGCGGTTTATTAGACCCATCAGAAGAGGAATTAGTCAAAATGGCTAACGATTTTGCAATGGATTATAAAAAGCTTCTGGAAATGGCCAAAAGTCAGGATCGTCTGGCAAACCGCATGCTGACCCAAGAATCATTAGAAGAAACTTTAAAATATCAGGAATTCAAAACCGCCGGAACAAAAGGTATCTTAAGCTGTGACATTGCTTCTATTATATTACCGTTACTTGCAGACCATGTGCTGCGTGAAGCCAACCACTATATCCGCATTTTAAAATGTGCTAACGTAAGGGAGGATTCATAAATGGAACTGTGCAACTATCCATGCCCTAATAAAGTACGTCATTATGAAATAGAAGCAATTCAGGTTCCTATCGTTTATAACAAATATGGGGACCACGACCCGGATGGACTTCTTTATGTTTTGAAAAAGGATGCCGAACGTATCAAAAAAGGAGCTTTACAGAACTTTAATCAAGAAATTCCTCAGCCTTATGATGAAGTTGTCCCCTTAGTTATTCGTGCCAATGTCGGTGAAAAAATCATCATTTCTTTCTCTCATTCTTTGAACCGTCCATTATCTATTCATGTACAGGGACTTGATTATGATGTCCAGACTTCTGACGGTTCCAGTGTTGGATTCAACAAAGACTCCACTACCCGAAACAAAATCGTATACACATGGTATGCTGCTTCAGAAGGCGTGTATTTATTTCATGATATGGGTGATACCACAAGCAGCGAAGATGGCACCAATATTCACGGATTATTCGGTGCTATCGTTGTAGAAGCTCCGGAATCCAAATGGTTAGACCCTGAAACGGGAGAAGAAATCGAAAGCGGTTTGTTTGCTGACATTTACCATCCAACCAATCCTTCTTTCCGTGAGTATACAGTCTTTTTCCATGATGAGCTTGAAATCAAGAATAAAGATGGAGAACAGCCTGTTGACCCACACACGCTGCTTCCGTCTTCCACTACCGCCATCAGCTACCGGTCCGAACCTATGCGTAACCGTATGCCGCTTACTCACGAACATTCCGACACCGGCGAAGACATTTCCATGAGTTCCTGGGTATATGGTGACCCTGCACCGCCAATTCTGCGTGCTTATGTCGGCGATCCATCCAAAATACGGCTTGTTCACGGCGGTATTAAGGAAACTCATGTCTTTCATCTGCACAATCATCAATGGCGTTGGGAAGGAAACGACCAAAATTCCACTATCATCGACTCCATTACAATCAGTCCTCAGGAATGTTATACCCTTGACATTCTGCATGGTGCCGGAAGTCTGAACGGAACTATCGGCGATGTGATTTTCCACTGCCATCTGTACCCTCACTTCCACGAAGGAATGTGGACACTCTGGCGCATCCATGACCGTCTGGAAGATGGTAGCGGCACCTTACCTGACGGTACCAGAATTCCACCACTTTGCCCTCTTGCCGACAGAGCTGCTCCACCAAAAAAAGATGCACTGCATCCGGGCTATCCGAATTTCATCAAAGGAACTTTTGGTGAACCGCCATTGCAACCACCACTTGGTATCTTGAACCCAGACGGTACAAATAAAATGGAACCCTCGATACTGGAAGAAGCAAGCTTTGTAGAAGGTTTTGAGCCGGGTGCTCTCTACACCGACACTTGTCCTTGTCATACTGATAACTGCTCATGTCATAATGAAAAGTCTGTTCACTGCAATGACAAGTATCCATGTCAAAACGATTGTGAACCGAAAGTTTTTGAAATCGCACTTGTTCAGGCAAAGGTCACTTATAATAAGTATGGCTGGCATGACCCACAAGGTAGATTTTTCGTTTTAAAAGAAGAACTGGAAAGGCACGGAGGTCTGGATGCCTATATTCAGAAAGTAGAAGCCTGCAAAATTCAAGTGGAACCGCTCGTTATCCGTGCCAATGCAGGTGATTGCATTGAAATCCGCCTGACCAATCTTCTCCCCGAATATCTGGAAGAGAGTCCTTTCCAGATGCGGACGAAAACAGACATTGCCGGTTATCACATTCATCTTGTAAAATTTGATACGATTGTTTCAGATGGTGCTGCCAATGGCTGGAACAATATTGCCGGTGCCAGAAAATATGAAACGTTAATAGAGCGCTTCTTTGCCAATACCGAACTCAATACGGTATTTTTCCATGACCACCTCTTTGCCAATTCTCACCAACAGCACGGTGTATTCGGTGCTCTGATTGTAGAAGAAGCCGGTGCAACCTTCCACCATATTCGAACCGGAAAAGAACTTTCTTTCGGCACGAAAGCCGTTATCCGTCGGAAAGATGGCACATCATTCCGCGAATTTGCACTGTTTGTTCATGACTTCGCCTTTCTGTTTGATAAAGACGGAAATCCTCTAAATCCACCGGAAGTTCCCGGTTCTCATGACGATCCCGGCGTCATGGGTATCAATTATCGTTGTGAACCAATGCGGGAAAGGTTGAAGTCACAGGAAGACCCTGCTTATATTTTCAGTTCTCTGGTTCATGGTGATCCTGCAACGCCGATTCTGGAAACCTATCCGGGTGATGAAATGATTATCCGTCTTCTGGACGGTGCCCACGAAGAACAGCATGCTTTCAACCTGACAGGATTATCCTGGCAAAAAGAAATTGCTAACCCGTCTTCCCCTATTGTAGCTTCTCAGACTCTCGGTATTTCGGAAGCCTTTAATATTAAAATCACCAAACAATACCGTCCTGCTGATTATCTGTATTATTTCGGAGGCATCGACGATGCATGGCTTGGACTCTGGGGTATTATCCGTGCCTACCGTCATGTGAACAAACGATTAAAGCCCATTTGCAAAGCGAAAGACAGCATAATCCCGCTTCCACCATGTCCTACCAAAAATTCTACCATTCGCCATTATGATATTGCTGCTATCAAACGAGAAATCCCTTACAATCGCTATGGTGATCACGACCCTGACGGTCTTATGTTCGTACCGCTTGAAGATAGCGAAAAAGCACTGTGTAAGGATTATCAGCCCAAGCCTCTTATTTTACGTGCAAATGCCGGTGACTGGATCGAAGTAACGCTTCATAATCTTTTTAATCCAAAAGATCCGATTCCTTACTTTGACTATCCACGCGTTCCGCTTGATTACAAGCACAAGCCTTCTATGCGGGTTTCTTTAAATCCTCAGTATCTAAATTATGACCCGATAGAACATTCTGGAATAAACGTTGGTTACAATAATCAGGAGCAGACTGTAGATATAGGCGAAAGCAAGAAATATCTCTGGTACGCTGATAAAGAATATGGCACCTGTATCATTCAATCTTTTGGCGATATGCGAAATCACAGATATCATGGCTTATTCGGAGTTATTCTGATTGAACCGGCTGGAGCAAAATGGTATAAAAATTTCTCTCTGGCAAAAACAATTTATGACGAATCGGCAGTCATTACCGCACCCGGTATAGACAGTTTCCGGGAATATGTTGTTATCAGTCAAAATGGAATTCGTATGTTAGATAAAGATAATCAATTGATTCAGACTACTGTTTCGGAAGATGGGGAAGATGTAGATGACGAAGATACCGGCGAAAAAGGTTATAACTATCGCTCAGAGCGTTTTGCAAACCGCTTGAAAAATCATCCTCAGATAGCTAAAATATTCAGCAGCAAAATACACGGCGATCCTGCTACTCCTGTCTTTAAGGCTTATTCCGGGGAACGCGTTCTTTTCCGACTGGCAATGCCTGCTGACAAACCTCGAAACATTGGATTCTGCATTCATGGGCATACCTGGAAAAAGCAACCGAAGAATACCCATTCACAAACCATTCCGCTGCAAGGCGGCATCAGCATCGGAAACACCTTTAATCTGGAACTGGCAAATGGTGCTTCCGCTCCCGGAGATTATCTCTATCGCTCCGGAAGCTTCAAATGGGATGTTGAATCCGGTATGTGGGGTATCTTCCGCGTTCTGAAACATGGTATTATCTGCAAATGCAAAAATATTTGTCAAAAATTTTTACTCTAACTCAAATGCTCCCATATAGAGCTGGTAGTAAGTTCCTTTTTTCTCTATCAGCTCCTTGTTGGAGCTTGATAAATATACCTTTCTTTCATTTAAATCTCTGCCGGATTTACATGCACCATAATATGTTTTACTTTCGGGAAATCCAACTCAATTTTATCATGTATTCTTTCGGCAATTCCATGTGCATCCTGCAATGTACGAGAACCTTCCACACCAATTTCGATATCTACATATATTTTATTGCCAAATACACGTGTTTGTAATAAATCAAGGCTGATGACATCCTCATCTACAATAATGCAATCTCGCATCTGTTTTTCTGTTGCTTCATCACAAGAATGATCTACCATTTTGTCCACTGCATCACGGAAAATATCGTAAGCAGCTTTTACAATAAAAAAGAAAATCACTAAACTGGCAATCGAATCCATGATTGGAAAACCCAGTCTTGCTCCACCAATACCAATTAATGCGCCAATAGAAGAAAACGCATCGGAGCGATGGTGCCACGCATCTGCCATCAAGGCGCTGGAATCAATTCTTTTCGCATGGAATTTAGTATACCAGAACATTCCTTCTTTTATAGCAATCGAAATCACTGCTGCCACCAATGCCAGAACTCCCGGAACCTCTAAGTTTGCATAATTCCCTTGCAAAATATTCTGCAATGCCTCCATTCCGATTGCCAGACCGGTAATAAAAAGCACCATTGACAGAAGAATCGCGGCTACACATTCCAGACGTTCATGCCCATAAGGATGCTCTTTATCCGATTCTTTGGCAGCTAATTTAATACCAATCATAACAACAACTGTGCTGAATACATCCGATGCGGAATGTATTGCATCACTTATCATTGCGCTGGAATGTGCAATCACACCTGCCACCAGCTTAAAGAGCGCAAGTATAATATTCACAATAATTGTAACTACCGATACTCTGGTCGCAACCTTCTGAAAGCTATCATCTGATTCTATGCTTTCGATTTCTTTACGTTCCTTCCATACTTTGTTTTCTTCCATACCAAGTTACCTCCAAAAATAAGATAGCTCTATGGCACTAACTATATGTGGGGATTTTCTAAAGAATACTTTTCTTCCGGAATTTTTTCAGAAAAAAGGATAAAAAAACACCCACGAATCAGTATTAGCAACTACTGTCCCGTGGATGATAGATTCGCTTCCACTGTCACATCTGTGACCCGACTCCATGATATGATATCACGGTCTGCTCAGTTTGTACTGTAGATTTATATGCAGTGCAAAGAGTAGAATTATAATATCATGATCAACAAATTTTTTCAAGCTTTTATAACAGTTTTTCAGGATGTAATCTCATTTAGAAAAAAGATTCGTTGAAAAATACTTCATTCCGTTATCCGGCATGATAATTACAATATTTTTTCCTTCATTTTCAGGCTTTTTCGCTAGTTGAGTGGCAGCAAAGAGTGCTGCTGCAGAGGACGTTCCCATAAGAAGACCGTCTGTTTTTACAAGCTCTCTTGCTGTTGCAAAAGCTTCTTCTGTCTTTACATTGATACACATATCGTACATACCTTCCTCTACGAATCCAGATTTTTCTTCCTCCGGTATTCCATCAAACGCCAGAACTCCATCAATAATTTCCACATCGGGTTGTTCTGGTGTCATTCTGGAAGAAGGATCCGGCTGTGCAAGCACTATCTGTAAGTTCGGATTTTTCCCCTTCAAATAATTGAAAAGACCATAGGCGGTTCCTCCGGTTCCAACCATGCACACTAAAATATCCACCTTTCCCTGTGTATCCTCCCAGATTTCAGGACCGGTAGTCTGAATATGTGCCTGCGGATTATATGGATTTGTGACCTGATTGATGAAATAATGCTTCTTCTCCTGTCTCTGACAATAATCATAAATTTCCCGTAAGGTAGCCTCTCTATCGGGTTCCTGCCATCCGAAAGCACGCTCTTCTTCGCTCTTGTTTCCTAACGCATCTTTATAATCAAGAAACTTTACTCCATAAGCCTCCAACATGAGTCTTCTTTCTCTGGAAGCGCCACGTTCCAGAAATATTTCCATCTGATATCCCCTGGCAATTGCAAAAGCCGCCAATCCGATTCCTGTATTTCCACTCGTCTGCTCTACAATCGTATCACCGGGACGAATTAATCCTTCCTCTTCCGCACCACGAATCATATTAAGAGCAGCTCTGTCCTTAACACTTCCAGTCGGATTAAAGTATTCCAGTTTTGCCAACAGATGGGCCTTCAGATCATATTTTTGTTCATACCCTTTCAATTCCATTAAAGGAGTATTCCCAACCAATTCTTCAATAGATGTCACGATTTTACCCATGCCACTTATTTCCTCCACCATTACTCTCTTTATGAGTTTTCTCCATTCTTATTCACCTGCCAGATACCGGTCAGAATCAGCACAGCACCAACTAAAGCCATAACAGTCAGCGGTTCCCCAAGAAAGAGAATACCACCCACCATAGAACAAATTGTACTGATTGCTCCAAAAACAGCAAGTCGGACAATTGGCAGTCTCTCTGCCGCATAGTTTACCATCAGATTGGCTCCTACGGAGCTGCATATTCCCAGAATTGCTACAGGAATCATAAACTTGGGTTCAACAATCGGGCTGAGGAAAACACTTATTTTCCCTTTTTCTTCTATTAATGCCATAATTGTAAAACTGACAGCTGATACTAACAATACCATATAGGTACGTTCAAAAGTCGTGTAAATGCCACAAATACTACGATTGATAATACGAAATACTGCTGAAAAAAGACATCCTCCTAATAGTAATAAAATACCAATAGGCTGTATTTCTCCCGCCATGCCCTCAGCCACAGTTATCATAATTACTCCGGCTACGGCTACAAATGAAAAAAATACCTGCTTCCGCGTCGGAATCTCCTTCAACACAGCTGCTGCCATTGCTATTGCAACAACAGGAGAAATGGCTAACACCACTCCTGAGCAGGTTACATTTGTATACACAATTCCATAACTTTCACAATAAAAATAGCATAATTCCACTATGCCTAAACTAACTAAATATAACAATTTCGGTTTCCGAAAATCTATTTTTTCTTTTCCGGATAAAATGAAAAAACTCATCACCAGAATAGCCAATAGAAACCGAATGGCAAGCACTACCGATGGACTTGCTACTGTAAGAGCCACCTGTGTAAAAGCATTGCTAAATCCCCAGATTAGATTTCCTACGGTAGCTGCCAATAGTGGCAGGCCTGCCCAATTTTTTATTTGATCTTTCTTCATAATCTTTCCTAATCCAACATCTCATCAATGGCTATAATCGCCGCAGCATAGACACGAATTGCACGTTCCATAATATCCAGGCGTACCGATTCATCCTGTGCATGAGCATGTCCAAGACATGGTGGATCCGTATCCATATCCGGTCCAAAGCCAATAGCATTTGGCAATTTTCTGGCATGTGTGCCTCCCGCCAAAATTTCTGGTTTCAAAGGTCCCATTTCCAACAATTCTTCAGCAAGTGCCAAAATTTTTCTTGGCAGCCCATTCATGGAATCCAAAGACATATACATTGGAGCACTATTATCTACATGTTCCAACCAGAATCCTTCTTCTTTTGCCGCACGTTTTATCTGTTCTAACATTGCCTCATGATCCGTTGATCCTATATAGCGAATATTAATATTTTGCACCAGTCGATTATCCTGTAACGTTACATAACCACCAACCGCTGTATTTTTTCCCCATTCTGTACTTTCTGCTGCAATTCCTAACTCACTTCCATCATGTTTGGACAACATTCTAGCAAGAAATTGCATCGCACGTTTTTCTTCGACATCTAATTGCTCTAATCTTGCCAATGCCTCTGCCAGTATACCGATTGCATTTACAGTTCCTTCTGGAAATGCAGCATGTCCGCCGACTCCGGCAGCTGACACTTTCACAAAATCTGTCTCTTGCGACACGCAAATCCGCTCGTCACGAATCTGCGCCGTCACGTCATCAAAAGATATATTTTTAAGCAAAGCTACCGCCTTATCCGGTACACTATTTGTCACAACACCTCCATGAAAGTCATGAATGTGATTGCCACTAAGTTCCGTAACAAGGTCCAAAATCATAATTCCTTTTTCCCCATAATGAATAGGAAAAGGACAATCGCACACAAGAAACAACTGGGGTAAATTTTCCTTATGCTGTTCCAAATAATATGGCATGTCATTCATGCCACACTCTTCCTGACAACCGAAAAGCACCTGAAATGTATGCTTTACCAGAAATCCCAATTCTTTCACACAGCGAAGTGCAAACAATGCAGCCAATGCAGGTCCCTTGTTATCACTGCTTCCTCGTCCGGTAATCTGTCCCTGAATCACTCTGGCATCATAGGGTGGATAACTCCATCCTTCTCCCTCAGGCACAACATCCAGATGTCCTACAAAAGCAATACCGGGTTTTATTTCTTTCCCCGGTAAAATGGCACTTCCACAATAATAGTCATCATTCTCTACTTCAAAACCATACTCTTTGGAAACCTGCAATACATAATCCAGTGCCTTTGCAACTCCATCTCCAAAAGGATGATCTCCTACTGCTTCTCCTGCCACGCTTTTGATGTTAACCAACTGAATGAGTGCATCAATATATTCCTTTTCATGAGTTTTTACCCATGAAGAAATTTTTTGTTTTGTTTCATCAGATACTGTAGTCATAGTCCTTCAACACTCTCCGCAAAAATCTTCTGGTGCTTTCCTCTTTCGGGCTTCTGAAAAATTCCTTTGCCTCTCCTTCTTCTACAATGACACCATTCTCCATAAAGACCACGCGATTAGCAACTTCTTGGGCAAAGTCCATTTCATGAGTCACTACTACCATAGTAGTTCCTTCTGCTGCCAATTTTTTCATGACATCCAATACCTCACCTGTCAATTCAGGGTCCAAAGCGGAAGTCGGTTCATCAAAAAGAATCACCTCGGGATTTGTAGCCATTGCTCTGGCAATCGCTACACGCTGCTGCTGTCCACCTGAAAGCTGGTCTGGATAATAATTGGATCGGTTTCCCATACCTACTTTTTCCAATGCTTCCTTAGCAATCTGCTCCGCTTTTTTTCGGTTCATTTTTCTGGCAACAGTAAGTCCAATCATTACGTTTTCTAATGCTGTTTTATTTCGGAACAAATTGTAACTTTGAAATACAAAGCCCATTTTCATTCTTAGTTTACGAATTTCTCGTTTGTCTACACGGGTAATATCTTTCTGGAATTCGTCGAAAACAATTTCTCCCTTATCTGCTTTTTCCAAAAAACTGATACACCGCAGCATGGTTGTCTTTCCTGAACCACTGCTGCCAATAACAGCAATTACTTCGCCTTTATCCACTTTGAAGTCCACACCTTTTAGAACTTCATTATTACCGAAGCTTTTGTGTAAATTCTTACCTTCAAGCATAGTTAGTCTCCTTAAAATTCCGGTTCTACCTGTAAAATGTCATTAAAATAATTATTTGCTATCATGAAAAGTCCCATTGTCGTAATTACGACAATTTCTTCTTCATTAAATTCCTGACGAAGTTTTGCAAACAGTTCGTCTGGAATATTTTTATGATCATTCGCAATGGCTCTTCCATAAGCAATCAGCAGATTTTCTCTGTCTGTAAAAGCAAAATGGTCAAAATCTGTAATGCCGTTTTGCTCCAATAATTTTTGGAAATAGGTACTGCATACAATGCAGTCATTTTCCAGCGAAATCGCATATTCATAAAAATCTGCAGCTCTTTTTCCAATCAATCTCTGAAGTTCTTTATCCAATTCATAAGACTGTTCTTCCAATGCTTTAAAAGCAGTTACATTATGTAATAATGTTAATTTTTCATTTGTAATACGATATCCAGCTGCCACATGCTCTTCTATAGCTTTTTTTACATGCTCCGGAGCTGTTTCCGGATTTATCTTTGATATTCTAGGCATTAACCTGTACCTCTCCTTTTTCTTGTGGTTGTTTCCATGTTAATTTTTTCTCCATATACGACTGCAGCCATGTAAGCAGTGTACAGATGATTAAATAGATAAATGCTGCCTCACAGTAGAGTGCAAATGGCTCATAATATCGGGCTGCTACCTGCTGTGCAACAGAGAACATCTCAATTACAGTAATATTAGATGCTAATGACGTATCCTTTGTCAATCCAATCAATGAATTAAACAATGGTGGGAATGCAATTCTGGCTGCCTGTGGAAGCACAATTCGTATCATTAACTGCGGATAGCTTAACCCCGCCATATATGCTGCCTCTGTTTGTCCTTCAGGTACTGCCAAAATTGCAGAACGTATAACCTCTGCATTATATGCTGCTAAATTCAAAGCAAAAGCAATGACTGCCGAAGGAAAAGCATCCAACATGATTCCTACCGAAGGAAGACCGAAGAAAATAATAAATAACTGCACCAATAAAGGTGTACCTCTAAAAATCCAGATATAAAATCTGGCAAACTGCTTCAGGCCTTTCACATTTGCTACCTGCACAAGTGCCAAAAACAATGCCAATGCAACTCCAAGCACATATGAAATAATTGTAAGTGGAATTGTAATTTTGATACATGGAATCAAAATTTTTGTAAATGATTGTAATAGTATTTCTATCAAACGTTCGTCCATATTTTTATCCCTACTCTAAATCCATAATTGTCTCAAAGTAATTATCTGCTGTAATGACTACAGCCATACCAGTGATTACTACAATCTGCTCTTCTGTAAAAGCCGTTTTCAATCTTTTTTTCAAATCCTCTGGAATATTATGAAAATCTCTTGCAATGGCTTGTCCATATTCGATAATGAGCTTTTCCTGTTCCGTAAACTCTGTCGTTTCAAAATCAATGCCCTGATCTGCCAGACATTTTGTAAAATATCTGGAGCATATTACTGATTTATTTTCTACAGAAATTACATACTCAAGCAAATCTCCCATTCTCTTGCCAACCAGACGCTGCAATTCATCATCCATACGCCAACCATTCTTTTCCACAGAATCATAAACAACAGCATTTTTTAATAGAGTTGCGCACTTGTTTGAGTTCAGTGCGCCCTCTCTTTCGTCAATAAATTTCTTTGCATCCTCTGATGCCTCTTCATATGTTACCGGGGTAATCCATGCCATAATTTTTTTCTCTTTTCTTATTATTTTCTATTATTAATTCTCTCTTGATTTGGAGTAATCATCATTGAAATATTTAATGGAAATTTCTTCCAGTTTTCCTGATTCGTCCAGATAAGCAAGTGCTGCATTAATCTGCTCAAGTAAACGTGTTTCACCCTTCTTTACTGGAATTGCAATCTGCTCCTCAGAATCAGGAATTACAAATGCAACTTCAAGGCCAGCTTCTGGATGCTGTTTCTGATAATCAGCTAATGTTACAGTACTGAAAGTACCAAAATCTGCTCTTCCTGCCAGAATCATATCTGCCTGTTCTTCAGAAGAATCAATAGGAATAATAGTTACTCCTAATTCCTCAAATTCTGATATGTAAGCGTTTGTTGAGTTTGTTGCAACTCTCTTTCCATTTAAATCTTCCAGACTATGAATGTTCAGTGGATTACCTGCAGCTACCGTAATCTGACGAGAATTAAAGTAATAAGGGGTTGAAAAATCGTATTTTTCTTGTCGCTCTTCTGTTACTGTCACATCATTAATTACAGTGTCAAGTCTTCCGCTGTCCAGACCTGCCAACAGAGAATCCCAATCAGATTCTACAAACTCTACTTCTACACCGATATATTTTGCAATTTCCTGTGCTACTTCTACATCATATCCAACTAATGTTCCATCATCATCATGATATGTAAATGGAGGATAAGTTCCTTCTATACCAACTAAAATCTTTCCTGCTTTCTGAATTGCTGCAAGTTCATCATCAATTTCCTCTGCAACTTCTTCTACTTCTGCTGCATCAGTATTTTCTTCTGTTGAAGCAGCGTTTTCTTCTGTAGAAGCCTCTGCTGCTGTTTCCTCTGTCTTACCGCATCCAACAACCAAAGCTGCTGTCAACGCTGTACCTAATAAAATTCCAATTAAATTTCTTCTTTTCATCTTTCTTTTCTCCTCTGTCTATGTGTTTTTACAATACTCTCTATTTTTTAATTATATTTATTATTCTGCACAGTGATATGTTCTTGCGATACAACATCGAAACAAGCCACCCGCTGACTGAAAAACATTCATTTAAGTACCTCCTGTGGGTTCTACAAAATAAATAAGTTCTATGAACTTTTTTCTTGCGCGTTTATTTCTTAGTATTCCTACCTTTTTTATATGGATTGAATAATAATACAAGTTCTAATATTTGTCAATACATTTTTTATTTTAAAAAACAAATTTTAAGTTTTTTATACTATTTTCTCCGTTTTTCAAACTTTATCTACACAAAAAATACACCGGATTTGAATTTGTCCGGTGCATTTCTTTTACCAACTCTTTTTTTCTTTACTGCTGTCATGCTGCTTCTTGCGTTCTTCCACCATCTTCACAAACCATTCAACCATGTTCGGGTCATAATGAGAGAAAAACGAGCTTTCTTTTTTATCAAGTGTCGCTATTTTGTCCATATCTTCCTGTGTCAATGTAAAATCAAATACATTAAAATTTTCTACCATTCTTTCAAAATGAGTTGATTTCGGAATTACCACAATACCTCTCTGGATATGCCATCTTAGTATAACCTGCGCTGTTGTTTTTCCATACTTGGCACCGATTTCTTCTAAAACCGCTTCCTCAAACATACCGCCTCTGCCTTCGCAAAAAGGTGCCCACGCTTCTAACTGCAAACCATATTTTTCATTCCATTCCTTTGCTTTTATCTGCTGATTATGTGGATGAATCTCAATCTGGTTCACCATTGGTTTGATTCGTGCAAAAGAAGCCAAATCAATCATTCTGTCCGGATAAAAATTGGAAATACCGATTGCTCTGATTTTGCCTTCCTCATACAAGTCTTCCAATGCCCGCCATGCTCCGTAATAATCTGCAAAAGGCTGATGCAATAGCATTAAATCAATATAATCCACCTGCAATTTTCTCATAGACTCTTCTACGGATTCTTTAGAGGCTTCATACCCGTAATGCTCAATCCAGACTTTCGTTGTTAAAAAAATTTCTTCTCTTGAAATTCCACTTTTCTGAATGGCATTACCGACTTCCTCTTCATTAAAATAAGACTGGGCAGTATCGATTGAACGATACCCTGCCTTAAGCGCATCCAATACACACCTTTCACATTCTTCTTTTGTTACCTGATAAACACCATATCCAAGCTGTGGCATTTTTACGCCATTACTCAAAATCTTATACTCCATTTCTGCCTCCTGTTCACATTTGCTTCTGCTTCAATGTTATTTCTTGCTTTCATTTTGTTTTTGTTTTAATTGTTTTGATTCATTTTGTTTCCTTGAAAAAAATAATTCAATATGTTACACTCTCAGCATAACAGCCGGTAGTAACTACCGGTCAAGTGTTTTTTACAGAAATGAGGAATCTTATGTACAGCATGAAAGAAACTTGTGAAAAAGTCGACATGAACTACGAAACCTTGAAATTTTATTGCAATCAGGGACTTGTTCCAAATGTAAAAAGAGATAAATGGAATCACCGCGTTTTTGATGACAGAGATATTGCCTGGATTCAAAGTCTGACCTGTCTGAAAAATTGTGGCATGAGTATCTCTGAAATGAAAACCTATGTAGATTTGTGTAAACAGGGAGAAAACAGTATCCCGGAGCGAAAAGAAATTTTGCGTATTAAAAAAGATGCACTGCTAGAGCAAATGAATCTGCTAAAGCAATGCATCGATTATATTGACTGGAAACAACAATTCTATGATGATGTCCTCTCCGGCAAAACGAAGTATTTCAGTAATTTAATAGACTCTTGACGTTTTTTCAATATGCTGTTATTCTTGTTTTATAGCATTGAAATTCTAACGGAAATTCGTTTGTCATTCTCAACAAACAGAAAGCCGAGGTAATCGCTATGTCGATTTATGAGTACAATGAAGAATATGTGAAAAAGACATTATTTGAAGATGGCTATGAAAATGGGTATGATACAGGAAAATTTGAAACACTAGTAAATAATGTTGAATCTGCTATGAAAAATTTCAATATTGATTTGGAAAAAGCATGTAATGGACTCGGTGTTTCTGTTACAGAATACACAAATGCCAAAGCAAAAATCCAAAATAAATAAAGGAAGACTCCACGTTGTTTTGAACGTGGAGTTTTCATATTATTCTTTCATATAGATTTATCAATACACCGCTACTTTAAACTTTCCTTCAAAATCGTTATACTCTGCCACTAATGTATAAACATCTTCTTTCTCTAACACAGCATATGTTTCCAATTCTCTTGCTTGGTCCAGTTCTTTTACTATATTTTCCTGCGAATCATATAACACAATATTAAGTGTTCCTTTCTCTATTCTAGAAGAAAAAGAAATTTTCACTTGAGTTCCTGAATCTGCATAAAAGGACACTTCACTGGAAGCCGTTGTCGGCTCTAAAAAATTACGCTTCATGTTTCCTAAAGGCTTTTGCTTGACCAAAATTCCAAGAGAAATAGCAACTAATAATCCCAAACTACAAAAAATAATCCATTTTCTATTCATTCGTATATCCCTCTTTTATGCCGAAATATATCCCATCGCGGTTTTTACGACCTGCATCTTGTTTTTTCCAACCAGCACTTTCAGTAACTCAAATGCTACGTCTGCTGCTGTTTCAGGACAATAAGATGTAATAACATTGTTATCTATCACAACACGTTCATTCACAACCTCAACTCCGAAAGTGGCGAGCTGCTTCTGGCGATACCCATTGTTTAAGTGATAAGTTGTCGCTTTTCGTTTTTTCATAATTCCGCTTTTTCCTACCGGCAAAGCACCTACACATATAGTTGCTATAACTTTCTTTTTATTATCAAACCTTCTGATAAGTTCCAGAAATTCCTCGCAATATGCTTCCTCATAGAAACCAAATTCTTCAAAGCCACCCGGAATCGCCAATGCATCATACTCCTCCGGATTTATTTCATCATATGTTTTATCCATGATTACAGGAATTCCAAAGGTACTTACTACTGTTTTCGTAAATCCACAGGTTTCAACCTGTATATCATATCCATAATCATTTCTCGCCCATCCCATAACATCTACAAAAGGGCTAAACTCCATGACTTCAAATCCTTTTAGGCAAAAAAGCAGTATTTTCATATTCCGGTGCACCTTTCGTTATCTACTAATATAAACGATAACTTACACTAATAATCTTCAACTTTCAAGCATTGGCTCAATATATTTTTTAATAAATGCAATCCTATCCCTTGCTTTTGGATCAAAAAGAGAGGTAATGGCAACTACTATTTTTCTTTCTGTATTGACATAAATAATATTTCCACCATCTCCCATAGCCGCAAAACCTGACTCTTTGTCATTATTAACCCACCATAAGTAGCCATATGGCAGGCCTCTTTTTTCCCATTTACTCTGTTCTTTTGTACTTTCTTCTACCCAGTTCTTTGATACAATCTGTTTTCCATTCCAGATTCCGCCATCTAAATACAACTGCCCGATTTTGCTCATATCTGAGGCTGAAAGTGTCAGGCCCCAACCGGCTGCATTGATACCCAATTCATCTGCAACCCAACTGTTTCTGTCTGTTGCCTTATAAAAGGCAAGCTGGTCTTCCTTGCTATGAAAAACTTCTGGTTTCAAATCGAAAATTCCTAGTGGTAAAAATAAATTCTCATTGGCAAACTCCAGTACGGACTGCCCGGTTGCTTTCACAAGAATCCCCGACAAAATATCTGGTCCAATAAGAGGGGCATATCGAAAATCTCCTATCTTGCCTCTGCCGCCCAATAAATCAAGTGAAAACTTTACCCAATCGCTGCTCATAAAATATTTTTTATAAGGGGCAAACAAATATCGATACGGCACTGTCATTGTCAGCATATCACGAATCGTTATGTTTTGTATCACTTGCTCTTTTTTCCGTATAGAATAATCTGGGAAAAATTCAACTATCTTCTGCTCTACGCTCGTGATGAAGCCTTTATCGATTGCAATCCCAATCAGTATAGACAGAATACTTTTGGTAACGGAATAAACATGGATACGATTATTTGCAGTGCAACCGTTAAAATAATTTTCATACCGTGTTTTACCGTCTTTTGAAACGACAATTCCGGCTATATTACTATATTCTTTTTGAATAATCTGTTCTAATTGACTCATGTCATTTTCTCCCTTCGTGCTAGCCTCTGGCTGCTTTCTTTTTCACCGGATAATAAACTTCTGTTATCAGGTCATTTTCACTTATCACTTGAGAAGGGTCATTTACATAAACTTCATAAAGAGCATTGTTACACTCATATCCTTCCTTTTCTGCCCACTCGCGCTGTCTTGTGTAAACAGAAGAAAGATTTGAATATGCTCCGTGTACAACCGTTTTCAAACACAATCCCGGCGTAAAATCTCTCGTACCCGTAACATACTCTTTCACCGGAATAGCAAATTCTGTATCTAATCCAAACGGACTGAATTCTGCACTATGAAAAAGTACCATAGGCGGTGCAATAATAGTCAAATGTTCACTTTGAACTTTTTGAAGCAGGCTGCCAAAGCAAAGTCTGTACTCATTCGGGAAATCACACTCCTGCACCATTTTCCGGATAGACAGAAGATACATCATCGGTACTTCTACAAGCTGCACATCAATATTATCCAGATAAGACATAATGGATTTGCCCTGCTTCAAATTGGTGATATCATCATCCAGCTGATGAAGCATTTTCCTGGATTCCAGAATTTCCTTTTCCATCTCCTTTTTCTTACCAATCAGCGCTGCACAAAGTATTTCCTCCTGTGGCTCCTCTGCTTGCAGAATTGTTTTAATTTCATCCAGAGAAAAATTATATGCTTTCAGACGATTGATAAACAGCATCGTTTCCAACTGCTCAATCGCATAATAGCGATAACCGTTTTCCGGATTAATTTCTTGTGGCAAAATCAAACCAATTTCTGCATAATAGCGAAGTGTCTTCGTGGATACCTTACAGATATTTGAAAATTCTCCAATGGATAGCATGTATATACTCCTTTTCAAGTGATGTTTCATTGACCTGATTGTACAGCTTGCCCTAAGGGAAAGGTCAATACGAATTTATTTTACCTTTACCATCCCAGTTCCATCAACCAGTTATTCAACATTCTTTCTCTATCTTTATCTGCCATCTTTTCATCACTTGGGCTTCGATATTCTCCTTTAATGTTACCATCAACAATATACAAAACTCTGGAACATTTCGCTGCAACCTTCGCATCATGGGTTACCATCATGATAGTTGTGCCTTCTTCATTTAACTTTACCAATTCTTCCATCACCTCATTGGATGCGGTTCTGTTTAATGCTCCGGTAGGCTCATCTGCAAACAAAACTTTCGGTTTGTTAATCATGCTTCTGCAAATACAAGCACGCTGAAGCTGACCGCCTGACACCTCATTGATATCATTGTCTGCCACTTCAATAATGCCAAGTTTACGCATCAACTCCTCGCCATGCTGTGCTTTTTCTTTCTTGCTTTCTCCTGTTTTCTTGCTCTCTATTGCAGGGAGAACAATATTGTCTAAAATAGTTAAATTTTTCATCATATACATCTGTTGAAAAATAAATCCCATCTCATCCAGACGAAGTGCTGCCAGTTCGTTACTGCTTAACTTGGTAATGTTCTTACCATCAAACATAACCGTTCCACTGGTTGCACCATCCATACCGGAAACCGCATAGAGAAGTGTGGATTTACCGGAACCGGAAGGTCCCATAATTGCCACCATTTCCCCTTCTTTTACCGAAAAATTCACATTTTTTAAGATATTGTTCTGTCTTTTATTTACTACATAAGTCTTGCAAAGATCTTTTACTTCCAATAAAGCTGCCATTTTATTTTCCTCCAATTCAATCCGTTATACGATATACACATTCTTTTTCCAACTATTCAGACCTCCTATGTATTGGTCTGTTATTTATTCTATATTTGCAGTATCACTGCTCTTAATTGACTTCGTATACAAGGCAGTAAGCCATGTTATCAGTATCGTTGTCACTAATACAATCCCCGGATAAAGTACAAATATCTGTAATGGTTCAATATTGTAATCGATATCAGTGGCACCCATCATTCCAAAAATTGGTGAAATACATAAATCAGTCATCGGAATGGAAACACAAGCTGCCAAAGCTACTGATACCAGTGCTACCAAACCAAAGCGATAAACATGCCACTTAATAACTGCACTATCCTTAAAACCGATTGCTTTAAGAATTGCTATCTGGCTCTTTTCATCTGCAATAAAACTTCTCTCCATAAGAATTGTAACCAAAACTACTACTACAAGCGTAATACCAAGAAGCAGATACTGCACACTTTCCATAGTGTCCACGACTGCCACACAATCCATACAATATTCCGTAGCATTCATAACATCCTCATTATGATACAATTCCTTAATTTTTTCCTTACGCCGCTCAATCTCTTCTTCCGATGGATTGTCTGTAAAGTCAATCTGATAAGACATCGCACTGGATATATACTGAAAATCCGTAGGTGCATCTTCATGAAGTCTGATTGCCTCTCCAAGCTGATTCATCGTCTGGAAATATGCTGTTACCATACATTCTAAATCTTCTTCTCCAAAGTGAATGGTTAACACATCTCCAATCTGTGCGCCTGTTATTTCTGCAATCTGAGGTGTTATGGCAATTTCATATTTATTCTGCGGCATCACACCTTCCGAGAACACATACTCAGAAATTTCTGTTCCCAGTCCCTGCAAACAAGTCAGTGAATAATCATTTCCTTCAAAAGTAATTTTATATTTATACTGAAGATCAATACTTAGTTCTGCAGGCATTCCATTTTCTTCCAGTTTCTTGGCCATTGGTTTTAGCCCTTCTTCCATACCCTCTTTAGAACCTGTATTCATATAATTCATAACATCTGAAACATCTGTCACATAAAGATCACTCTTCGTACCAAAGGTATAAATCAGATTAGGGCTTTTCATGGTTGCCGTAGTATTTACCAGAATTAGTACAAACAAGGTACAAATACCAAAGGAAACCATAATTGTGAGGAATCTCCTTGGACTGCTCAAAATATCATTGAGTGCCATAAAAAGTGCATTACCTGCAGGACTTTTCTGGATTCTAAGGACCGTCTTTTTCTTATAACGTTCTCCTGTCTGTCCATTTCGAATAGCATCCACCGGTGATGATTTCTTGACTTTTCCGGTGCAAACGTATGCAAATAAAACAATAACAAACACTACCAGTAAGGATCCTATCAAATTAATCAAAATTGCATTATCATTTCCTAATACCATTTTTTCGCTAACCGACTTTATAAGCATATTGCCAAATGGAATACTTGCAACAAAACCAATTCCTGCACCTGCAATAGCCATCATCAAATACTTCACAATATATAAGCTTCTTATTTTACCATTCGAAAGACCAATTGCCTTCATAACACCAATTTCCCTGAATTCCTCCGCAATAGTAAAGGTAATGGAAAACTTTAAAACAACAAAAGATACAATAATCAGACAAATGCTCAATAATAGCATAATGAAGGCAACAATCATATCCATAACATAACACATCTTTATCGTTGCTTTTCCGCCTGAAAATGCTACATTAGAAACATTAGTCATCGCTGATGACATTGCACCGATATCGTCGGTCTCAACATAGCAGATTTCTCCCCTGTAATGGTCATAAATTTCTTTATTATCCAACAATACCTGCATATCCTCATCATTTAAAAGAAATCTTGTATTTCCCATAAACTCAGAACCTAACAATGCATCTTTCGCAATACCATCCAAAACAAATGACATTTCCACACCATTATGCTCTAAACGTATAATATCCCCTTCTTCAAAACCATTCGTTTTCATGAAATTGCCGGACACATAAACATGTCCTTTTTCAATATCTGTAATTTCCTGATTATCTTTATTGAAAAAAGAAATTGCAGATTTATCTATGGACTGAAAAATAGTGGTGTTTTTAGCCTCAACCTCTGAACCATCCTCTGCCATAACATTGTCCTGTGCACCAAAAACAACACGCTCTATACGGTAATCAGAAACTGCCGGCTCCGTTTCTAACATTTCATCTAAAGCACTGACCGAATTATCTCCCATCGTAATAATAACGAAGTCTTCCACTCCGGCCTTATCCAGATAATAATCCGTGCCATTCATCACTGTTACCACATTATTGATACCACTTGCCACAAACATGGCTGCAAGAACAATGAACAAAAAGAGTATGATATTCATTGTCTTTTTTCTTTTCAAATCCTTTTTTAAAATTCTAAATAACATTTGTATGCTCCTTTCTCCGTTCTATGAAACCATCATACCGAAGAAATTATTAAACAATCCTTAAATACGAAAAAAATTTCCAAAGTGTCATTTTCCCTGCCCACACTTTGGAAATCTATACCTTTCGAATTACCACCGTTACCCGGAAATTATCATCATTTCTTTGTGCAAAAATCTCTCCTTCCATTTTCCGCATCAGATTTTTGCAGATGTACAAGCCAAGTCCGTTTCCCTTGATATTATGACTGTTGCTGCCCCGGTAAAAAGAGTCAAAAAGATTAGGAAGCTCCTCTTCTTTCAGACTACAACCGGTATTTTCAATATGAATCAGTTTACAATCTTCCTCATCCTCACAGAAACAACGAATACTTTTGCCGTCACCATACTTAATTGCATTCTCCATGATATTCTGCAACACTTCAATCAGACGATTTTTGTCTCCTTTTAACAAGCAATCACTAAACTTCTCCACTACAAACTCTGTGTGAATCACAGACAGTTTATCCCTATAATATACCTCTATGGATTTTATGATTTCCGACAAGTAAAATTCACTCTGAATCACTTCCAAATTCAGAAAATCTTCTCTGGAAGCCGTTACAATCTCATCAACATACTTTTTAATTTCTTTTACATTTCTGGTAATGCCTTGCAGCGCCTCATCTTTTTTATCCTGCGTATCGTACAAGTTTTCTGACAATGCTTTGGCATAAAGTTCAATAGAAGAAAGTGGTGTTTTAATATCGTGAGACAAAGAAAGAATTAAGGTCTTTTTATCTTTCTGAAATTCCAGTTCTTTTTCCTTATTGTCCTCCAGTTTTTCACGAAGCATGTCCATTCCCCATAAGAAACGACCAAAAATTTTGCTTTTCTCTTCCTTAATCGGCACAGATAAATTACCCTTTGCCAATTCATAAGAAAGATTGCTCATATCATGAAAAGGCTTTAAAACCTTTTTTTCTACATACTTAAGAACGATACATGTCATTAATATCATCACAAGCACGGTTCCATTCATAAGCAAAAGTGTATGATAATTCTTCTCGATACTGTACTCAATTCGATAAAGCTTATTATCAACCTTTTCCACGACATAGTCATTGTTACAGACTTCTTCTGCCAGAAATTCACTAACTTTTATAATCGTATCGTACTTCGTTAAATCAATATCATCCGGCTCTTTTTCATGTAATTCTCCTGCCACTCTCTTTGCTTCCACACGATACATTCTGCCCAAATCACTCTTATTTTGCAATAGGTACAACCCATTGCCGAGTAGCAGGAAGAGAACTTCAACTATAATAATCAAACAGGTAAAACCTTTATATCTATTCAAACCGATATCCTACTCCCCACTCTGTAATAATATGTTTTGGCTTCTTTGCATCTTTTTCTACCTTTTCCCGAAGCCACTTAATATGAACTGTCAAAGTTTGTAGTTCCGAATCACTGTCACTTCCCCATATCGTGTTAAAAATATATTCCTTTTTCAAAGTGACATTTTTATTTTCTATCAAAAGCTTTAATAACTCAAATTCTTTTATGGTAACATCAACTTCTTTATCATCCACCAAAAGAGTATGCTTCAGTGTATTCAACCTCAGATTTCCCTCTACAATTTCTTCCAGAGCATATTTACGCTTGAAAATCCCTTTAATCTTTGCCAGTAATATATCAATATCATATGGTTTCTCAATATAATCGTCAGCTCCCAAATTCAAGCCTTTGAGCTTATCATCCTTCTCCGTTTTTGCACTGGCAATTAAAATATGAGTATTGGAACTTTCTCGGATTTTAGAACAAACTGCAAAACCATCCATGCCGGGAAGCATAATATCCAACACAATTAACTTGGCACCATACTTTTCATACAGCTCCAATGCCTTTTCCCCTGTTTCAGCCACACTTACAGTATAATTTTCTTTTCTTAAAAAATCACAGAGCAGTGTACCAATTTCTTTATTATCTTCAACAATTAAAATGTCTAACATAATCTTTCCAGTTCCATTCTACAAAATAGGTTTCTCTTTTTATCATAAAGACTTGCCTACAAATTTGTCAATGGTTTGATAAATTGGTTGAAGCCTTCTGCTCTGTCATCCTTAATGTTCCAGCATTTCTTCAATAAAAATCCCATATCCTCTCGTTGAATCATTCACAAGCACGTGTGTTACGGCACCGATAATTTTACCATCCTGAATAATGGGGCTGCCGCTCATTCCCTGAATAATTCCACCAGTCAATGTCAGTAAATCTTCATCGGTCACTTTAATAACAAGTCCTCTGTTAACGTTCTCGTTTTCATAGTGTAATTCTTCGATTTCAATGTCGTAATATTCCGGTTCTCCGGTAACAGAACTTATAATCTGTGCCGGACCGGTCTGTACCTCCTGTTTAAGCGCAATAGGGATTGCTTCATATTGAATCTGATCTATAACCTCGTCTTTGCACACTCCAAAAATCCCCTCAGATGTATTGTTGGTAATCTCTCCCAGTACATTTTCATTCTCATACTCAATATATCCTGTCAATTCTCCAGGTGAACCATTCTCACCTCTTGTAATCCCTACAATTTCTGTTTTATATAACGTTCCTTCATCCAACTGCATCAAAGTAGAAGTATCTACGTCATTGATTCCATGTCCCAATGCTCCGAAAGAATCATCCTCACTAACGTAAGTCAATGTTCCGATTCCCTGCGCATTATCACGAATCCAGATTCCCAGTTTCCATTCTTCGTTCTGATTTCCCTCCGGTTTAATTTTCACATCTGTAATTTCTTCGTTGCGGCGCACGGTTAAAATCATCTCTTCGCCTTCCGACTGTGCTATCATCTGAATAAATTGTTTCTTGTTTTCAACATCTTCTCCGTCTACTTTCAAAATATAATCGCCGGTCTGAAGAATATATTTTGCCGGTGCTACCGTTTCTCCTTTTTCGTTTTCAAATTCTCCGATTCCAACTACCAGCACGCCATCCGTCTTTACATAAATACCAATCGGAATTCCGGCGGGAATTAGCATCGTATCCTGAATTACTTCAATATCAACGCTTTTATAGGGAAGCACTCCGAATAATTTTAAGTCCATCTGATAGTTATCAATCTGATTCGCTCTTACCGTAACTCCTTTGGAAAAATCCACATGCAGGCTTTCAACCTGTGTAGACATACTTTCGACTGCTTCTTTCTGATAAATTTCTCCCGAAGCCGGTACATGAAAATCAAGTTCCTGTTCTATTCCTGCCCGAATTTTAATCGTGGAAGGCACTTTTACCCAATAATCCATGTACACTGCTGCCATAAGTCCAACAACACTTGCAGTCAGTAAAATATATAAAAAACAGCGATATTTTTTCAATCTATACTCCATCGGTCCTGTATTCCTTTCTATTACGTAAAAAACTTTTGCTTATAAAGCAAAAAAAGAACATACATCTGTATGTCCTTTTTAGTATGTGAAAAATCTTCAATTTTAATTTAGTATTGCTTTGATTTTCTTGCCAAATCTTTCATTTCTTTTGCATTATTTAAAACATTTTCTGTAATGCTGGCACCTCCAAGCATTCTGGCAAGTTCTTCCACGCTTTCCTGTTCGCTCATTTCCTGAATCTGCGTTGCAGTCCGTTCTCCCGTCACTGATTTCACAATCTGGAAATGGGTATCTGCCATAGCCGCAATTTGCGGTAAGTGCGTGATACAGATAAGCTGATGCTCTTTTCCAAGAATACCCATCTTCTCAGCAACCTTCCATGCTGTTTTACCGCTGATACCGGTATCAATTTCATCAAAAATCAAGGTTTCAATTTCATCTTTATCGGCTAAAACAGTCTTTAATGCCAGCATAATTCTGGATAATTCACCGCCACTGGCTACCTGTGCAAGGGGCTTAAGTGCTTCTCCGGGATTCGTAGAAATCATAAAAGCAATCTGATCATAGCCATTTGAACTGATTTTTTCCTCATCTGGCTGCACCTGAATCTCAAATGCAACATCAATAAAATTCAAATCAACCAATGCAGTTTTCATGGACTCTGCCAATTTTTTTGCATTTTCTTCCCTGATAGCGGAAGCTTCCTTGCATAACTGCAGCAATTCTTTCTTTAAAGAAGCCTCTTTTTGCATCAATTTTTCCTTATAGGCATCCAAATCCTGATACTGTTCCAATTTAGCCTGCATCTTATTCTGATATGCCAAAATTTCTTCTATTGTATTTCCGTATTTTGATTTTAAATGATTGATAATATCCAGTCTTTTTTCTACATCTTCAAAAAGACTTCCATCAAATTCCAGATTAGACAAATAATCCGCTGCCGCACGATTATAATCATTCAACAAACTATCAATGTCCAATAATTGTTTCTCAAAATCCTGAAGTGTTTCATCATAAGAAGAAACCGCTTTCATTTCACGAAGCGCCCTTCCAATACTATCACCGGCACCGCCATTCTCATAACCACTCATTTGATGTGCCAAGGTTACCGCTCCCTGTATTTTCTGCGCATGAACAAGCTTCTGATAGGATTTTTCTAATTCTTCATCTTCTCCGATTTTTAAATCTGCCTGTTCAATTTCCTGTACTTCAAATTCTGCAAGTGAACATTCTCTTTTTCGCGTATCTTCATCTATATCATTTTGGGAAAGTTCTTTCAGCACTTCTTGATGATTTACATAATATCCCTTTAATTTATCTTTAACTACTACAAGCTTTTCTCCTGCATATTCATCCAGAATTTCTAACTGTTTTGTTACCTGCAACAAAGACTGGTGCTCATGCTGTCCATGAATATCAATCAAAATTTCTGCCAGTGTACGCACTTGTTTTGCACTAACGCTTTCACCATTTACTTTACAAACGGATTTTCCCGGCATAATTCTTCGCTGCAAAATAATGGTTCCATCATCCTCAATTGGCAGTTCCAATTCCTTTACAGCCTGTAACTGTTCTTCCTTTTCTATCTGAAAAATCAATTCCACCAGCGCATAATCGGCTCCGGTACGAATCATTTCTTTATCGGCTTTTGCTCCAAGTGCAAGATTAACAGAGCCGATAATAATTGACTTACCTGCTCCGGTTTCACCTGTCAGTATATTCAGACCATTTCCGAAATATACTTCTGTTTCATCGATTAATGCAAGATTTTTCACATGCAAACTTACTAACATACAAAATTAACCGTACCTTTCAAACTAATTCTCAATTAGTTTTTTTATCTTGTCCATTACCAGAATCGTATCATCCACCGTTCGAATGGCAATCATAATCGTATCGTCTCCGGCAATGCAGCCTACAATTTCATGCATCTTCATGGCATCGACTGCTGCAGCAACTGCCATCGCCATACCGGATACCGTTTTCATCACAAGAATATTTTGTGCCATATCCATAGAAACATAACCATCTTTTAAAACACGGATATATTTATCGCCCAGATGCACATCTTCTTTCTCATATACCACATATTTCTGTCTACCGTGTACACCTGCAATCTTAGAAAGCTTAAGTTCTCTGATATCACGGGAAACAGTCGCCTGTGTTACCTGATAGCCTTCTGCCCGCAAACGATCTGCCAATTCTTCCTGTGTTTCGATATCATATCTGCCAACTAATTCTATGATTTTCGCATGTCTGCTTTTTTTCATTATAAACTTCTCCTAATTTACATCACATACTTTCCATATGTATTCATATAAATCATCAATTACATAACAAACCATCACTTACATAATAAATCATCACTTACACACATTTCATTATATCTGACTAATCGCTCATCTTTTTATGCAGAACTTCCAAAAAGCTCTCGGTATTCAACTTCAAAATTCCGGTTGTCTTTGATGCTTTTTTTATCACAATCTTATCGCCTGTTTTCAGAGTCACTTTATGCGTACCATCGAAATTAGCTTCTACGGTCTGACCCGTTTTCTCGCGTCCTTCCGGTATCTGAATCGTTACTTCATCTTCCGGTGATAAAATGATACTTCTTGTATTAAGTGTATGGGGACAAATCGGTGTCAATAAGAGCAGTTTTGCTCCCGGTTCCACAATGGGACCACCTGCAGACATATTGTAACCGGTAGAACCCGTAGGAGTTGCTACAATCATACCATCTGCACTATAACTGTTTAGAAATTTTCCATTTACAAAAATATCAAATTGCAAAATTTGCAAAGAACCACATCTGGATATAACAATATCATTCAATGCAAAATTTCGAATTTCTGTACCATCTGTCTGATAAATCGCGCCAGAAAGCATCATGCGGTCTTCTCTCTTGTATTCCCCGCAAATAAGCTTGTCCAAAGCACTTTCAATATTGCTGATTTCTACTTCTGCCAGATATCCTAAAGTTCCCAGATTCACACCGAGCAACGGTATGTCACTGTCCATCATATCTCTGGCAGCTTTTAACAAAGTACCATCTCCACCGAGCACAATCGCACATTCTGTATTCTCCGGAATCTCCATAATCTCTTTATCAGATATCTTGTTAACTGCGCAGGATGCCGTAGCACCATGTGCCTGTAAATATTCTGCAATTCTTCTGGTATAACTTCCATCGGAATCTTTTGCTTTATTTGTTATCAGAAAAAAATGCTTCATGTTATTTACTCCAGTCCCTGATGCGCTTTCTGAACAATTTCCTCAATCTTTTGCCTCATTTCAGTTTCTGCTGCCTTACCGGCCTTCTCATCCAGCATATTCTGCAGCATTTTTTCTGCCTCTGCTTCTGTTAACGCCAGTATCTCTTCAGAAATTTCTTGTTTCTTTTCAATATAAACCAGATATTCAATATTACCTTCAGGTCCTTTGATTGGTGAAAAAGTCAGTCCTTTGATTTCAAAACCAATCATATCTGCATAGGTAATAATTTTCTCAACGACTTCTCTATGAATTTCCGGTTCTCTGACAACTCCCTTTTTACCAACTTTATCCTTTCCTGCTTCAAACTGCGGTTTAATCAGACAAACCATCTGTCCATTTTCTTTCAACAGTTTTCGTGCCGGAATCAGAATTTTGGTAAGGGATATAAAAGACACATCTACGGAAGCAAAGTCCAGTTTATCCTCAATATCTTCCGGCTGCATATAGCGAAAGTTTGTCTTCTCCATACAGACTACTCGCTCGTCATTACGTAACTTCCATGCAAGCTGTCCATGCCCTACATCAACAGAATAAACCTTACTGGCACCGTTTTGCAGCATACAGTCTGTAAAACCACCGGTAGATGCACCAATGTCCATGCAAATCGTGTTATCCAGTGTAATCGGGAATTCCACCATTGCTTTTTCCAGCTTCAGACCACCACGACTTACATATTTCTGCGTACTTCCTTTTACTTCAATATGAATTTTCTCTTCTTCAAAAGTAGTACCGGCTTTATCTTCCCTCTGTCCGTCCACAAAGACATTTCCTGTCATTATAATCGCTTTGGCCTTCTCTCGGGAAGGAGCAAACCCTTGCTTTACCAGTAATACATCCAAACGTTCTTTCATTTTTTTATCCACTCTTTATAATCCGATATAGGAAGTGACAACTCTTTTCACAACAGATTCAGCATCTATTCCGACTTCCTGTTTAAGAAGGTCGACGTTGCCATGCTCCACATACTCATCCGGTATTGCAATATTTAATACCTTCGTAGAAACATTTAAAGAATCTACATAGGCTCTTACTTTCTCTCCATAACCGCCGCTTGCAACATTTTCTTCCATCGTCACAATCAATTTGTGTTCTTTGCAAGCCTGCTCTATTGCTTCTTCATCAATCGGCTTGACAAATCTGGCATTCGTCAAAGAACAGGAATATCCCATATCTTTGAGTTTGCTGCGAACATCAAGCGCAACCTTTACCATGCTTCCGACTGCAAAAAGTGCAATATCCTCTTCTTCATAAAGACTTTCGCTTTTACCATATTCAATCGGTTCTCTATATTCTTTCAGACCATCAAACGCTTCTCCTCTCGGATAGCGGATTGCTATCGGTGCTTCAAACGCTACCGCAAATTTAATCATATCCGAAAGTTCCCACTTGTTCTTCGGTGCCATGATGTGCATATTTGGAATGGATGATAAATAAGACAAATCAAAAATACCTTGATGTGTTTCTCCATCACTTCCAACTAATCCAGCTCTGTCAATTGCGAAAATAACCGGCAGATTCTGAATGCAGACATCATGCAATATCTGATCATATGCTCTTTGCAAAAAGGACGAATAAATCGCAACAATCGGTTTCAGACCACCTGCTGCCAGTCCTGCTGCAAAAGTAACCGCATGTTCTTCCGCAATACCTACATCAAAGAAACGATCCGGATACATATTTCGAAAACGCTTAAGACCCGTTCCGTCCGGCATTGCCGCAGTAATAGCAACTACGCTTTCATCTCTCTGCCCAAGCTTGCACATAACCGTTGAGAAGATATCCGTATAGTTTGCCTTTGTTCTTGGCTTACTTGGAATTCCTGTTTCAATATCAAAAGGTTCTGCACCATGAAATCTTGCCGGATGTCTTTCTGCCGGTCCAAATCCCTTACCTTTCTGGGTAATGGCATGAATTAGTACCGCACCTTTGATTTTTTTTGCTTCTTTCATCATACGCATCATTGCCGGAATATCATGTCCATCTACGGGCCCTAAATAAGTAATTCCCATGTCTTCAAAGAACATCCCCGGCACAACCAGCTGTTTAAAACTGCTTTTCGCACGTCGAATCTGAGAAACTACCCTATCACCATATTTGGATTTTCCATGCAAAGAATTATAAACGCCTTCTTTTAAATCCAAATACATATCAGCTGTTCGAATGTTATTTAAATATTTTGAAACACCACCCACATTTTCAGAGATAGACATATTATTATCATTCAGAATAATGATAAAATTGGTTTCCAGTCGGGAAGCATTATTTAATGCTTCATAAGCCATACCACCAGTCAGTGAACCATCCCCGATTACAGAAACGATTGTATTTTTGCCACCCTGGATATCTCTTGCTTTAACCATACCAAGTCCGGCAGAAATAGACGTAGAACTGTGTCCGGTATCAAAACTGTCACAATCACTCTCTTTTCTTTTCGGGAAACCGCTCATACCACCGTACTTACGCAAATTGACAAAGCCTTCTCTTCTTCCGGTAAGAATCTTGTGGGTATAAGACTGATGTCCTACATCCCAGATAATCTTATCCTCCGGTAAATTCAAAGATAAATGTAATGCCATTGTCAATTCAACTGCACCAAGATTAGAGCCGAGATGTCCGCCTGTTACACTGATAGACTGAATCAGAAACTGTCGGATTTCTTCTGCCAGCGCATCATAATTCTCTGCTCCGATTTCTTTGATATCATTGGTTTTTTCTATCTTTTCAAGAAACATAGTATTCCCCTTTTATTTTTCTCTGTAAATTAGCTGCTCTACCAACTTCTCTAAAAATAGATTTCTTTCTGTAAAAGAAGATAAAATCTGGATTGCTTCATTGGACAATGCTTCCACCTGTTCCTTAGATTCCTCTAATCCATGTAATGTAACGTATGTTATTTTATGATTCTTCTCATCACTGCCTACCGGTTTTCCAAGCACTTCCAGACTACTCGTCACATCCAGAATGTCATCCTGAATCTGGAATGCGACACCAATATTATAAGCACATTTCTCAATGCGTTCTATCTGTTCATCACTTGCTCCTGCCAGAATCGCACCAATCATCATTGCACATTGAATCAAAGCTGCGGTCTTGTGTTCATGAATAAACAGAAGAACTTCTTCTGTTACCAGTTCCTGTTTTTCTTCTGCTTCAATATCAACACACTGTCCGCCAATCATTCCATAGATACCGGCTTTCTTACCAAGTACAGTAAGTGCTTTGGCAACTCTTTGATAGTCTTCCAAAGTTTTGGCTTTTTCAAACGCCTTACATGCCGTTTCAAAAGCATAGTTCAGCAAACCATCACCTGCCAAGACTGCCATGCCTTCCCCATATACTACGTGCGTCGTCTTCATGCCGCGTCGATACTCATCGTTGTCCATCGCCGGCAAATCATCATGTACAAGAGAGTAATTATGTATCATTTCAATCGCCGCCATAAATGGCTTAATAATTTCACTCTTTCCGCCAAACATCGCATAGGTTTCTGCCATCATCATCGGACGGAGTCTTTTTCCGCCTGCTAACGTCGAATAATTCATTGCCTCAATTACGGTTTTCTGCAAACCTTCTTCCGTTGGCAGAAATGCCTGCAAGGTAGATCTCATTTCTTCTGTTTTTGTCTGTAATTCTTCATTAAAATTCATCCAACTCACCAACTTCATTAATTTTTAAAACTTGTTTCTCTACTCGGTCAATCTTCTCATCACAATATTTTAAAAGCTTCATGCCTTCCTGATAAGCCCGAAAAGAATCTTCTAAAGTTATATCTTCCTCTTCTAACTGCTCTATCATGCCCTCAATCTGTTCAAAAGCTTCTTCCAGAGAAAGTGTAATCTCTTCTTTTTCCTGTTCCTTATCTATCTTCTTACTCATGCGGCACCTCCCACGCTATTTTGTGGCTATCCACTACCTTCGTCCTAATCATGCCGTTCTTAACATAAACCTTCAATTCATCTTCCGGCTTCACCTGTTCAATTCTGGAAATCGTTTTTCCTTCTGCATCTGCTGTATAAGAATATCCCTGATTTAACTTCATAAGAGGTGATAAACCATTCATCTGTTCAATGAAAATGGCCAGTTTATGCCTTTTCTCAGCTATATTTTGCTCCATACAATCCTGCAAGGTTTCTTCCAACTTCATCAGATAGGTTCTTTTCTCCCGAATCTGGTTCGCAGGACTTAAATATTTCAATTGCATTCGGTAGTGTTCCAGTCTGTTCTGATATCCGGCTATCTTATTTCTACACAAATGCTGCAAAGTATATGCATATTCTCCCAACTTATCCTGTAGTTGGTCGATATCATAAACTGCCAGTTCCGCTGCTGCCGATGGCGTAGGTGCTCTCAAATCCGCTACAAAATCAGCAATAGTTGTATCTGTCTCATGTCCAACTGCCGAAATAATTGGAATCGGGCAATCAAAAATCGCCTGTGCTACTGCTTCTTCGTTAAATGCCCATAAATCTTCTATGGAACCACCACCACGACCTACAATAATCGTATCTACCTGATACTTCTCCATTGCATGAATACCATTGACAATACTTGGAACTGCCATTTCACCCTGCACAATTGCCGGATATAAAATAATCTGTACATAAGGATTTCTTCTCGTTGCAATCTGAATAATATCCCTGACTGCTGCTCCGGTTTGTGCTGTTACAACTCCTAAAGTACGTATATACTTCGGAATCGGCTGTTTGTATTCTCTGGCAAACATGCCTCTTTCTTCCAACTCAATTTTCAATCGTTCAAAACGTTCATATAAAGCTCCGGCACCATCCTGCTTAATTTCACGCGCATAAAGCTGATACTTGCCATCTCGTTCATAAACATCCACATTGCCGCTCACAACAACCTGCTGGCCTTCTCTCATCTGAAATGCCAAACCGCCCCTGTTTCCGGCAAACATAACGCATGCTATTGTTCCTTTTGCATCCTTTAATGTAAAATAAATATGTCCAGAGGAATGGTATTTGCAGTTACTAACTTCTCCCTTAACAGAAATCGACTGCAACATAAAATCCTGCGTGAACATATTTTTAATGTAAGAATTTACTTGTGCTACGGTATACACATTTTGCATTATAACACCTGTTTTTTATGCAAATTTTGCTAAAATTGCATTTACAAATCCTGCGGAAGCATCCTGACCAAATTTCTTTGCCAGCTCTACTGCCTCATTGATTGCTACACTGGTTGGTACATCTTCATCATAAGCAATTTCATAAACGGCTAATCTTAAAATAGTAAGATCAACCTTGCCCATTCTTCCGGTATCCCAGTTTTCTGCCTTTTCATTCAGCATCTTGTCAATGTCTGACATTTTTTCTATAATCTTCTGATATTTTGCAGAAATATACTCTGTATCTTCCACATCTGCCTCACATTCATCCTCAAAAAAAAGTTTTTCCTGTTCCGGCATTTCTTCTAAACTATTAAACTCAATACGAAACAACAGTTTAAAAATCTGTTCTCTCAATTCTCTTCTGCTCATTTTGACTGACTCCTACTTTGTCTTATTTTTCTTTTGTTACATTAATTCCCGCAATTCTGATATTTACATCAGTCACTTCTAATCCTGTCATATTTTCTACAGTGCTTTTTACTTTTGCCTGTACTCTCTGACAAGTTGCCGGAATATTGAAACCATATTCCATTGTAATCGCCAGATCCACTTTCACTTTTCTCTGCAATACTTCTACTCTTGCACCCTTTGCGGCATTTTTCATACCAACTCTGCTCAGAAATTCATTTGTCATATTGCCGGACATGCCCGCTACACCCTCTACTTCCATTGCTGCCAGTGCTGCAATCATAGCTACAACATCATCAGCAATTTTGACTGAACCGATTTTTTCGTCTTCCTGTAATACACATGTATTTCTACCAAATTCCTGTTCCATGTAAATTTCCTCCAATTTCTCCAGGGTGATATCAATTTGGGTTAAGTATACCAAAATTTCTTATTTTTGCATAGTCCCATCCCCAAATCTTATAACCAGAAGCTCATACTAAATTGCTTCTCATCATCCGTATAAGACACAACTCCATCCGGACAATTTAAATAACGGAAAATTGCCTGATTTGTAATCAGCATTTCCTGTAACTGTTTATAAATATCCAAAGAAGCACATTTTAAAGTCACAAACGCATTACCTTTTTCATAGCCATTTTCAAAAATGCGTGTTAATTGTTCTTCGTTTACCGAAGTAAAATATAATCCCTCTCTGACATAATAATTAGCATCCATAGACACACATGCCGGTAATTCCACAACGTTATCAATTGCATGTGTCTTACAAAGCTGTTCTGTCGTTACGCATAAATAATCGTAATTTATGGTTGGAATCTTATTCTCCGGATAAGAAGCTTCTCCTCCAACCGCTTGATAAGAAGCATCTCCCCATGTAGTATCCACGTAGTACCATGCCCCGTCTATCTGTACCAGATTCCATGCATGTCCTTCTCCGTTTTCTACGGTTCCCAAAACGAGAGTCGATATAATTCCAGCCTGTTCCAGCAAATACTGTGTTGCTTTGGCATATCCCTGACAAACCGATTTCCCATCCAGAAAAACAGAGCAGATATTCTGATTATCTTCTACTGTCGCATCATATTCCGTATGATCTATCAAATATTCATAAATATACTTCACTTTCGTATATTCATCTGCGTTCTGAGGCATTTTAGCAAAGCACTGGTTTACATAATTATCAATCTGTTGTTTTCGTGCTTCCACTTCTTCCCTTGCAATACTATAGGTTCCGGTGAAAGTAATCTTTTTTAGGACATCGCCCAACGTATATTGCGTATAGGTATACCCATCTACATAGAAGATTTCCGGATGATCATTCAAAACACATTGGAAAATTCGGCAAATTTCATCTTTATCCATACTGGAAAGCTTAACGTTTTCCTGAAATTCCTCCAATGCCCACAATATTTCCGTATAGATTTTCTGTTCTTCTGCTGTTAGTTGATTATATGCATAGCTGTTTTTCTGCTTTTGCTCCAGAAGAAGTCTGTCTTCCTCTGTAAATTCCTTGATTACTTCCGTGCTGCCTGTTACTTCGATAGCCTGTCCGTCATCTTCTATCTGAACAGTCTGTTCCTCAACCGCATAATCATCTGTTTGTTCTGTGCCTGCCTGTTCTATATCCGTCTGCTCTGTCGTGGATTCTTCGCTTTGCAGCTGCTCACTTTCCACCCGCTCTTCTACGGCAGGATATGGCAATTCAAACACATCATTTATATAAGCTGCATAGGCCAAAGAACCTGTTAATACCAGCATGCTAAACAACAAGACAATTGTTTTTTTCATGAATTCTTTAATTCCTTCCAAATTCAGAAAGTATCAGTCCGGCATTTCTTTCTTCTGTCATACCGATACTCCACTGATTTACAAACAGTAACAACGGATTTCCTTTTAAATCTTTGATTTTCTTCATATCCGAAGTTCCTGTCAACTTGTCCAAATCAATATCTTTATTTTCAATCCAGCGAATATACTCATATGGTAAATTCTCCAGACGGATTTCTACATTATATTCATTTTCCAGACGGTATTTTAAAACATCAAACTGCAGTACACCTACCACTCCTACGATAATTTCTTCCATACCGGTGTTGAATTCCTGGAAAATCTGAATCGCACCTTCCTGCGCAATCTGCGTAATACCCTTTACAAACTGCTTACGTTTCATTGTATCAAGCTGACGTACTCTGGCAAAATGCTCCGGTGCGAAAGTCGGTATTCCTTCATATTCAAACTGTTCCTTCGGCATACAAATTGTATCACCGATTGAGAAAATACCCGGATCAAATACGCCGATAATATCACCGGCATAAGCTTCTGTTAAAATCTTACGCTCATCTGCCATAATCTGCTGCGGTTGCGAAAGACGCATAACTTTACCACCCTGCACATGCTTTACTTCCATACTGGCATCATACTTACCGGAACAAATTCGCATAAATGCAACTCTGTCACGATGTGCTTTATTCATATTTGCCTGAATCTTGAATACAAATGCAGAAAACTCATTTTCTACCGGATCAATCAGACCGATATCCGCTCTACGTGGCAATGGTGTTGTTGTCATTTTCAAAAAGTGCTGTAAAAAGATTTCTACACCAAAATTGGTTAAAGCAGAACCGAAAAATACCGGTGTCAGCTTACCCGCACGAATTCTTTCCAAATCGTATTCTGCACTGGCACCATCCAACAAATCAATTTCATCAAAAAGCTGTTCTTTAAAGGCTTCTCCAATATGCGCAACAAGCTCGTCCTCATTGTCAACTGGAATCTGTGTTGCCAGACCTTCTTTCGTACCTTTTTCTGTATCTGAATAAGTTACGACACTCTTCGTTTCTCTATCATACACGCCTTTAAATTCCTTACCGGAACCGATTGGCCAGTTAATCGGACACGTTGCAATTCCAAGTTCTTTCTCAATTTCATCCAGTAATTCAAAAGTATCGTTAGCATCTCTATCCATTTTATTGATAAATGTGAAAATCGGAATCTGTCGCATAACACATACTTTAAATAATTTTCTGGTCTGCGCTTCAACACCCTTGGAAGCATCAATAACCATAACTGCAGAATCCGCCGCCATCAAAGTACGATAGGTATCCTCAGAGAAATCCTGATGTCCAGGTGTATCCAGAATGTTAATACAGAATCCGTCGTATTGAAACTGTAAAACAGAAGAAGTAACTGAAATACCCCTTTCTTTCTCAATTTCCATCCAGTCTGATACGGCATGTCTTGCCGTTGCCTTTCCTTTTACACTACCGGCAAGATTGATTGCTCCACCATATAATAAGAATTTCTCCGTCAAGGTTGTCTTACCTGCATCCGGGTGTGAAATAATCGCAAATGTTCGTCTTTTGTTAATTTCGTCTGCATAATTGCCCACGTTCTTATCCTCCAAATTAAAGCATTGATGATCCGGTAAATTCCGGTTTTATCTCAAAATAATCTAACACAGTTGCCCCAATATCTGCAAACGTATCTCTTGTTCCCAGATTATCCGGTGCAATCTTTGCCCCATACATAATGAATGGTGTATGCTCTCTGGAATGGTCTGTTGAAACAGTATATCCCGGATCACAGCCATGATCTGCCGTTATCATCAAAATATCATCTTCCCGCAACTTTGAACAAATCTCCGGCAATTTCTCATCAAAATATGCCAATGCCTTCGCATAACCATCGATATCATTTCGGTGCCCATACAGCATATCATAATCTACCAGATTGACAAAGCATAAACCTTCAAAATCTTTATCCAGATATTCTAATGCTTTTTCAATACCTTCTTCATTTCCTTTTGTATAGGTAAATTCCGTAATTCCTTTCCCTGCAAAAATGTCTTTGATTTTTCCTACCGAAATAACATCTTTTCCGGCTGCCTGCAACTGATCTAACATGGTAACTGCCGGCGGCTGCAATGAAAAATCATGACGTTTCGGAGTTCTCGTATAATTACCATTCTCTCCGATAAAAGGACGCGCAATTACTCTGCCCACACCATGTTCTCCCTGTAAAAGTTCTCTTGCCATACGACAGTATTCATATAAAGTTTCTACCGGAACCACTTCTTCATGTGCCGCAATCTGAAACACACTATCGGCTGAAGTATAAACAATCAAATCGCCTGTTTTCACATGTTCATCACCATAATCTCTGATAACTTCTGTTCCGGAATATGGTTTATTGCACAGAACACCTCTGCCGGTCAGTTTACTAAATGCATCCAAAACTTCCTGTGGGAAACCATCCGGGTATGTCGGCAGGGGTTGCTTTGAAATAATTCCCGCAATTTCCCAATGTCCTATCGTTGTATCTTTTCCTCTGGATGCTTCTTTCATACGGGCAATCCGCGCTGTCGGATTTTCTTCTTTCGTCCCACAGCTCACTCCGTCTATATTAAAAAAGCCCATTTTTCCCATATTAGGCATATGAAAATAGGTACTGGAAGATACGGAACGCAAGGTATTGGTTCCTTTATCACCATATGCAGCCGCATCCTCCATTTCACCTATTCCAAAACTATCTAAAACGATTAAAAAAACTCTTTTCATCTTTTGCCTCCAAAATATACGAATCAATATTTTTAAGTATAGCTACCAAGTTTTGTGCATACCAGATTTATTATATCATGAATTAACGATGTGTGCATCTAATTTGAATTTACAGTACTTATTATGATAGCATCTGCACTAACACCGGTCTTACGGATTACAATATCTTCAATCTGTGCACGTTGTGCTTCTGTCAGTTCTGTTGTGTTAACAACCACATCTACACTGTCACCATCAATGCTGACAATCGCATCACTGAATCCTTTTGCCTCTAACAAAATTTCTGCCGCTGTTTCTTTCTCAGCAACATCAGTCATGCTAATCATACTATTAACAGCTTCCTGTTTCTGTGTTTCACTTACATTCGCATTATTGATAATTTCTAAAAGTGTTTCTTTGTTCTGTGCTCTCGTCTGCTCTTTCTGCAATTTGGCACTGGATAATGTAGAAACGCCGGAAGAAGATGTAAATACTGCCTCACCCGGCACTTCATCCTCCATCAGCTCATCACTTACCGTTTCAGCCGTTTCACTATCTAAAGTATCTGTACTGGATAATTCGATATCGCTGTCAAGACTTTCAATGTCGCCGGAAGCCTGTTCCATATCTTCCTCCGACAAATCTAATAGTACACTATAATCAGTTTCTTCCTCATTCAAAGCCAGGTTTCCCATATCATCTGTTTCAATTTCTCCATTTACAGTCATAATTTCTTCATCCGTAACCTTTGTGCCTGCGAAATTCAAGTAACCTGCAACTGCAATCATAATTGCCAATGCTGTAATCATTACCTGATTCTTCTTAATCATATTTTTCAAAACCATTCTCCCCTTTATTCATTTTTGGTTTTCATTTTTACTACTCTTATCTTATTCGTATCTACCCCAAATAATACCTGAATTGTCTCAATAATATTTTGTTTTACAATCATCGAGTCACCACCTTGTGCAATTACTACAACACCTTCCACAACAGGTTGTATAATTTTACTGACATATGGTACGTTTTGCCCATCTTCATTTACCGTATAAATAGTTGTTTCTTCCATCCGTTTCTCCGTTATGGTACGATTTCCACCTTCTGCATCGTTTTCCTGTGTTTCACTTATCTCTTCCGGAATATCTTTCTCCAATACTTTAGTTTCCGATTCCTTTAATGTAATAAGCACCTCCACTTCACCGGCTCCTTCAATCTGTGATAATGCTTCTTGTAATTTATCTTCCCAATATACCGTATAGGAATCTCCCTCTATGGAACTGCTTAAGGATTCCATTTCATCTGTTTCAGATGATGTCTGCTTATGATTATCTACTGTATCATAATTACTGTTCGATATATTGGACTTTATCCCTGAAGTACCAGAATCAGTTTCTTTTACCGGTAATGCTATGACACATAATAATATTCCGGATAATATCATCAAAAGAAGCTGATCCTTTCGCATTTTTCTTCCTTTTAACATCTTATCCATCATTTTCTTCATCTGTTCCATATACAATTACCTCCATTTTTTCTTCTTGAATCCCAAGTATCTCACTAAATTCTTTGCGAAACTGCAAGGCAATCTCCTGACTATTTTCCTGTACTTCTATTTTTTCTTCGCCAACTTCAATCTTATCAATCCGTACTTGTTCAATCCGAGCCTTATTTTCTCCACTTGCGACTCTACTTTCCGCTTCATTTTTACCTTCATTTTTATTTTCACTTTTGCTTATACTGTTTCCCGCATCCGCATCATTCTTATTACTTGTCTGATACATTTCAATCCGCACAGACTCAAGTTCATATGCTGCATTTTCCTCATTTTGTTGGTTATCCATATTTGTCTGATTCTTAAATTTTCCTTGTTTTATCATAATTATAACATTTGTTATTGTATATCCCCTACCAGAAATGTGGTTGTTTAATTTAGATTTAACTTCTTTTTCTATTTGTTCAACCACTGTTTGCTGTACTTCCGATTTATCCTCTACCGAAAAAGTCATTTTCTCAAATCCGGTTTCTTCTTCCAGATATTCGATTGTCGTTCCCTGCTCCATCACTTTTTCAATTTCCATTGTTTCTAACAACGTACTCCATTCCGTTTCATCTCCTCCTAGTAACTTGTTAATTGGAATAATAAATTGCACTAAAATAAGAATACCTACTATCAGCTTTATATACTTCTCATATTTCTGCCCCGGTGCAAAATGAATGACTGCCTGTGCTGCAAGCATAAAGATTCCGATTTTTTTTATGACATCTACCAAAACACCCATTACATCCCCCGATTGGTAGAAGAAGCTATCAGTGCTATACTAATAATAAATAGTCCAATAGCAGATAAAGCTACTTTTAATAGTAACAGGCTTCCATCCCCTACCCTGTTCGCACAATTTGTCATTCGCTTATCACTTATAATCCCAATCAAAGCCGCGCTAACTTTCAATGCACCGGATAACAATAATAGTTTCAAAATCGGCAATGCGCACACAAACAACATAACAATCGTTATAAAAATGCCAATACTATTTTTAATCAATACGGCAGAACCAATTACCATTTCAAACATTCCTTCTGTTAAATTACCAATTCCGGGAATTACAGATATAACCTTCTTCACAGCAGATGATTCCAATACATCTATAACCGGTGATATCAACGACTGTAAAATTCCGAATCCCGTAATGATACCAATTGTTATTTTTACACTTCCTTCTACAATTTTCTGGATAAAATCCAATAATAAATTCAATTTTTCCTCCATCCAGATACCATTAATAATACTCAACAAAACAAAGCAATAGATAAGTGGAAGAAGCAAAGATAAATAACCTTTTTCCAGCAAATAGACTACAATCAGGAAAAGCTGGTAATACGCTGATGCCGAAACGGTTCCTGCTGCTGTCACAACAGCTAATAAATATGCCGGTATAAACAACTGCATAAAAGTTGTGAGTTGATTCAGCATCTCCTTTACCACATCCGATGCACTGACAAACACTTTTAACAAAACTGCTATCAATAGCAGATATACAAAATAAAATGCAATATCCGATACCTGATGGCTTTGAAAAACATCTGCAAAATTTGAAAACAATGCCGCTGTAATTCCCAAAATGAGAATCATGACAAAAAGGCTTTTGATTTCTCCAACCTGTGCTTTTGCTGAATCCAGCAAACCAGACAATAAGAGTTTTAATGCTTCCATGATTTCGCCCTTTGTTATCAAAGATAACACTTGTTTTCCATCAAATTGATACTCCGGGAAAAGAGATTGAAAGGATTTTTCTGCTTCTTCCAAGTCCATTTCACTCCAGAAATCCATCGTTTCTGCCGCTTGAACCTTTATTGGCATCAACCACGCAAAACAACAAGCCAGAATTATAGTTATTAAAACATTTTTCTTCCCCATTCTAATCTTTCAACCCATTCTGCAATTTCTATTCTGTAACTTCCTATTCTGTAACTTCCATTTTCGATTTTATTTTCATCTCGCGATGCTTTGTTTTTATCCCGCAATGCTTTGTATACTTTCCATCAAAGCAAACAGAACCGGCATTCCGACGAGCATAATATACATTTTTCCCATAGTTTCAACTTGTCCGGCTATACCGGCATATCCAGCATCCTTACAAATTCCGGAACAAAATTCACATACATAAGCAGCACCAACCGCCTTAAACAGAATAGATAAATATTGAAAATTATCCCCTAAATACTTTTGCAAGTTCTCCATTCCATTTAATATCTGGGTAAAATAATTCACTGCATAAGTAAGAATCAGCAAGCAAACTGCCAGTCCGATATAGATTCCATACTCCGTTTTGTAGCTTTTAAGTGATACTGCAATCATTACCCCTATCAACCCAATTAATCCAATTTTAATAATATCCATAGCAACAGCCTGTCCCCTTTTCTTCACAATTTAAAATCAAATCCTAATTAAATCGTAAACAAGTCCTGAATCATCATAAATAACTCGTAAATATATGGTATAATCCATGTCATTACCAGAATCAATCCCGCAAGACTAATTAAAAAAGCATGTTCTTCTCTTCCGCTATGCTTTAAAATCTGGCTTAAAATCGTTACTAATATGCCAACTGCTGCGATTTTAAAAATAAGACTAACGCCCATTTTTCCCCCTTATGTATCTTCATAATAATAAAATACTGATAAACAATCCGGCTGTAACACTAAGACTCATAATTACTTTAGCTTTACTTTCATACTCTGCTTCTGCCCGTCGAACGCGCTCTGTCACCATATCCAGAGATTGTCCGATATCCGCCGCCTGCATCGTCTCATCCTGTATTCCAAGATGTTCCGGCAAAGTGTATAAAATATCTTTTTCCTCCTTTTTTAACGGCAGTTCCTTCAATCCGTTTTCCATTTGTTCTTTCCATAACTTTTCCAAAACTACTCCTCTGTTTTCTCCTAATTTCTGATATATGTTATAGAAAATCTCCTGATAAGGCTGTTCCATACACCCACTTAACAGAAAACAAATTTCCGGCAAGGTTCTTTTTCCATAAATCATTTCATTCTGGATTCGAGTAATAATCCTTTTTATCTGCCGAAGTTCCCACGTTCTTCTTTTTTCTTCTCTCACTTTGCTGATACCCATTCCAACACATCCAGACATCAACAATACAACTCCTGCCAGTTTGAGCATAGTTTCCTTTCTTTATCATATATTTCCGATACAATACACCTGTTATTTTTCTTTCCAAGAATCATATATCTGTCAAAAAGCTGTTCTTCTATCACTTCTTTCATATATCTTTTCTGATAGACATCTTCTAGAGAAAAGCCATGAATAGTAGCAAGCATTTTACAGCCACAATGCGTTGCCTGATGTAACGCCTCTATATCACCAACACTCCCGAGTTCATCTACTGCCAGAATGTCCGGTGACATGGAACGAATCAACATCATCATTCCCTCCTGTTTCGGGCAGGCATCCATAATATCCGTACGGATACCGATGTCATTCTGCGGTACACCCAGAAAGCTTCCTGCAATCTCAGAACGTTCGTCTACAACTCCCACGTTTTTTCCTTCTCCATATACCGTTCCCTCCGAAAAATTCCGAACCAGATCTCGTAGCATCGTTGTTTTTCCACACCCGGGCGGTGATATGATTAACGTATTTAAAACTCCTCCGTTTTCATACAAAAAAGGTAATACGAAATCCGACACACCTTTTATCTCATGTGCAATACGAATATTTAAATAACGAATATACTTCATATTTCTTACTTCTTCTTGATTTTCCAGTATAACCTGCCCGGCAAGTCCAATTCTATGACCACCTTGAATCGTCATATAGCCTTGTCTGATTTCATCTGCAAAAGCATAAATTGAATACTGACAAATATGCGCAAGTAATGCCTCCAGCTCTTTTTCATCACTATAGATTGCCTTTCTGATGTCCCGCGTCAGCTGACCATTTTCTGTTAAAAACCACTCACGGTTATCCATGAGAATCCATATTGGTTGATTGACCCGAAATCGGATTTCCTGCAGTTTCTCTGAGATTTCCGCTACCTTCGTCCACCTTTCTCGCATAAAATCTGGAAAAATTTGTAGGATGTTCTCCTTTTTCATTTCCCGCCTCCTTATCCTAATATATGAAATGTTGTCCAAGTTATGACTACTTTTCCTGGATTACCAAAATCTTTTCCGGACATACAAAAAGAACATGTCATCTTTGCCTCTGCTCTGATAACATGTTCCTTTGCTTCTATCCTATTTGTACTTTATTTTACTTCAACGATTTGTCTTATTCATTAGATGCCTTAATAATTGCCTCTAATGTAGCCAATGTTTTACCGGAATCAATCAGCTCCTCTGCCAATTTGATTCCATCTGCCATATTGTCCGCTTTGCCGCCAATATATAAAGCAGCCCCCGCATTCATCAGTACAGCATTACGTTTATGTCCTTTTTCACCATTCAGAATTCCCCGGATAATTGCAGCATTTTCTTCCGACGTGCCTCCTACCAAATCTGCCGCTTTACAACGTTCAAAACCAAACTGTTCCGGTGTAATTTCATATACTTTATACTCATTATCTTTAATTTCTGCTACGGTTGTCGGTGCACACAAAGAAATCTCATCCAGCTTTTCCTGACCATAAACTACCATACCACGTTTTACGCCCAATTTCATAAGAACCTGTGCAAGTGGCTCAACCAGAGATTCATCATATACACCAAGTAACTGCCGCTTCGGACTTGCTGGATTGGTAAGTGGTCCTAAAATATTGAAAACGGTACGAATACCTAATTCTTTACGAATAGATCCTACATACTTCATAGATGTATGATATTTCTGTGCAAAAAAGAAACAAAAACAAACTTCCTGTAAAAGAGAAATACATTTCTCAGGCTCCAAATCAATGTTGACACCAAGTGCTTCCAGACAATCTGCTGTCCCACATTTGGAAGATGCTGCACGATTACCGTGTTTTGCCACCTTAATGCCGGCAGATGCTGCTACAAAAGCTGTTGTAGTTGAAATATTGAAGCTATTGGAATTATCGCCACCTGTTCCAACAATTTCCAACAAATCCATGTCATTTTCAACCTTTGTGGCATGAGCCCTCATTGCCGCTGCACAACCGGAAATTTCATCAATCGTTTCCGCTTTGGTACTTTTGGTTGATAATGCCGCCAGAAATGCTGCATTCTGTGTTGGTGTTGTCTGACCACTCATGATTTCTGAAATTACTTCATATGCCTCATCATAAGTCAAATCTTGTTTGTCTACAATCTTTACAATCGCTTCTTTAATCATGGTACTACCTCCTTACAAAACCATTTACTTTTTTTATTCTGTCTTGAAGATGTCCATAAAAAAACGCCCCAGACAGAATCGTTATGTTTCTGTCAAGGACGAATAATTCTTTATCCGCGATGCCACCTTGATTCGCTGCCACAGGCCGCGCCCTCTGTAGGATACTAACATATCCCTAGCAACTAACGTATGCTGACACGTTGCAGAATACTCTGTATCATCGATAAAATACATTTGACTGCACCCTCAGCGGTCCATTTGATAATCTGTTTTCCACCCAATTCTCAGCATCATGGGCTCTCTGTAAGAGCATAACTACCTTTATCTCCGCTTCATCGGTTTAAATCACTATAGCACACTCACCATAATTTTTCAATAAAAAATTATATTATTTTTATCCATTTTTTATATTTTAAGTCATAGTTTGTCTCCTTGTTTCTTCCACCGCTTTATTTCTTCTAATCTCTGTTTCACATCTGCTTCTTCACCTTGCATAGTCGGCTCGTAATAACAGCAATCACGCATAGATTCCGGCAGACACTCCATTCTGGTTAATTTTTCCTCCGTATTATGGGCATACTGATACCCCTCTCCATACTTCAAATCTTCCATCAATTTCGTTGGCGCATTACGAAGCTGAAGCGGCACCGGCTCCGCATTCTTCGTCCGCACATCGTCTTTACAATGTTCAATTGCCCGGTATAAGGCATTGGACTTCGGTGCCATAGCAAGATAAGTAACCGCATGTGTCAGATGCACATCACATTCCGGCATACCCAAGAAATGACAGGCCTGATAAGCTGCTACTGCTACCTGCAACGCATGACTATCTGCCATACCAATGTCTTCGCTGGCAAACCGAACCAGTCTTCTTGCTATATAAAGTGGATTCTCTCCACCTTCCAACATCCGGCACATCCAATAAATCGCTGCATCCGGATCACTGTTTCGCATAGATTTATGCAAAGCTGAAATCAGGTTGTAATGCTCCTCGCCGGATTTGTCATATAGCAATGATTTACGATTGATGCATTGTGCTACCCCTTCATCTGTCACATAAATACTTCCATCCGGTTGAATATCTCCATTTAAAACGGCCATTTCCAGCGTGTTCAATGCAGTTCTCGCATCTCCGTTTGCAAAAACAGCAATCGCCCGTAACTGTTCCTCTATCATCTCTATCTTCTGCTGTCCAAAACCTGCCGGATTTTGAAGCGCATTCTGCAATAATTTCACAAGATCATTCTCTTCCAATGCTTTTAACACAAACACACGGCATCTGGACAATAGCGCAGCATTTACCTCAAAAGAAGGATTCTCCGTCGTTGCACCAATAAGCAGAATACTCCCTTTCTCAACATAGGGTAAGAACGCATCCTGTTGTGCTTTATTAAATCGATGAATTTCATCCACAAAAAGAACAGTGCGAATCCCCATCTTGCGACTGATTTCTGCCTGCCCCATCACTTCCTTAATTTCCTTAATACCACTGGTTACGGCACTGAAATTGATAAAAGTTGCTTTCGTTCTGCCTGCAATAATACTGGCAAGTGTGGTCTTCCCCACTCCCGGCGGTCCCCAGAATATCATCGAAGAAATCTGATCCTGCTCAATCAGATTCCGCAACATTTTCCCTTGCCCTAACAAATGCTCCTGCCCAACAAACTCTTCCAACTTCTGCGGACGTAAACGACTCGCCAAAGGTATACTCTCTTCTCTTTTATCGAATAATGACATCTGTTCCATAAAAGCATCCTCCGTTTTTATTATAGCAAACATTTGTTCTGGTTTCAATGGGATTATTTTCGAGTTCTGAATATATTTTTCTGAAAATTTTTTCTTGACAATAAATGAGACATCTTATATGATGACAATGTCAATATAAATTATTAAGTGAGGAATTTGTATGTTAGTCGTTGTGAATGGAGAACAGAACTAATTAAATAGTTGTGGCGATGGTACTTCCTGCTTGGAGTCTGTCCTTTTATCCTTTTGCAATACGATTCACAAACACGATATATTATGATGAGAACGCATGGCAGATGTCATGCTATTTTTATGCCAATCTCATATTTATATTTCAACTTGTATCTATAAATTGTAGTCATGGTGAACCTGTTTGCGGGGGATGCCATGACTTTTTTAGTTCTGTTCTCTTTTTCTGTCTAAAATCTTGTAAATAATTATTCCCAACCATCAAATATGAAGGAGACAACATCTATGAAACGAATTATAAAATCAATGGAAACAAAATATGAAACAAAGTCACTGAATCTGGTAGAAAAAGTTTTTACCGAACATGATAACGAACAAGAAGGTAAACTTGTACGCAGTCTGGTCGAAGGCAATCCGGCAAAAACCGTACACTTACCGTCTATTGACTGCCTCATGGCTACCGAATTAGTAGAAGGTGCCTTAAACCACATTCACGGATATGTGGAGTATGACTGCTACAAGTCCCTAACGTAATGCAAATAATGATATCATAAGGAGTTTTATCACAATGAATCACACAGAAAAAATATTAGAATTTGACAAGATAAAAGAACTATGGCTTAACTGTGCCATGACAGATGCTGCTAGACAGCAAATCATCGCAATGACACCATGTTTGAAAGAAAGCCAATTAAAACTATGGCAAAAAGAAACAACCGAAGCAAGACGAATGATAGAAAAAGCAGGAAATCCACCCCTTGTTTCTTTTCTGGATATTCCGCAAATCATTGAAATTGCTGAGAAAGAAGGCTGTCTGACTGCCGAACAATTGGAAAAAGTAGGCGATGCTCTTGTGGCTGTAAAACGCTTACAGGATTATTTGAACCAATGCAAAGCATATGATTTTTCTCTGGCATATTATGAAGAAAACCTGACTGCCTGCGATGAACTTCGCGAAACCATCCGGATGCAGATACGAAATGGTGCTGTTGACGATTACGCCACAAAGCTTCTGCAATCAATCCGCAGCAAACTAGCCACCGAAGAATCAAAGGTACGTGAAAAAGCCGAGCAGGTTATGCGCACACACACAAGCTGTATGTCAGATAATTTTGCCACTACCAGAAACGGACATATGTGTGTTCCTGTAAAAAAGGAATACCGCCACCAGATTTCCGGTATTTTGATTGACAAATCCTCTACCGGAAATACTCTTTTCATAGAACCATCTGTGGTCGGTAAACATTATGAAACCATTCAAAACCTGAAACTGGATGAAGAAAATGAAGAAATCCGCATTCGATATGAACTGACGGGAATGTTTCTAAACGAACTGCCCTCTTTTCTGCAAAATGTACGCACAATCGAAAAGCTAGATTTTGCTTTTTCCAAAGGCAAATTAAGTATGACATATGACGGAATCGAACCACAAATCAATACTGACCGCAGAATCTGCCTAAAAGATGCCCGCCATCCACTTATGGATAAGTCAATTTGTGTTCCATTGCAATTTCAAATTGGAAACGGCATTCGCGGTATTATTATTACCGGTCCAAACACCGGCGGCAAAACGGTATCCATCAAAACTGTTGCCCTAAACAGCCTAATGGCACAATGCGGTCTTCATGTTGCCTGCAAAGAAGCAGATATCTGCATGAATGCCAACTATTTATGCGATATTGGGGATGGACAGAATTTGTCCGAAAATCTATCTACTTTTTCGGCACATATGAAAAATATTCTGGAAATCTTGGATGAACTTACGAGCGAAAGCCTGGTTATTATGGATGAACTTGGCTCCGGAACCGATCCGACAGAAGGCATGGGAATTGCTATCGCAGTACTGGAACGCCTGAAAAACAGCAATGCTCTCTTTCTGGTTACGACACACTATCCGGAAGTCAAGCACTACGCCCAGAACGAAACTGCTATCATCAACGCACGCATGGATTTTGACAAGGAAAATCTGAAACCGCTTTATCAATTGATTATCGGAGAAGCCGGCGAAAGCTGCGCCTTTTCCATTGCTAAAAAATTAGGAATGTCGGACGATATGTTACAGATTGCAAAACAAGCAGCTTATGGCGATGGTATAACAACGAAAACCCAATATCATGCGCCAACAAAAGCTATGCCAAAAATTCAGAAGCAAAAAATAACTTCTACCGAAAAACAGCAATCATTGACACACAAATTCCATATCGGCGACAGTGTCATGCTTTATCCGAATAAGAAAATTGGCATTGTCTGCGAACCGATCAATGAAAAGGGTGTTCTACGCGTACAACTTCCGGATAGAAAAATCTGGATTAATCACAAACGGGTAAAACTACATGTTGCCGCTGATAAGCTCTACCCGGAAGATTACGACTTTTCCATTCTTTTTGATTCCGTTGCAACCAGAAAGATGCATCACCAGATGGAACGAAAATATGTCAAAGATGCAGTTAATGTTATTGATGGATAATTTGAAAATATAATTTTAGAAAAAAGTTTATCATCCAAAAATAAGGTTCCATATGGCTCATAGCCGGTGGAACCTTATTGGATTTACTTATGACAGCCTTTCAAATTTCCCTATGCAAATTATTGATTCATTTGCTCTGCTTCTATATTAACTATCCATTCTATGGAAACATCCAAAATATCAGCAATTTGTTCTTTCATCATACCTTTTGAAAGCATTCTAAATACCATTTTTTTCTTTTCTTGCTCTATCCCCTCCTCATATCCTTCTCTTCTCAGGCTTCGCTCATACTTATCTACATCGAATTCTTCCAATAACATCCCTACAACCTCAGAACGGTTTCTTTTCAAAAATTTCGCCAAGATACCATGTTCAACACAATAACTGATTGCC